>CAIMOR010000086.1 GCA_903843125.1 uncultured Rhodospirillales bacterium
CTGGCCGGAGGTGCCGCGCTGGCGGCGCCTGCGCTGTACAATGCCGCGGCCCAGGCGGCGGAGATTCCCATCGGCATGGTGCTGCCCTTCTCCGGCGCCACAGGCGCCTATGGGGCGGACATGCGCAAGGCCGGTCAGCTGGTGGTGGACCAGGTGAACGGCGCCGGCGGCATCCTGGGCGGCCGGCGGCTGCGGCTGTTCATCGAGGACAGCGAGACCAACCCGACCGTGGGCGTCACCGCCACCAAGAAGCTGCTGGAGGTCAACCAGGTTGAGGCGGTGGGCGGCTTCTGGGGCAGCCCGATCGCGCTGGCCGCCCGGCCGCTGATCTTGGCCGCCGACAAGGTGATGATGGTCTCGGCTTCCGCCGATGCCATCACTCAGGGCGACACCAAGGGCCTGGTCTGGCGCTTCCAGGCCCGCAGCACGCAATGGGGCCCGGCCGGCGCCAAGGTGATGCAGAGCATCGGCGTGAAGCGCGTCGCCATCCTGGCGCAGCAGAACCCCTTCGTGCTGGCGATGATCGACCCGTTCAAGGCCGAGATGGCCCGGCAGGGCGGCACCGTCACCCAGACCGTGCTCTACAACCCCGACCAGTCCAGCTATCGCGCCGAGGTGGAACGCGCCTTCGGGCCGGAGCCGGAGGCGGTATTCTGCCTCTCGCTGCTGACCGACTTCGTCTCCATCGCTCGGGAGGCGTATCGCGGCGGCTTCAAGTCGAAGATCGTCGCGCTCTCGATCGGCGCGGATGCGGAGGGTCGCTTCATCCAGGGCGTCGGCGAGCAGATCGCCGAAGGCATCCACCACCTGCAGCCGGCGCCGCCGCTGGAGACGGCCTCCTACAAGCGCTTCGTGCGCCTGATGGGCGCGCCGGCGGACACCGTCTACCTGTTCGCCGGCAATGCGCACGACCAGGTCTGCACCATCGCCATGGCCATGGAGAAGGCGCGCACGCAGGCGGCCAAGGTCTGGACGCAGGCGATCCCGGAGGTCTGCAACCCACCGGGGCGGCAGGTTGACGACGTTGTGGAGGCGCTGCGGCTGATCCGTGCCGGCGAAGACATCGACTTCGTCGGCGCCGGTGCCACCTGCGACTTCGACGCGAATGGCGACCAGATCAACCGCAGCTTCCTGCACCAGGTGATCGAGCACGGCCACAACCGCATCATCGGCACGGTGAGCTAGAGCGCATCCGTTCTGATGGCATCACCAGCACGGATTTCTTGCCTTAGTTTCAACCAGTTATAGAACACCATGCGCCCGACAGGGCGCATGGTGCTGCTTACCGGCACTTCGCCTGGGTCGGCGGGCAAGCGCCGAGGCGGCTATTGCTCCGGCGCGTCGGCGGCGGCGGCGAAGGGCGCCGCCCGGATGCGCCGGCGCGGCCTGGGCTGCCGGTTGCGGCCTTGAGCCGATGCAGCCGACGCCGGCCTGCGGCTAAAGCGAACTACCGCCGCAGATCACCAGCTGCTGGCCGGTGATGGCACCACCGAAGGGCCCCAGCAGGAAGCCGACCAGCGCCGCGACCTCCTCCGGCCGGATGTAGCGCCCGATGGGCGGCACCCGGGGCATCGTCGCCGCGCGGGCGGGGTCGCGCAGCATCGGTGTATCCGTGGCGGCGGGCGCGACAACGTTCACGGTGATGCCGCGCGGCGCCAACTCGGCCGCCCAGGACCGCGCCATGGCCACCAGTGCCGCCTTGCTGGCGGCGTATTGGCTGCGCCCCGGCGCGCCTGCGGCGGCGCGGCTGCCCAGCAGCACCATCCGGCCGCCATCCGGCAGCACCGGCGCCAACTGGTCCGCCAGCCGGAACGCCACATCCACATGCAGCTGCCACAGCGCCTCCCCGGCCGCCAAGTCCAGCGCGCCGAGCATGCCGCCGCGCATCAGTCCTGCGGCGTGCACCAGCGCGGTCGGCCGCAGCCCGGCCAGGGCAGGGGCGATGGCGGCGCGGTCCGTCAGGTCCACGGCGCGGTGCTGGTAGCCTGGTGGGCACAGGGTCGGCGCGCTGCGGCTCAGGCCCGTTACCTGCCAGCCCAGCCCCAGCAGGTGCGTGGCGATGGCGGCGCCGATCCCGGAACTCGCGCCGGTCACCACGGCATGCCCCGGGCTGGATGGTGCAGACATGCGGCGTTCCCCTTTCCGAGCGCGGCCGGGCGTTGACGTCCGGGCACCTGCGGGCGTATCAGACCTTGGAGCGGCGAACAAGAGTTCGCATTCCGATCAAAAGGCATTCTGGGTGGACGGCGCGAGACCAGCACCAGGGCGGGAGGACCGCCTGGCGGAAAACCCGAAGAACCAGGTGCAGTCGGTCGCCAAGGCCTTCGCTGTGCTGCATGCCTTCACGCCCGAGCGCGCCGAGTTGACGATGGCGGAGGTGGCCGCTCGCGCCGGGCTGGACCGCGGCACAGCCTTCCGCCTGGTGCATACGCTGCTGGGCCTGGGCTACCTGCGCCCGGGCGAGGGCCGCCGCTTCCGCCTGGCGCTGAAATGCCTGGAACTGGGCCACGCCGCGCTTTCTGCCGACGATCTGGCCGGCCATGCCACGCCGCTGCTGCGGGACCTGGTGCCGGCCTTTGCCGATGCCGGCTCGCTCGGCGTGCTGGACCAGGGCGAGGTGGTCTACCTGGCCCGTGTCGAGGCCGGGCTGGACCGCCACGGCGTGCAGCGCCGTCCGGGCACGCGCATCGGCGCCTACGCCACCGCGCTCGGCCACGCCATGCTGGCCTGGCTGCCGCCGGAGCAACAGGTGGCGCAGTTGGAAAGCCTGCCGCGGGTGAAGCTTTCCGAGCGTACCATCACCGGGCTGGAGCCCCTGCTGGAGCGGCTGCGTCTGGTGCGCGCGAAGGGCTACGCGCTGTCCGATGGCGAGAACGCCTATGGCCTGTGCACCGTGGCCGCGCCGGTGCTGGGCGCCGATGGCAGGCCGCTGGCCGGTGTCAGCCTGACCATTGCCGGCGGGCGGCTGCCGGCTGGGGAATTCACCGCGCTGGCGGCACCGCACGTGTGCCGGGTGGCGGCGGAACTGGCCGAGGCGGTGCGGCTTTCGCGCGGCGCCATCGGCCTGCCGGAACCGCGCCGTTGAGCCGGCCGGTGCTGCGCCTGCTGGCCGACGACCTGACCGGCGCGTTGGACACCGCCGCGGAGTTTGCCGGATTGTGTGGCGCGGTGCCGGTACGTTGGGCGCGGGGTGGCGCCGGCAGCCTGGCGCTGGACAGCGGCACACGCGAGGCCCCGCGCGAGATCGCCTTTGCCCGCGCGGCTGCCTTGGCGCCGGCGCTGGCCGGCGGCGATATCGCGCTGAAGAAGGTGGACAGCCTGCTGCGTGGTCAGGTCGCGGCCGAACTCGCGGCCTGTTGGGCGACAGGGCTGTGGCACCACGCAGTGGTGGCCCCGGGCTTTCCCGCGCAGCGCCGCATTACGCGCGGTGGCCAGGTGCTGGCAGGTCAGCCGGATGGTGCCTGGGCGCCGGTGCCGATGCCGGATTTTGCCGGTGAGGGTCTCGTCGTGCAGTCCGGTCGCCTGGGCCGGACCCTGCCGCCCGGGCTCAGCCTGTTCGACGCCGAGACCGATGCCGACCTGGCACATATCGTGGCGTTGGGCCGCGCGGCTGCGGGCCGGGTGCTATGGTGCGGCAGTGGCGGCCTGGGCCGCGCCCTGGCCGGCAGCGCCGCCGTTTGCCCCGAGACACATGTGCAGGCGCCGGTGTTGGGCCTGTTCGGCTCTGACCAGGCGGTGACCACACGGCAACTCGCCGCCTGCGGCGACGCCTGGATGCCGCTGGCGGAACCCGACGCCGGCAAGGTCGCTGCCGCCTTGGCCATGCGTGGTGCTGCGCTGGTGAGCCTCACGCTGCCGGCGTTGCCGCGCGCCGCGGCGGCGCAGCGTATCGCCGCCGGCTTCGCCGTGCTGGTCCGCGCATTGCCGCGCCCCGGCACGCTGCTGGTGGCGGGTGGCGAGACCCTGCGTGCCGTCTGCGACGCGCTGGGCGCGGAAGGGCTGCTCGCGCAGGGCGTTGCGATGCCGGGCGTGCCGCGCGCCAGCCTGCAGGGAGGCGTCTGGGATGGCGTCGCCGTTCTATCCAAATCGGGGGCGTTCGGCGCGGATGCGCTGTGGCGCGACCTTCTCGCCGACAACGGCCTTTCCCTCGGGAGCATCGACGCATGACGGCCCATCTAGCCATCACCATGGGCGACCCCGCGGGGATCGGCCCCGAGATCATCGTCAAGGCCTGCCAGGGGCTGGCGCCGCGGCTGGAGAGCGGCGCGTTGAAGCTGCTGGTCATCGGCCATGGCAGCGCATTGGAACGCGCCCGCGCCGCCTTCGCGCCCGCGCTGCGGATTCCGCAGGTGCAGGCGGGGGATGCCTGGCCGGC
>CAIMOR010000087.1 GCA_903843125.1 uncultured Rhodospirillales bacterium
CCGCTGCTGGCCGACCTGCCGCGCCAGGGCGGAGCCGGCGCCGCGCTGCACCTGGCCGGCATGGGCGAACTTGCCCAGGCCTCGGGCGCCGACCCAAGGGCCCGCGGCTATCTCCGCGCCCAGGCCAGCCTGGCCATGGCCCAGCCGGCCCGCACCTTCGCCGATCCGCAGCGCCCGGTCGGCGCCGCGCTGGAACTGGCGGTGGACGACCATGGCGGCGGCCTGTTCCTGCGCGGCTGGCTGCGCGACCCGCTGAACCTGGTCGACCAGGTCACCATCCGCTCGCTGTTCGTGGAGGAAGCGCTGCCGGTCGAGCAGCGCCACCGCTACGCCCGGCCGGACCTCTCCAAGGCCTTCGCCCAGGCGCCGCACGGCCTGGGCGCCAGCCAGCCCGGCTTCATCGCCTGGCTGCCGAAGATCGCCCAGTGCGCCCAGTCGCAATGGACCCTGCGGCTGCAACTGGCCACCGGGGAACTGCTGGAGCCGCTCTCGCCGCCCGGCATCCTGCCGCCGCAGCAGGCGCGGGACACGCTGCTGACCGCGCTGCCGCTGAACGCGCTGAGCGAGCCGATGCTGGAGCAGGCCTTCCTGCCCGCGCTCGGCCGCATCCAGGCCGCCTTCCTGGCCGCGCGCCAACCGCCGGAGGTCGTGCGAATCGGCACGCCCCGCCCCGACCCGGCGGTCTCGGTGGTGGTGCCGCTGTACCGCAACCTCCGCTTCATCCGCTTCCAGCTGGCCCACTTCGCCCGCGACCCGGCGATGGCCGAGTGCGAGCTGGTCTACGTGCTGGACAGCCCGGAGCAGCAACCGGAGACCGAGCACCTGCTGCGCGCGCTGCATGCGCTGTACCGCGTGCCGGTCACGCTGGTGGTGCAGGCCGGCAATTACGGCTTCGCCAGCGCCTGCAACGCCGGCGCCGCCGTGGCCCAGGCACCCCGCCTGCTGATGCTGAACTCCGATGTCGTGCCCGCCGCGCGCGGCTGGCTGCCCACCCTGGTCGCCGCGCTGGAAGCCGACCCGGCGCTGTTCGCGGTCGGCCCCAAGTTGCTGACCGAGGACGATTCGGTGCAGCACGCCGGCCTCTACTTCGAACGCAACGGCCCGCTGAACGAGTGGTTCAACAACCACTACATGAAGGGCGCCCCGCGCGGCTTCCCGGCCCTGGACCGGCCGCGCCGCGTGCCCGCCATCACCGGCGCCGCCATGCTGCTGGACCGCGCCCGGTTCGACCAGGTGGACGGCTTCACCACCAGCTATGTGATCGGCGACTACGAGGACTCGGACCTCTGCCTGAAGCTGCGCGCCCAGGGCGGCGAGATCGGCTACGAGCCGCGCGCCGAGCTCTACCACTTCGAACGCCAGTCCATCCGCGACCACGCGGTGCACGACCGCAACCTGGCCACCGCCTACAACCGCCGCCTGCACCAGGGCCGCTGGAACCAGGCGATCGAGACGCTGATGGCGCGGCCGGAATTCCACGCCGCCGCCGGGGTGCCAGCCTGATGCGCCTGCTGATGATCAGCCACAACCACCCGGCGCTGCAGCCGGGCGGCACCGAGGTGGTGGCCCGCACCCTGTTCCGCCAGCTGCGCGACCAGCACGGGGTGGAGGGCCTGTTCCTCGCCGCCGTCTCGCCGCCACTGCGCAATCGCCACCCCGGCTCCATGCTGCAGGCGGTCAACGGCCACCCGGACGAGATGCTGGTCTGGCTCGGCCATTTCGACCGCTTCTTCCTGAACCAGCTGGACACCCATGGGCTCGAGGCGCTGGCACCGCTGATCGAGCAGGCCCGGCCGGACGTCATCCACATCCACCATCCCCTGCTGTTCGGGGTGGAGACGGTGGACCTGCTGCGCCGCTGCGCCCCCAACGCGAAGCTGGTGTTCACCGCGCACGACTACTTCGCGCTCTGCACCCGCGAGGGCGAGCTGCTGACCGAGGATGAGCGGCTCTGCCCCGGCCCCAGCCTGGACCGCTGCCGCCGCTGCTTCCCCGGCCGCCCCGGCGCGGACTTCGTGCTGCGCGACCTGGCCCTGCGGGACACGCTGGGCACCGCCGACGCCATCCTGGTGCCCGGGGAGTTCGCCCGCACCCGCTTCATCGCCGCCGGCTGGCCGGCCGAACGGCTGGAGGTGATGCGCAACGGCATCCTCGACTCGCCGGCGGCACCGCTGCGGCCCAGCCCGGATGGCCGGCGCGACCGATTCGGCTTCTTCGGCCACATCAACCGCATCAAGGGCGCCCGGCTGCTGCTGCAGGCCTCGGCGCAGCTTTCGGCCCAGGGCGTCGCGCACCGCCTGCACCTGCACGGCGGCACCGCCTATCAGCCGGAAGCGCTGGTCACCGGCTTCCGCGCCGACCTGGCCGCCGCCCCGGCCGCCCGCCACACCGGGCAATACGAATCGGACGAGCTGCCGGCGCTGATGGCCCAGGTGGACTGGGTGGTGATGCCGAGCATCTGGTACGAGAACGCCCCGCTGGTGCTGCTGGAGGCCTTCCATCACGGGCGCCCCGCCATCTGCTCGGGCATCGGCGGCATGGCGGAAACCGTGCGCGACGGCATCGACGGCCTGCACGCCCCGGTCAACGACGCCCAGGGTCTGACCGACGTCATGCGCAGCGCGGTGGAAACCGAAGGCCTGTGGGACCGCCTGCGCGCCGGCATCCGCCCGCCGCACAGCGTGGCCGCCATGGCGGAGGCCCACCTGGCGCTGTACCGCCGCGTGCTGGGCCTGGCCGAGCCCGCGCCGACCGCCATGCCCGAGCCAACCGTGCCCGAGCCGACCTTGCCAGTGCCGCCTGCCGCCGAGCAGCCGGCCGCCGCCAAGCCAGGCACCGCCAAGTCCGCCGCGGCCAAGCCGGCCCCGCGCAACCGCGCCGCCCGCCGCAAGGCCGCCGCCCAGGCCTGACATTCCCCCCGTTCCCGCCTACATCAAGGGCACGGAACGGAGGAACAACATGGCCGACACCAATCTGCAGATCCTGCTGAAGCGCCGCCCGCAGGGCGCGCCTGTGCCGGAGGATTTCGACATCGTGGAAACCGCGGTGCCGCAGCCCGGCCCCGGCGAGGTGCTGGTCCGCGCCAAGTTCCTCTCGCTGGACCCCTACATGCGCGGCCGCATGAGCGACTCGAAAAGCTATTCCAAGCCGGTCGAGCTCGGCGCCGTGATGGAAGCGCAGACCGCCGGCGAGGTCGTCGCCAGCAACCACCCCGGCTTCACCCCCGGCGACCAGGTGCTCGGCGGCTTCGGCTGGCAGCGCTATTCGGTGCGGCCCGGCGCCGCGCTGTTCAAGCTCGGCAGCGACTCCGCCCCGCTCTCGGCCAGCCTCGGCGTCCTCGGCATGCCCGGCCTCACCGCCTGGAAGGGCCTGGAGGACATCGGCGAGCCGCAGCCCGGCGAGACCATCGTGGTCGGCGCCGCCTCCGGCGCGGTCGGCCAGGTGGTCGGCCAGATCGGCAAGATCAGGGGCTGCCGCGTGGTCGGCGTGGCCGGTGGGCCGGACAAGTGCGACTACGTGGTGCGCGAACTCGGCTTCGACGCCTGCATCGACCACCGCGGCGACCTGAAGGCGCAGCTCGCGGAAGCCTGCCCGGGCGGCATCGACGTCTACTGGGAAAACGTCGGCGGCGACCTGCAGGCCGCGGTGCTGCCCCGCATGAACGACTTCGGCCGCGTCGTGGTCTGCGGCCTGATCGCCGAATACAACGACACGGTGGCCCGCCCCGGCCCGAACCTGCGCCTGGTGCTGGTCAAGCGCCTGCGCATCCAGGGCTTCATCGTCTCCGACAAGGACGGCTGGGCGCGCTACCCCGGCTTCCGCCGGCAGATGCTGGCCTGGATGGCCGAGGGCCGCATGAAGTTCCGCGAGGATATCGTCCACGGCCTGCGCAATGCGCCGGAAGCCTTCATCGGCCTGCTCAAGGGCCGCAACTTCGGCAAGCTCGTCATCGCCGTCGACTGATGGACGACCGGGCCCTGGCGGCGGCGCTCGGCGAGTGCCGCATCCTGCTGTGCTACGGCCTGCTGGGGGAGGTGATGGCCCGCCTCCGCCCGGTCGGGCTGGACTACATGGGCGCCCAGGCGGATTGGCTGCGCACGCTCGGCCTGCCGGTACAGGTGGTGGCGCTGCCCACCGCCGCGCCGGTGGCGCGCAACGCCGCCCGGCTGGCCGAAACCCTGGCCGAGGGCGACCGCCCCGCCCTGCTCATCGCCCACAGCAAGGGCGGGCTGGAGGCACTGGCCGCGCTGCTCTCCACGCCGGCCGAGTCGTACTGCCGCGGCTTCGTCGCGATCCAGTCGCCGTTCTTCGGCAGCCCGGTGGCCGATGCCATCTGCGCCCAGGCCGCGCTGCACCGCGCCGCGCATCACACGCTGCGCGCGCTCGGCATCGGCGACGGCGAGGCCCTGCGCGACCTGACCACCGCCGCCCGCACCGCCTGGATGGCCACGCACGCCGGGGCCATCGCCGCGCTGGTCCGCCGCGTGCCGGTGGTCTCCGTCGCCAGCGACCTCGGCGCTTCGCTGGACCTGCACGACCGTGCCTACCTGCCGCTCAGCCGCTGGATGCGCGCCCGCGGCGCCGGCCCGAACGACGGGCTGGTGCCGGTCGAGTCGGCCCGGCTGCCCGGCGCCCGCCAGGTCCTGCTGTCCGGCGGGCATCGCAGCCTGGTCGCCGAGGGCGGCAACCGCGACCCCATCGGCGTGCTGCGCGACCTGTTGTGGCAGGTGGTCTATGCCGGCCAGGCCGCGCCCTAGAGGCGGTCAGCCTCAGGTAGAAGCGGCCGCCAGGCCCCAGGCCGATGCTTGAGCGACCGCTTCACGCCGGCGGTGATTCCACCGGCGACGATCAGACGCTGGCGCGCGCCTACTCGGCCGCCACCTCCACCAGCACCAGTTCCGCATCCTCCTGCGCGGTGATCTCCAGCGCGGATTCGTCGCGGATCGCGGCGCCGTCCCGGGTGTGCAGCGCCACGCCGTTCACCGTCACCGCGCCGGTCGCCGGCACCAGGTAGGCGGCGCGCCCGGCCGCCATCGGCTGCACCAGCGTCTGGCCCGCCTTCAGCGTCGTCGCCAGCACGGCGGCATTGGCATAGAGCGGCAGCGCGCCCTTCGCCTCATCGCCCGGCCGGCCACCGGCCAGCACCTCGAACCCGGCCTCGCGCTGGTCCTTCGGAAAGGTCTTGGCGCCCCAGCGGGGCTTGGCGCCACGCTGGTCGGTCTGGATCCATATCTGGAACAGCGTGGTCGGCTCGTCTTCCAGGTTGTACTCGCCGTGCACGATCCCGCTGCCGGCGGACATGATCTGCACGTCGCCGGCGGCGGTGCGGCCCTGGTTGCCCAGGTTGTCCTTGTGGGTGATCGCGCCGCGCCGCACGTAGGTCACGATTTCCATGTCCCGGTGCGGATGCGGGTCGAAGCCGGTGCCCGGCGCGATCTCGTCATCGTTCCACACGCGCAGCTTGCCCCATTCCATGCGGTTGGGGTCGCGGTAGTTGGCGAAGCTGAAGTGGTGGCGGGCCTTCAGCCAGCCATGGTCGGCACCGCCGAGGGTATTGAAGGGTCGAACGTCGATCATCGCTGATCTCCTCTGCTCTGTCGGGCCAGGAGATAGGGTGCCGGCGCCGGTTCCGCACCCGCGTCGGCGCCACGATGGTCATTCAGCCGGTGAATGAGACTCCCCGACCCACCCGGCCGGCGCTAGCGGCACATCAGCACCGGCACGTCGCTGTTCTCCAGCACGTGCCGGGTCACGCCGCCCAGAATCAGCTGCCGCAGCCGGGAATGGCTGTAGGCGCCCATGGTGATCAGGTCGGCGCCGAAGTCGCGCGCCGCGCCCAGCAGCCCGGCGCCGACCTCCTTGGTGATCGGCTTGAACAGCTTCGCCTCGGCCTTGATCTCGTGCCAGCGCAGATAGGCCAGCACGCCCTCCACCGCCGGGCCGCGGCGCTGGTATTCATCGGCGTAGAGAATCTGCACCGCCTCCGCCCGGTGGAACCAGGGCAGCGCCGCCGCCAGTGCCGCGGCGCTCTCGGCCGTGCCGTTCCAGGCGTGGCAGATGCGGGTGCCGATCACCGCCGGCGCCACCCGCGGCGCGATCAGCACGGGACGGCCGGAATCGAACAGCACCGCGTGCAGCGCGTCGGAGGAGGAGACATCCTCATCCGCCTCCGGGTGCGGCACCACGGCCATGTCGTAGAGGCGCGACTGCTGCGCCACCACGTCCTCCTCGCGCCCGGCGATGCTCTCGAAGCTCAGCGTCGGGCCATCGGTCTTCAGCGCGGTCTCGGCGCTGTTGGCCAGCGTCACACCGCCGGAGCCGGCGGTGAAGCGGTCGAACAGGCCGCGCACGCGGCCGGCGCGCTCGCCGCTCTCGCGTTCGGTGGCTGCCATCATCTCCTCGATCATGGCGCCGGAAAGTCCCTCTCCGGCCAGCGGCGCCACGTCGCGCGCATCCACGCGCACGTGCAGGCAGTGCAGGTGGGCGTTCCAGATGCGGGCGACGATGAGACCGGTAGCCAGCGCGGCTTCCCCGGCCGCGGTGCCGGTGAGGGGCAGCAGCAGACGACGATAGGCCATGGCGCGTCTCCCTTGTGGCGCGATTGTGGCGGCACGCTAGCACAGGTCGCGAGCGGAAATCCGCAACACTCCGCAAGCGGCCGAAAATGCGTCGCCCGCCGCATCCAGCACCGTCCAGTCGAGCGGCCCGGGGTCGCGCGCGGCGGCGGCCTCCAGCACC
>CAIMOR010000088.1 GCA_903843125.1 uncultured Rhodospirillales bacterium
CTTCGCAACCGTCTCCACAACCAGCATCCCAACCCAGGCCTCCGGTCATCCCAGAAGCCATCGTGAACCCCACCGTCAGAGGGGTCCCTTTTGGACGCCGATCACCCCGCTAACGGGGTCCTTTTTCCACGCCGGATAACAATTTCAGCGGCTTGGGCGACGCCCAATGGGTGCTCTGAGGGGATGACGCGCCTGACCCAGCTGAACCGTGGCCCGGTCACGTCGGCAATGCGCCGTTGGGTCACTGCGCCGCCGGAGCTTTGGGCGAACCTGCGCAAAGCGGTCACCCAATGTCCTCGCTGCGGCCGGCACAACCAGGCCGCGGCCTACACTACCTTGTCGGCGATCACCTGCGGCACCGGCACGGTCGCGGCGAAGCTCGGTCGTGCCTCCAGCCGGGCCGAACGTGCGGCCAGGTCGGGGTACTGGCTGCGCCAGGGATGCTCCGGGAAGCGCACGTCGAGGTAGCGCAGCACCGTGCCGGTGGCGATATCGGCCAGGCCGAACCCGCCGCCCACCATCCAGTCGCGCCCGGCGCCGATGCGGTCCAACTCGCGCACGCCGCCATCCACCTTGCGGCGCTGGCGGGCGATCCACTCGGCACTCTGCTGGTCTGCGCCGCGGTGGCGCTCCCAGAACAGCAGCACGCAGGCGTCGCAGACGCCATCGGCGATGACCTCTACCTTGCGGGCCGCGAGCCGTTCCCAGGTATCGGCCGGCACCAGCGGTGGCACAGGCCACTTCGCCTCGATCACTTCCAAGATGTAGCGGCTCTCGTACACGCTCGAGCCATCCTCGAAGACCAGTACCGGCAGCTTTTCCAGAGGATTGTACTGCGGCGTAGCTGTGGAGTGGTCCCACGGCACCTCGGTGATCAGCTCGAACGGAATGTCCTTCTCGGCCAACGCGATGCGGACCTTGCGGGCGTAGGGGCTGGGGGTGGCGCTGAGCAGCTTGAGCACGACGTTTCTCCTCTGTCCGGCTGTCGCGGGCTGGATGCTGGCCATTCGGCGGCGTCGCGCCGCACGCTCGCCAGCGGCCGCATCCCCTCCCGGCTGAGAGCAGCAGCGTAGCGGCGGGCGCTGGCCCAGGGGAAGCTGATGCGTGCCGTCTGCGACCGGCTCGGCGCCAGGCGCAGGCGTAGTGGCCCCTCAGGTCAATCGGTGCGGATCCCCAGCCTGGCAATGAGCGCCCCGAACCGGGCATGGTCCGCCGCCAGTTGCCGGGCCAGCGGCGCCGGTCCGCCGCCGAGCGGCTCCAGCGCCTCGCCGAGCCGGGCAGCGAAGGCCGGCGCCGCCACCACCGCCGCCACCGCCTGCACCAGTGTCCGCCGTATCGGCTCCGGGGTTGCCTTGGGCGCGAACAGCCCTAGCCAGGGGTTGGCCAGTTCCACGCCCGGCAGCGCTTCCGCGGCGGTGGGCACGCCCGGCAGCCGCGGGTTGCGGTGCGGGCCGTTCCAGAACAGTGGCTGCAGCCGGCCATCGAGAATGGCAGGCAAGGTGACGCTGGCGGCGTCCATGGTCAGCTGCACCCGCCCGGCCAGCAGGTCGGCCAGGCCGGCGGCACTGGTCCGGTAGGGCACGTGTTCCATTCGGGTACCCATCGCCTGGTTCAGCAACTCCATGTTCAGATGCGGCAGGGTCCCGGGGCCGGCGGAGTAGTAGAACAACGGGCGACGCCTGGCCTCGGCCGCCAGTTCGGCCAGATCGCGCACCGCCAGCGCGGGGTGTACCGCCAACGCGCCGCGCGTTACCGCCACCAGCGAAAGCGGGGCGAGGTCGGCCAGCAGGTCATAGGGCAGCGCTTGCAGATGCGGCGAGACGGTCAGCGCGGCCAT
This sequence comes from uncultured Rhodospirillales bacterium, assembly GCA_903843125.1. Classification (GTDB taxonomy): domain Bacteria; phylum Pseudomonadota; class Alphaproteobacteria; order Acetobacterales; family Acetobacteraceae; genus CAIMOR01. The sequence goes on from CAIMOR010000088.1 coordinate 1,838, forward strand.
CGCCGAGAGCACCAGGGTGTGGCCATCGGGCGCGGCACGGGCGGCGGCGGCAACCCCAAGCGTGCCGCCGGCGCCGGCGAGGTTCTCCACCACGACCCGCTGCGGCCATTCGGCGGAAAGCGCATCGGCCAGGGCGCGGCCGCAGATATCGGTCACGTTGCCGGCGCCGTAGGGGATGATGAGGCGCACTGGCCGGTCGGGGTAGGCCCGGGCCAGGCCGGGCAAAGCCAACATGCCCGCCAGCGCGGCGCGACGCTTCATGTCTCGGGCTCCCGCCTCATCATCTTGTCTCCCGCGCGCTTCACGTCCCTCGTCCCGCGTGCTTCACATCCTTCGTCCCGCGCGCTTCATATCCTTTGTCCCGCGCGCTTCACATCCTTCGTCCCGCGCGCTTCACGCGACGACGCCGCGGGCCCGCAGCTCAGCCGCGTCCAGCCCCAGTTCGGCCAGCAGCGCGTCGGTGTCGGCGCCCAGGGGCGGCGCGTCGCGGTCGGGCCGCGGCGCTTCCCCGTTGATGCGGAAGCCAGCGCCCAGCACCTCGGCGCCGCTGGGCAAGGTGGCGGAGAAGCCGGCGGTCTGCCGGTACGGGCCGTCCATGAAGGCTGCCGGGCTGCGCACCGCCGAGGCGGGAACGCCCAGCGCCGTCAGCGCCGCTTCCCAGGCCTCGCTGCCCTGGCTGAGGAAGGCCTGCTGCAAGGCAGCGTCGAGCTGGGGCGTGCCGCAGTCGCGCAGCATCGCCGCCGGGGAGGCGGGGCGCAGCCGCAGCCAGTCAGGCGCCGTGGCCCATTCCGGGTGGCCCAGTGCGCCGCACAGCCGCTCGAACTGGCCCAGTGTGTTCGCGGCAGTGGCGAGCCAGCCATCCGCGGTGCGGAACACGTTGCCGCCGGGGCTGCCGGCGAAGGCGGCATGGCCGATGCGCTGCGGGGCGACGCCGTCGATCAGGTAGCGGGTGGCAACGCCCGACATCAACGCCAGCGCCGCGTCGGCCATCGAGACGTCGACCACGATCGGGCCGGTATCGCCACGCTGGCGGCGCAGCAGCGCGGCCAGGATCGCCATGGCGCCCATCATGCCCGCGGCCATGTCGATGGCGGGAAAGCCCACCTTGACCGGTGGTGCCTCGGGGTTGTCGCCCTGCGCCCACATCATGCCGGTGGCGGCCTGCATCACGTGGTCGTAGCCGGGCCGGCCGGCATGGACGCCGTGCTGCCCCCACGCGCTGATCGAGGCGTAGACGATGCCAGGGTTCAGCGCCTGCACCCGTGCGGCCGGAAAGCCCAGCGCGGCCATCTTGCCAGGGCGGAAGTTCTCGAGGAACACCGCCGCCGTCGGGATCAGCCGCTCCAGCACGGCGCGGCCCTCCGGGTGGGTCAGGTCCAGCGCAAGGGCGCGCTTGCCGGCATTGACGCCCTGGAAGCTGGCGGTGATGCCGCCCTCCGCTGGCCTGGTGGCCAGGTCGCGCATCGCGTCGCCGAAGGGCGGGCGCTCGATCTTGATCACCTCGGCGCCCAGCAGCGCCAGGTGGTAGGTGGCGTAGGGGCCCGCCAGGACATGAGAAAGGTCCAGCACGCGCAGGCCGGCCAGAGGCAGGTGGCTCATTCGGCGCGGGCTCCCGAGAGTTCGACGAGGCGTTGCAGGCGGCGGAACGCCACCGCCCATTCAACCTGCTGCTCGGCCGGGCTGGGCTTCAGCACGATCTCGCCGCCGCTGTCGGTAAGGGTGGCGCGGAAGCCGGGGTCGCCGACCACCTGCTGCATCGCCGCGTGCAGCCGTGCCGCAAGGGCGGGCGCCAGGCCGGCCGGGCCGGCCAGGGTGTTGCCGCTGGTGATGATCGGGCCATCCGGCACGCTCTCGGCCAGGGTCGGCACGTCCGGCAGGGTTGGAATCCGGCGTTCCCCGGTGGTGGCCAGCAGCCGCACCGCGCCCTGCTGGAAGCGGGGCAGCGCAATGTTCGAGATGGCGAAGGCAAAGTCCACCTCGCCCTGCTCGGCCGCCAGCGCGGCCTGGTTGGCGCCGCGATAGGGCACGTGCGTGCCCTCGGCGCCAGCCAGCTTCAGCAGGGCGGCGGCGGCCATGTGCGCGGGGGTGCCGACCCCGCCCGAGCCGTAGCTCAGCCCGCCGCGGCCGCGTGCCCGCGCTGCTGCCAGCAACGCCGCCAGGTTCGGCCAGGGTGCCGCCGGCCGGACGCAGAGCAACGCCGGATTCTCCAGCATGTTGGCGATGACGGTGAAATCGCGCAGCGGGTCGTAGCCCGGTTCGCGTTGCAGCACCGCCTGGGTCAGAGCGACTTCGGCAGCCCAGAGCAGGATGCCGCCATCCGGCGGCGCGGCGGCGACAAGCTGTGCCGCCACCTGGCCGCCGCCACCGGCGCGGTTCTCCACCACCACCGGCTGGCCCAGCGCGGCCGATAGCCGGGGAGCCACGAGCCGGGCCAGCGTGTCGGACGAAGCGCCGGCGGCGAAGGGCACCACCAGCCGGATCGGACGCGGTTCCTCCGCCCGTGCGGGTGCGGCCCGCACCGAGCCGACCAGCACTGCCAGCGCGGCCAACTGCCGCCTGCCCAAGCTTTTGCGTATCGTGGTTTGTGCCATTGGTTCAGCCAGCGTTTTCCGCGGCAAGCTAGGCAGCCTGCGTGCGCGGAAGCAACAGGTGTTCACGGCGGGCAGCCCGGCGTCGCCAGGTTGGACCGCGGTGTTAGGTGCGGGTGTGCCGCTTCTGAACAGGGTTGGGTCCGGCCGGTTCGGCTTGGCCCCGCACCGCAGTCTCCGCGCAGGATGCCGAGGCGGCGCATCGCTGGCCCGGCACGGCCTGGCAGCCTAGCCCTTCAACCGCCGCGCCAGCGCTTCCAACCGCGGCTCGGCGGCGCGCTGCGCGGCGCGTTCGATGGCGCGGTAGTCGGCCACCAGGTTGCGGCCGGCATCGGTCAGCGTGGCGCCACCGCCGCGATAGCCGCCCGGCGCGGCCTCCACCACCAGCACGCCGAGCAGCTTGTTGGTGGCGTCCACCAGGTCCCACGCACGCTTGTAGCTCATGCCGGTCGCCCGGCCGGCGGCGCTGATGGAGCCTTCGCGGTCGATCGCCTCCAGCAGCGCGATCTTGCCGGGGCCGACGCGGCCCTGCGGCAGGTCGATGCGCAGGCTCAGCCTGCCCAGGCCTGCTCGGGGGTCTTGCTTCATGCCGGGCAGGCTAGCACCGCCGCTACGTCACGCTGAAGCCGTGGCGTTGCCAGGTGGCTCGCGCCTCGGGCCCGGTGATGAAGGCAAGGAAACCACGCGCCTCCGCGTTCTGCGCCGCCGACCGCGCCAGGGCAAAGGGGTAGCTGACCGGTGGGTGGCTTTCGGGCGGAAAGGTGCCGACCACGCGCACGGCCGGGCTGGCGGCGGCGTCGGTGGCGTAGACGATCCCCAGCGGCGCCTCGCCGCGTTCCACCAGCAGCAGCGCGGCGCGGACGTTCTCGGCCCGGGCAAGTCGGGGTTGCAGCGCTTGCCATTGGCCCATCCACGTCAGCGCCGCCTGGGCGTAGATGCCCACCGGCACATGCGCCGGGTCGCCGGTGGAAAGCCGGCCAGCGGGACCGAGCAGCGCGGCGAGGTCGGTGCCGCGGCCGACCGTGACCGGCCGTGCCGTGGCGGCGGGCGCCACCAGCACCAGCGTGTTGCCCAGCGCACTGACGCGGCTTTCCGGCACCACCAGGTTGCGCTGCTGCGCCCAGTCCATCCACTGCTCGTCGGCGGAGGCGAACAGGTCGGCCGGCGCGCCCTGTTCCAGTTGCCGCGCCAGGGTGGAGGAGGCGGCGAAGGAAAAGCGCGGCGCCGCGTGCCCCTTGGCCACCCATTGCTGGCCGAGGTCGCGCAGCGCGTCGGTCAGGCTGGCGGCGGCGAAGACGGTGAGTTGCTGTTGCGATCGAGCCGCGACACAGGTGAACAGGAGCGCAACCGGCAAGACTGGCAGAAGGCGGCGTTGCATGGGGTTTCCTTGCGGACGTTATATGCTGTGAAAGCGAGCGGGCCGGCGGCTCTGCCTGGTTGACTGCGCCGCTGGCATCCCAACCGACTACTCGACCTCGACGCGCACGACATCGCGCACCGAGCGCCCGGCTCGCTGCTCTCCGGGAGCGATCAGGCGCAGGGCCTGGTCGGGCAATGACTGGCCATTGCGCGCCAGGGCGAGCTGGACCGGCCGACCACCGAAGGCCGGCGAAAGTTCGGCCAACGCGAACACCGCGCGGTAGCCATCCGCGCCAATGACCCGCGCCACCATGCGCACCTGCTCGGCGGGCTTCGTCGCGTCCACCACGCCGGCACGCAGCAGTACATCCCACAGCAGCGGGCCGCGCCATTCGGCCGCATCGGCATGGCCGGCCCCGAAGCCGACCGTCTGCGTGATGGCCGGCAAGGCGGCGAGGACCTCGGTCGCGAACGCCACCGCGGGTTCGCCGCTGCGCACAACGGTCAGCGCCGGGCGGGTCTGCGCCGGAGCTGTCGTGGCGAGCAGCAGCAGGATCAGGCAGGCGGGGCGACGACGCATGGAAAGCCCCTCTTGTTTATCCGCATCGTTATATCCAAACGGACATGACGTTGACTACTGCTCAGCGGTGAAGGATGCTGCGGGCCGGCAGCCGACCTTGCCGGCCTTTGCCGCACGGGATCAGGCAAACCGCCGAGGTGATGGAGCTCTTCCGCCGGCGCGACGCTAGCGTTTCCGGAATTGACGAACAGGAGCAGGCTTACGGCGGCCGACGGCGAACCCGAGGAGCAAGCCGGTTTCCGCCTGCGCCGGCGGACGCTCGCGCAGGGCAACATGGCGCCGGGCGCGCCGGCCAGCGCCAACGCGTGCGAAAGTGAGCGCCAGGAAATGAACGCTTTCTTACGTGGCAGGCAACGTGCTTCAGGTGCCCCCATGTCACTGCCGCGGTCCGACCTTGCCACGCATCTGCCCCCTGCCCTGCTTGGCCGCCCAGGTGCAGGCGCCGGGCGCTTCACCGCGACGGCGATGCAGGCCGAGCCCCGCGCCGATGCGGTTACGCCCAGGCGTCGCCGACCGATGACCGCTACATGACGCTTTCCCCCGAGGAATGGCAGGCGGTGGTGCTGAGCCTGTCGGTCGCCGGGCGCAGCGTGCTGCTCTCGCTGCTGCCGGCCATCGGCATGGCCTGGTTACTGGCGCGCGGTCGCTTCCCTGGCCGCACACTGCTGGATGCCTGCGTCCACCTGCCGCTGGTGGTGCCGCCTGTCGTGGTCGGCTGGGGGCTGCTGATGCTGTTCGGTATCCAGGGCCCGATCGGCGGACTGCTGCAGTCCTGGTTCGGGGTGCGCCTGGTCTTCACCACCGAAGGCGCCGCGTTGGCCACGGCGGTGATGTCCTTCCCGCTGATCGTCCGCGCCGTGCGGCTGAGCCTGGAGGGTCTCGACGCCGGCTACGAAGCCGCGGCGCAGACCCTGGGCGCCGGGCCGCTGGACCGCTTCCTGACCATCACCCTGCCGCTGATGTCGCCGGGCATTCTGGCCGGCACGGTCACCGCCTTCGCCGCGGGCCTGGGCGAGTTCGGTGCCGTCATCACCTTTGCCTCCAACATCCCCGGCGAGACCCAGACCCTGCCGCTGGCCATCTACAGCGCCACGCAGACCCCGGGCGGCGAATGGGTTGCGGCGCGCCTGGCGCTGGTTTCCTTCAGCCTGGCCATCGCGGGCCTGCTGCTGGCCGAGGTGCTCTCCCGCCGGATGCAGCGCCTGCTGGGCCGCGTCTGATGCTGCAGGTCGCACTGCGCCATCGCTTCCCTTCAGCCTCGCGCGCCGCCGGGCGCGACTCGTCCCCGCGCGCCGCAAATCGCGACGGCTTTGCGCTGGACGTTGCCTTCGAGGGACTGGCGGATGGCGTCACCATGCTGTTCGGTCCTTCCGGCTGCGGCAAATCCACCATCCTGGCCGCCGTGGCCGGGCTGCTGCGGCCGCAGCACGGCCGGGTGGCGCTGGGCGGCCGCGTGCTGCTGGATACCGCCGCCGGCACCTGGCTGCCGCCCGAGCAGCGTCGCTGCGGCGTGGTATTCCAGGACGCCCGGCTGTTCCCGCATCTCAGCGTGGCGACCAACCTGCGCTATGGCCTGCGCCGGGCGCCGGCGGATGCTACCGGTCCCGGCTTTGAGGAAGTGGTCGCGCTGCTCGGCCTTGACGACCTGCTCGACCGGCGCCCGGCACGGCTCTCGGGCGGCGAGAAACAGCGGGTGGCGCTGGGCAGGGCGCTGCTGTCGCGTCCGGCGCTGCTGCTGATGGACGAGCCGCTCGCCGCGCTGGATGGTGGCCGCCGCGCCGAGGTGCTGCCCTTCCTTGCCCGGTTGCGGGATGTGGCGAGGCTGCCGATCCTCTACGTCACCCACGCGCTGGACGAGGTGGACGCGCTGGCCGACCACCTGGTGCTGCTGCAGGCCGGCAAGGTGCTGGCCGCCGGCAGCGTCGAGGCACTGGCGCTGCGCACCGACCTGCCGCTGGCGGCCAGGCGCGATGCCGGTGCCGTGCTGGCCGCCAGCGTGGTCAGCCACGACCTGGCGCGCGGCCTCACTCGGCTGGGCTTCGCCGGCGGCCACCTGCTGGTACCGCTGCGCCCCGAGCCGCCGGGCAGCCAGGCCCGGGTGCGGCTGCGCGCCCGCGACGTGGCGGTGGCGACGCAGCAACCGCAGGGGCTTTCGACGCAGAACGTGCTGCCGGCCGAGGTGGTCGGCCTGGGCGCCGCACCGACGCCGCATGAAGCGTTCGTCCGGCTGCGCATCGGCCCGACCGAGGTGCTGTCGCGCATCACCCGTGACAGCGTGGAGCGGCTGGCGCTGACGCCGGGCATGCAGGTGTGGGCGGTGCTCAAGGCCGTCACCTTCGACCGCGGCTGACCAGCGCCGCCCCGGGGAGAGCTCGTGCTGCCGTTCGCGCAGCCGGCGCAACAGGGCCGGCCCGGACCGCCGGTTCGCCGACGCGGCGCATTGACGCTGGGTCGAAGCAGGCGGCAAGCTTGATGCCTGACGGTTGATCCAGGAGCGGCATGGCCGAGACACCCACCAGCGGAACTCCGTCCGCTCCGATACGGTTGGGCGTCGATGTCGGCGGCACCTTCACCGACCTGGTGCTGAGCCTGCCGGGGGGGCGGCTGGCCTTGTCGAAGGTGACGACCACGCCGCATGACCCTGGCGAGGCGATAGCCGCCGGCACCGCCGCCTTGCTGGCCGAAGCCGGCATCGCCCCGGCGGCCGTGCAAGAGGTTGTCCACGGCACCACCGTCGCCTCGAACACCATTCTGCAGCGCGTCGGCGCCCGCACCGGCTTGCTGACCACGCATGGCTTCCGCGATGTGCTGGAGATCGGCCGCATCCGCACGCCCGGCATGTTCGACTTGGCATGGCGGAAGCCGAAACCGCTGGTGCCGCGGCGCTGGCGGCTGGAGGCGCGGGAGCGGATCGGCGCCGATGGCGGCGTGGTTCTGCCACTGCAGGAGGGCAGCGTGCGCGACGCCGCCGCGTTCTTCCTGGCCGAGGGCGTCGAGGCCGTCGCGCTGTGCTTCATCAACAGCTACGCCAACCCGGCGCATGAGCTGCGTGCCGCGGCGCTGCTGCGGGGAGCCGCGCCCGGTCTGGCCGTAACCGCCTCCTGCGAGGTGCTGCCGGAGATCAAGGAGTACGAGCGTACCAGCACAGCGGTGGTCAATGCCTACCTGCTGCCGGCGATGCGCGGCTACCTGGCGCGCCTGCGTGAGCGCCTGGCAGCCATCGGCGTCACCGCGCCGGTGCAGATCATGGCCAGCAATGGCGCCATGATCGGCCTGGCGCTGGCACAGGAACGGCCGGTCTTCGCCGTCGCCTCCGGGCCCGCCGGCGGCGTGGTCGGAGCAGCGAGGCTCGGCCCGGTCATCGGCGCGCGCGACATCATCGTGTTCGATATGGGCGGCACCACCGCAAAGGCCGCGTTGGTGGAGGATGGCGAGCCGGCGACGGTGACGGAATACGAGTTCCGCGACGGTATCAGTGCGCCAAGCCGCTTCATCAAGGGCGGCGGCTACATGCTGAAGGTGCCGGCGATCGACATCGCCGAAGTCGGCTCCGGCGGTGGTTCGCTGGCCAAGGTGGATGCCGGCGGCCTGCTCGTGGTGGGGCCGGAGAGCGCCGGCGGCTTCCCCGGCCCCGCCTGCTATGGCCAGGGCACCACGCGACCGACGGTGACCGATGCGAACATGGTGCTCGGCCTGCTGAACCCGCAGGCGCTGGCGGGTGGCTCGCTGCCGGTGGACGCGGCACTGTCGCGCGCCGCAGTGGAACAGCACGTCGCGCGGCCGCTCGGCCTTTCGCTGTTGGATGCGGCGCATGGCATCCGGCTGGTGGCGAACCTGAACATGGCGCGCGCGATCCGCGCGGTGACGGTGGAGCGCGGCAAGGACCCGCGCGACCTGGTGCTGATGGCCTTCGGCGGCGGCGGCCCGCTGCATGCGGTTGATGTCGCCAGGCTGCTGGGCATGAAGCGCGTGCTGATCAGCCCGGTCGCCGGGGTATTCTCCGCCGCCGGCATGCTGGCGGCCGATGCGGCGCATGAGTTCGTGCGCCCCCTGCTGGTGCCTCTGGCGCAGGTTCGGCCCGTGGCCGTCGCCGATGCGCTGGCTGCCATGGCGGCAGAGGGCCGGGCGGCACTGGCGATGGACGGCTACGGCGCGGCGGACGTCGCACTGCGCTTCGCCGCCGATGTGCGCTACCTCGGGCAATCATCGCAGTTGACCGTGCCGCTGCCGGCAGGCTTCGACGCCGCCACGCTGCGCGATGCCTTCGAGGCGCTGTACCTGACCACCTTCAGCTATGTCGCGGCGGGCGAGCCGGTGGAACTGGTGAACCTTCGGCTTACCGCGGTAGGGCTGGCCACCACGCGGCTCGACTTTGCCGGCCTGACGCTGGACGCCAGGGCGATGGCCGGCGCCGAGGGCACCCGTGCGGTGAGTTTCGCCAAGGGCGCCGCGCCGGTCGCAACGCGGCTGCTGCCGCGCGCCGCGCTGGGCGAGGCGCCGATCGCCGGGCCAGCGATCATCGAGAGCTACGATACGACCATCGTTGTGCCGCCCGGCTGTGCGGCGCGGCTGCTGGGCGCCGGCTGCATTGGCATCGAACTCGGGGAGGCGGCGGATGCCTGACGCGATGGGCGACCCGATCACCTTCGCGGTGATCAAGAACGCGATGGACGCCATTGTTGACGAGGTGGCCTACACCGTCATCCGCACCGCGCGCAGCGAGATCGTCAAGGACGTGATGGACTACTCCGCGGCGCTGTGCGACGCGCGCGGCGAGATGGTGGCGCAGGCCAAGACCATCGCGCAACACCTGGGCGCCATTCCCGAGGCGATGGCCTCGGTGCAGGCGATATGGGCGGGGCGGTTGCAGCCGGGCGACGCCGTGGTGATGAACGACCCGTATTGCGGCGGCATGCACCTGCCGGACATTTTTATGTTTTTCCCGGTGTTCGCGGGTGACAGCATTCTGGCCTGGGCCGTGGTGATCTGCCACCACACCGATGTCGGTGGGCGCGTGCCGGGCTCCAATGCCGCCGACAGCACCGAGATCTTCCAGGAAGGGCTGCGGATTCCGCCGCTGAAGCTGTTCAGCCAGGGCGTGATGGACGAGACGCTGTCGGCGATCATCGCGCTGAACGTGCGGGTGCCGGACCGCGTGCTGGGCGACCTGCGCGCGCAATACGCCGCCTGCCTGGTCGGCGCGCGGGAGTTGGGCCGGCTGGCGGCACGCTATGGCACGGAGCCGCTGCGGGGCTACCTGGACGCGCTGCTGAACTACGCCGAGCGGATGGCGCGGGCCGAGATAGCGACCTGGCCGCGCGGCACCTTCCGCTTCGTCGACCACATCGACAGCGATGGGCTTTCCGACGCGCCGGTGCGGCTGGAAGTGGCCATCACGGTGCAGGAAGGCGGGCAGTTGCTGGTGGATTGGGCAGGCTCCTCGCCGCAGGTGCGGGCCGCGATCAACGCCACGCTGTCCTTCACCAAGTCCAACACCTTCCTCAGCGTGCGTTGCGCGCTGCGGGGCGACATTCCGAACAATGCCGGCGTGTTCCGCTGCGTGACGGTGACGGCGCCGGAGGGCAGCGTGCTGAACCCGCGGGCGCCGGCACCCGTCGCGGCCCGCGCGCTGACCGGCTACCGCGTGATGGATGCCATGTTCGGCGCGCTGGCGCAGATCGTGCCCGAGGTGATCCCGGCCGCCGGCGAGGGCGGCAATACCGTGGTCTGCCTGGGCGGGCGGCATCCGGACAACACGCCGTTCATCGTGGTGGACATGATCAACGGCGCCTGGGGCGGCCGGCCGGACCAGGATGGCATCGAGGCGGTGACCAACCCGTCGCAGAACCTGTCCAACACGCCGGTGGAGGTGCTGGAGCGGCAGCACCCGGTGCGGATAGAGGAATACGGCCTGGTGCCGGACAGCGGCGGCGCCGGGCAGTTTCGCGGCGGCCTCGGACTGACGCGCAGCTACCGGCTGCTGGCGGAGGAAGCGGTGCTGCAACTGCGGGCGGACCGCTTCACCTTCGCGCCCTATGGGCTGAAGGGCGGCGGCGAGGGCGGCCGCGGCGGCAACTGGCTGGGCGAGGGCAACCAGCGCCGCAGCCTGCCGGGCAAGCTGACCATGACCATGCACCAGGACGAATTGCTGCTGCACCACCAGGCCGGCGGCGGTGGCCATGGCAACCCGCGGCTGCGCCCGCCGGAGGCGGTGGCGCGGGATGTGTGGAACGGCAAGGTCAGCGTGGTGGCGGCGCGGGAATGCTATGGCGTCGAGGTCGCTGCCGATGGCACGCTGGATGCTAAGGCCACGGCAGCGCTCCGCGCTGCGATGCGATAACCCAGGAGTGCCCAGCATGAAGCCGATTGCTACGTCTCGCCGTGCCGTGCTTGCCGCGCCGGCCTTGCTGCTGCCCTGGGCGGCGCGCGCGCAGGAACGCCTTTCCGTGCGGCTGGACTTCGCCCCCTGGGGCGTGCATGCGGCGCTGCACCTGGCGGAACAGCGCGGCTGGTTCCGCGACGCCGGGCTGAGCGTGGACACGCAGGACGGCCGCGGCAGTGGCAATACGCTGCAACTGGTCAATGCCGGGCAGGTGGATGTCGGGCAGATCCAGCTGGGCCTGCTGCCAGCGGCGCGGCAGAACGGCGCCAAGGTCACCAGCTTCGCCGGCTTCAACCGCCGGACCGACCTGGCGGTGATGGTCGAGCGCGACGGTCCGATCCACAAGGTGCAGGACTGCCGCGGCAAGACGCTGGTCTGCTTCGCCGCCAGCCCCTGGGCGCCGCTGATCGACAGTTGGCTGACGGCCGGCGGGTTGGACCGCACGAGCGTCAACGTGCTGTTCGTCGACCCCGCCGCGTTGTGGACCACCTACACCATGGGCCGCGCCGATGGGCTGATGTCCACCACGCCCTCCGCCCTGCCCTTCGCCAACAAGTCGCGCCCCAGCCGGCCGGTGAATGCGGAGGATGCCGGCATCGCTTTCCCCAGCTACGGGCTGATCGCGACGGAAGCCACCATTGCGGCGAAGCAGCCGATGCTGCGCAAGCTGGTGGAGATCCAGCAGCGCGCCTGGGGGGCGATCAAGGCCGACATGGAAGTGGGCGTGGCTGCCATGTTGCAGGCCCGGCCCGACGCCAAGCTGGACCGTGGCGTGACGCTGGAGCAGATCCGCCTGACGATCGAGTTCTTCGACACGCCGGCGACGCGCGGCAAGCCGCTGGGCTGGCAAGCCGAAAGCGACTGGCAGACCGCGTTGCACGGGCTGGAGGCCGCAGGGGTGATTCGCGCCGGCTGGAAGACCACGGACTACTACAGCAACGCGCTGGTGCCGGCCTGAGCCATGGCTGAAGCCGCGGCCCTGATGGCGCTGCAGGGCGTCGGGCGCAGCTATGGCGGCACGGTGCAGGCCCTGAGCGAGGTGACGCTGGCGGTGCGCGACGGCGAGTTCCTGTCGCTGCTCGGCCCCTCCGGCTGCGGCAAGTCCACGCTGCTGCGCTGCATGGCCGGGTTGGACCGGCCGACCGCGGGCAGCATCGTGCTACGCGGAGCGCGGCTGGATGGCCCGCCGCGCGGGCTTGGCATGGTGTTCCAGAAGGATGTGCTGCTGGACTGGCGCAGCGTGCTGGACAACGTGCTGCTGAGTGCGGAGCTGGAAGGGCTGCGTGGCCCGGCGGTGCGGGTGCGCGCGCTGGCGCTGCTGGAGCGCTTCGGCCTGAAGGAGTTCACCGCGCGGCGGCCGTGGGAGCTTTCCGGCGGCATGCGCCAACGCGCTGCCATATGTCGGGCGTTGCTGTGCGAACCCGCGCTGCTGCTGATGGACGAACCCTTCGGCGCGCTGGACGCGATGACGCGGGATGACCTGAACCTGGAGCTGTCGCGCATCCAGCAACTGGGCAAGCGCACCGTGGTGTTCGTGACCCATTCCATCACCGAGGCGGTCTACCTCTCGGACCGCGTGGCGGTGATGTCGGCGCGGCCCGGCCGAATCGCGGAGGTGTTCGAGATAGA
>CAIMOR010000089.1 GCA_903843125.1 uncultured Rhodospirillales bacterium
GCTGAGCGTGACGATCTTGTTGCCGCGCCGCCGCACCTCGGCCTCCACGATCGGCCCGCGCACGTCCCACGGCGCCGCCGCCATGCGCGCTGCCGTCATGCCGGAATTCGCATCCAGCACCGCGCGCAGGTCGGCCGGCAGCCCGGCATACTTCGCCTTGTTCATGCCCAGGATGAAGGTGGCGATGTACAGCGTCGGGCTGCCCGGAATCTCGGTGTGGTTCTTCACCATCTCCTGCAGCCGAATGCTCGGCACCACTTCCCACGGCACCACCGCGCCGTCGATCACGCCCTGGCTCAGCGCCTCCGGAATCTGCGGCACCGGCATGCCCACCGGGCTGGCGCCCAGCGCGCGCAGCGCCTCGCCGTTCAGCCGGCTGGGGAAGCGCAGCTTCAGCCCCTGCAGGTCCTCCATCCTCGTCACCTCGCGGCGCGAATGGATCAGCCCCTCGCCATGCCCCCAGACGCACAGTGGATGCACCTCGGCGAACTCCTCGGTGCAGTGCCGGTCGGCGTATTCCTGCACCGCCAGCACGTTCACCGCCGCCTTCTTGTGGCTCACGAACGGCAGCTCGAACACCTCGATCCGCGGGAACCGGCCCGGCGTGTTGCCCGGCAGCGTCCAGGTGATGTCGGCAATGCCGTCCCGCGCCTGGTCGAACAGCTGCGGCGGCGCGCCGCCCAGCTGCATCGCCGGGAAGATCTGGATGCGCAGCCGGCCGTTGCTCTCCTTGTTGATCTTGTCCGCCCAGGGCACCAGGAAGTAGCGGTGCACGTTGGAAACCCCGGCCAGGAAGTGATGCAGCTTCAGCGTCACCTCCGGCGCCTGGGCATGGCCTTCGCGCAGCAGCGCAGGGGCGGCCAGCACGGCTGCGGCGCCGAGGCGCGCCAGGTCGCGGCGGGTGGTCATGGCGATCGTCTCCCAACGGCTTCGGGCGCTTCGCCGCGCCCTTCGGCTTCGGTTCAACCGCAACCCGGCGGCATAAGCAAGGCTTTCGCACGCCGGCGGCCCGCACCGCCGCCGAACCCGCCAACCGGCGCTCCGCAAGCCGCGTCCGCGCCAGCCCGCGCGTCAGCCAGGCCGCGCGTCAGCCAGCCCGGGTCAGCCGCCCGCCACGGCCGCCAGCAGCGCGCGCGCCTTGCCGGCCACCACCTCCGCCGTATCGCCCGGCCGATAGATCGCGCTGCCGATGCCGAACCCGGCCGCGCCCGCCGCCCGCCAGGGCGGAATGGTCTGCGCGTTCATGCTGCCCACCGGCAGCACCGGCGTACCCGGCGGCAGCACCGCGGCCAGCGCCCGCAGCACCGCCGGGCTGGCCGCCTCCGCCGGGAACAGCTTGAGCCCATCGGCGCCGGCCTCCAGGCAGGCGAAGGCCTCGGCCGGGGTCAGGAAGCCCGGGCAGGCCAGCATGCCCACGCCCTTGGCCTCCCGCACCAGCTGCGGCGCCGCGTGCGGTGTCACCAGCAGCTTGCCGCCCGCCGCCGCCACCTCGCGCACCTCGGTCGTCGTCATCACCGTGCCGGCGCCCACCAGCGCCCGGTCGCCGAACATCGCCTGCAGCCGGCGGATGCTGTCCAGCGGCTGCGGCGAGTTCAGCGGCACCTCGATGACGCGGATGCCCGCCTCCACCAGCGCGGCACCGATCGCCTCGGCCTCCTCCGGCCGGATGCCGCGCAGGATCGCCACCAGCGGGCAGCGTGCCAGCCATGCCGTCAGCTTCATGCCCAATGCCTCCCAATCCCGACCAGCCCCGCCACGACGATGTCGGGGTCGTGCATCCGGCATTCCGCGCCCAGCAGCCGCAACGCCGCCTGGTAGGGCGCCGCCAGCGTCTCGGCCGCCGCCAGGTGAACCGGCTCGCCCGGTCGCAGCGCCGCCCGCACCTCATGCCCGATCAACAGCCCGGAAAGGTAGCTCGCGGTCTCGGCTTCCCCCAGTTCTCCCAGCAGCCCCAGGCCCCTGGTGCCGAAGGCGTGATGCAGCAGCCCGCCGGCCTCGCCGCTGCGCGCCACGCCACGCCCGAACGCCGCCGGCGCGAACGCCGCCTCGCCCGCCGCCGCCAGCCGGCCCAGGATGGAATGCGCCAGCAGCACGGCGCGCACCTCGCCGGTCATGTGGGTGGCGAAGCCGGTGACGCGCCCGCCGGCCAGCCGCACCCACTTGCTGTGTGTCCCCGGCAGGCAGACCTGCCCCGCGACCCCTGCCGCCAGCAGGCCGAGCAGCTTGGTCTCCTCGCCCCGCATCACGTCCGGCACGCCGCCGGCATCGCGCGTCACCAGCCCCGGCACCAGCCGGGTCTCGGCATCCGCGAACGGCACCGGCGTCAGCGCCGCGGCAATCTCGGCCGGGCCGGCCGGGCAGGGCAGATAGGGCGCCTCCACCCAGCCCTGCCGGCTGCCGACCATGCCGCACAGCAGCACCCGCCGCTCGCCATCGGCCAGCCAGTCGCCGACCACGCGGCGCAGCGCGTCGGGGAAGCCGCCCGCCGGCACGGTCAGGATGCCATGCGCGCCGTCGCGCTTCTCCCGCACCCGGCCGTCCTCGCCCAGCCGGTAGGCGCGCAGGCTGCTGGTGCCCCAGTCGATCCCGATCATCGCATCTCCCCTGCCGCGTCCCGAGGCCCGCCCCCTGGACGCGCCCCCTGTACCTGTTTGTCTGCGGTCAATGATGCATCATGGCCGCGTCGGGCCGGCTGGTTGAGAGCAGCCTTTCGCCCCCTGTGCCCTCGAGCACCTGGGGGGGACGCGCGCCTCAAC
>CAIMOR010000090.1 GCA_903843125.1 uncultured Rhodospirillales bacterium
GCGTGCCATGGTGAGCCTCCAGGGATCACCAGCTTGAATCACATCAACGCCGCGTCGGGGAATCCCCCGCGTGAGTCACCCGCTGTGGGAGTTGGTATGAGTGCCGTCGCGCCCCTCACACAGACTGTGCAGGCGCGCCAGCGCTGCTGGCTGCATCGGCCGTGGCGTGAAGCTCACCTGCTTGGTGCCGCTTCCCTTGAAGGCCGTCGGTACCATCGACCTCCGCAGTTCCTGCTGCAGGTCGGCGACGACGGTCCGGGCCGCCTGATCGAAGCGACAGCCCGTAGTCGCAAGCATCAGCACCATGTCGCCGAAATCATCGTCCTGGGCGCGGGCTGCCTGCAATAGGCGGTTCACCTCCGCATCGGTGAGGATCTGCGGGGGCCTGGCGCGGTTCGGCGACGCCGGCGCCCGCAGTCCCTCAGTGATGGCGGTGACGACGTCGGCGGGCAGACGGCCCTTGCGCGCGGCAGCCCGCAGCGCCGCCCTGAGGTCGTTCAGGAGGCGGGCGAGGGTTGAGTTGGCCAGCGCCGGTGCGTTTGCGCCTGCGGCCCGACCACCCCGCTGGAGGCCGGAGCGCCAGCGGGAAAGGTCGCCCTCCGAGAGTGAGGTAAGCGGCACCTCAGCCAGCGGGGCGGAGAGGACGTGGTGGGTAAGGCGCAGCTCAGCGTCCCGTCCACGGGCGGAGCGCGCCTTGCGAAGCGCGACGTAGTCGGCCACCGCCCCGCGCACGGTTGGGCTTGTGGTCGCCAACGCCTCCGCCCGCTCCTTGTGTCAACGGCGGAGCAAAACCGGGCCAGCGTGGCGGAGTAAAACCAGGCCACTGGTGGCGTGCGGGCAAGGTCTCAGCCGGGGCCCCGAGGGGCCCCGGCTGAGACCTTGGGTCAGTCTTCCAACGCCACTGGTGTGTCGGCCTCGTCTGGCGCCACCTGCTCTTCGCCAAGTGCCCGTCCGGCCTGCCGGCGCCGCGCGCTGGAGTGCGCCAAACGGTAACTGTCACCATTCATGCTCAGGATGTGCACATGGTGGGTCAGCCGGTCGAGCAGCGCGCCGGTCAGCCGTTCCGAGCCGAGTACCGAGGTCCAATCCTCGAACGGCAGGTTCGAGGTCACGATGGTCGAGCCGTGCTCGTGTCGCTGGCTGAACACCTCGAACATCAACTCCGCCCCGGTGGGCGACAGCGGTATGTAGCCAAGCTCATCGATGATCAGCAGCTTCACCGCCTGCAGCTCGCGCTGCAGCCGGATCAGGCGCTTCTCGTCGCGCGCTTCCATCAACTGGTGCACCAGCCCGGCCGCGGTGGTGAACGCCACGCTGAAGCCCTTCTGGCAGGCCGCCAGGCCCAGGCTCAGCGCTATATGCGTCTTGCCGGTGCCGCTGTTGCCCAGCGCGATGATGTTCTCCCGCCGCAGGATGTACTCGCAGCGGGCCAGCTCCAGCACCAGCATCTTGTTCAGGCCGGGGATCGCGCTGAACTCGAAGCTGTCCAGGCTCTTGCTCACCGGGAACCGCGCCTGCCGGATCCGCCGCTCCACCAGCCGGCGCTCGCGGTCGATCAGTTCCAACTCCAGCAGCCGCAGCAGGTAGCGCGGATGATCCACGCCATCGCGGGCACATTCGCGCGCAACCTTGTCGTATTCGCGCAGCACCGTCGGCAGCTTCAGTTGCTTGAGATGGTGCGCCAGTAGCAGCTGCGGCGTCCCCTGCGTGGTGCCGGGCGGCAGCGTTGCGGCGCCACTCACGCCGACTGCTCCTGCGCCAGCCGGCTGTAGTCCGCCGCCCGCGTCGTGCGCACGGCCGTGTTCGCCAGATACGGATAGGCCGCCAGGTCCAGCCGCGGTGGCCGCCGCTCGATCCGCGCCAGCAGGATCTGCTTGACCGCATCAAAGCCGATCGCACCCAACCGGATCGCCTCCAGCACCGCGGCGGCCACCGCCTCCTTGGTCGCTATTTCCAGCAGCCGCAGCACCTGGATGAACTCGCGCTTGCCACGGTTGCCCATGCGCGCCTCCAGCAGGTGGCGCAGGTGCTGGAATGCCGGCGGCAAGGCCCAGCCCTGCAGCGCCGCGGCCTGGTCCAGCGCGCCCGGCTTGTGCTCCAGCAGTGCCAGGTAGTGCAGCGGATCGTAGATGAACTCGCCCTGGCCATGGCAGCGCGGGTGGCGCGCGATCACCACGCCGTCGCACAGGATCACTACCGCGTCGACGAAGCCCTTCACCAGCACCGCCTGGTGCCCGTGGCGGCTCGGTACCGAATAGTCATTGCCGCGGTAGCGCACCAACGCCGTCGACGAAACCCGCCCGGTGCGTTGCTCGCACGCCTCCAGCGCCATCACCGGCAACGCGCGCAGCACCGCCAGGTCGGCCGCCAGGCGCGTGCCGATCGTCTCGGCGTGCCGGCCGGCACGCTCGCCCTGGCGCTGCCGGCAGCGCTCCGCCAGCATCGCGTTGAACGCCTCGTAGCTGGCCGCGACCGGAACCGGCGTCATGAAGTTCGCCCGCGCGAACTTCACCAGCCCCTCTACCTTACCCTTGTCATTGCCTTTTCCCGGCCGACCGAACCGATCGGCAAACAGGTAATGGCTGACCAGCCCGCTGAATGCCCGCGTCCGCTCCCGCTTGCCGTCGCCGCAGATCCGCGCCACGGCAATCTTGAGGTTGTCGTACAGCACCGACAGCGGCACCCCGCCAAAGAACGCGAAGGCCGCGACGTGCCCATCCAGGAACGCCTCGGTCGTCTCCTGCGGATAGGCCTTCACGAAGCAGGCGTCAGACTGCGGCAGGTCCAGGCAAAAGAAATGCACCTTCTGGCGGACACCGCCGATCACCGCCACCGCCTCGCCAAAATCCACCTGCGCATGCCCGGGCGGATGCGTCAGCGGCACGAACACCTCACGCCCGCGCGCCACCTGGCGCCGCACATGATCCTTCACCACGGTGTAGCCACCGCCATAGCCGTGCTCGTCGCGCAGCCGCTCAAATATCCGCTTGGCCGTGTGCCGCTGCTTGCCCGGCGCCTCCCGGTCGGCCTCCAGGATCGCCTCGATCACCCCGAGCAGCGCGCCCAGCTTGGGCTTCCCCGCCGGCTTGCTACGCACATAGCCCGGCGGCGCCGAATACCGGCACATCTTGGCCACCGTCTCCCGGCTCAACCCAAACACCCGGGCCGCCTCGCGCCGGCTGCCGCCATTCATCAGCACAAATCGACGAACCGCCGCGTAGGTCTCCACCATGAACATCTCCCGGCAGCCCCCAACTGCCAGGACCGCCTACCACTGGACGGGTTTTACTCCGCCCGCAGCCGCATAACGCCGCCGCTCCAGTGGCCTACTTTTCCTCCGCCGTGCACACTCCTCGCTGCTGGCCTCGGCCGGCATCATCAGCGCCTCGCTCGGCCCGGTCGGCTGGATCGCCGGTGCGGTACTGGCCATCATCGGTGCGCTGCTGCCGGGGCAGAAGCCCTCCAACATGGAAGGCAATGCGACCTACGACTTCGCCACCGACAGCACCATCATCGGCGGCCAGAACGGCAAGAAGTACAGCCAGGGCAACCGCGACGCCGCCGCCTCGATGATCGGTGGCGTGGTCGATGTCGCCTCGCGGCTGGAACGCACGCTGGGCATCACCTTCAACCAGAAGGTCGCCATCGGCGTCGGCAACCGCGACGGCATCTACTACCGGGTCAATGATGGCGCCGCCGCGCGCTATGGCCGCAGCGACCAGGGCGCGCAGGATTTGGCGCGCGACCTGGTGCACGAGATTACCGTGCAGAGCGCCGGGCAGATCCCCAACGCCGCGGTGCGCATCCCCATCCAGAGCGGGGTGCGGTGGGACAGCCTCAGCGGCGCGCTGCAACAGATCCAGCAGGTGCTGGACACCACCAATGGCGGCCGACCCAGCGCCAACCAGAATATTGCCGCTGAGCACATCGACTGGCGCGACTTTGGCAATGGCCTGGCCGACCTGAAATGGGTCAAGGACACCTATGAGACGCTGACCGCCAGCCAGTTGCCGGCCGATAAATTCGCCCGCGCCGTGCAGCAGCTGAATGACCAGTTCGACGCCGCGGCCAGCAAGGCGGCCCAGCTGGGACTTTCCGAGGCGGCGGTGAATGCCGCCCGCGCCCGGCAGTTGCAGGGGCTCACCGAC
>CAIMOR010000091.1 GCA_903843125.1 uncultured Rhodospirillales bacterium
AACCCGAGGCTGCAGAAATGATCGCCCCGATGGTCGCAGCGCACGCAGGGCGCGGAGAGCTGAATCGGAGGCGCCCAACATCCCCGATGGTCGCAGCGCACGCAGTGCGCGGAGAGCTGAATCGGAGGCGCAAATGACCCTCACCCTCGAAGTCCGCGACCTCCAAACCCACTTCTTCACCCGCGCCGGCGTGGTGAAGGCGGTGGACGGCGTCAGCTTCAGCCTTAACCGCGGCAAGGTTCTCGGCCTGGTGGGCGAAAGTGGCAGCGGCAAGTCGGTCAGCGGCTTCTCCATCATGGGGCTGGTGGACGAACCCGGCCGCATCGTCGGCGGCAGCATCCGCTTCCAGGGCCGCGAGCTGGTCGGCCTGCCGGAGACCGAGATGCGCGCACTCCGCGGCAACCGCATCGCGATGATCTTCCAGGACCCGATGATGACGCTCAATCCGGTACTCCGGATCGACGTGCAGATGATCGAGACCGTGCTGGCGCATGAGAAGGTCAGCACCGCCGAAGCCCGCGCCCGCGCGCGGGACGCGCTCGGCATGGTCGGCATCCCCAGCCCGGATGAGCGGCTGAAATCCTACCCGCACCAGTTCAGCGGCGGCATGCGCCAACGCGTCGCCATCGCCATCGCCCTGCTGCACCGGCCCGATCTCATCGTAGCGGACGAACCGACCACGGCGCTGGACGTCACCATCCAGGGCCAGATACTCGCGCAGGTGCAGAAGCTGGCGCAGGAGCTCGGCACCGCGCTGATCTGGATCACGCACGACCTTTCCGTCGTCGCGGGTCTCGCCGACGACATCGCGGTGATGTACGCCGGGCGCGTGGTGGAAAGCGGCGCGGTGGACGCCGTGCTGGACGCGCCGCTGCACCCCTATACCCACGGCCTCATCGGCAGCGTGCCCAGCCGCAACCGCCGCGGCGCGCCATTGCAGCAAATCCCCGGCATGACCCCCAGCGTCATCAACCTGCCGCCCGGCTGCGCCTTCCGCGCCCGCTGCCCGCGCGCCGACGGCACCTGCCAGCAAACGCCCGAGATGACGGAGCTGCTGCCCGGCCGCACCGCCCGCTGCTTCCACCCGCACCTGGAAACCGTCCCGGCATGAGCAGCAGCGCGACGCCGATGGTGGAACTGCGCGGGGTCTCGCGCCGCTTCTCCAAGCCGCTCGACGTCACCACCCGGCTGCTGCGCCGCGCCGGCCTGGTGGTGAAGCACGACGTGGTCCACGCGGTCGATGGCGTCGACCTCACCATCCACCAAGGCGAAGTCCTCGGCCTGGTCGGTGAATCCGGCTGCGGCAAGTCCACCCTCGGCCGCATGGTCGCCGGCATCCTGCCGCCGAGCGACGGCGACATCCTCTGGCGCGGCCAGGCCCGCAGCGCCATGCCCGCGGCCGAGGAACGCCGCTCGCGCCTCGCCACCCAGATGATCTTCCAGGACCCCTTCGCCAGCCTGAACCCGCGCGCGCGCGTGCAGGACATCGTCGGCGAGGCGCCCTACGTGCACGGCCTGGCCAAGCGCGCCGACCTCTCGGACTATGTCGACGACCAGCTGCGCCGCGCCGGCCTCGACCCCGGCCTCAAGCGCCGCTACCCGCACCAGTTCAGCGGCGGCCAGCGCCAGCGCATCGGCATTGCCCGGGCGCTTGCGGTGCAGCCGGAATTCCTGGTCTGCGATGAAGCCGTCGCCGCGCTCGACGTCTCCATCCAGGCGCAGATCCTGAACCTGTTCATGAAGCTCCGGGCCGAGCTGCACCTGACCTACCTGTTCATCAGCCACGACCTCGGCGTGGTCGAACACCTCAGCGACCGCGTCTGCATCATGTATCTCGGCCGCGTGGTCGAGCAGGCGCCTTCCGAAGACGTCTTTGCCAGGGCCAACCACCCCTACACGCAATCCCTGCTCGCCTCGGTGCCGCGGCTGGAGGCTCGCAAGCGCACCTTCGCCAGCGTGCAGGGGGAAATCCCGTCCCCGCTCGCGCCACCGCCGGGCTGCCACTTCCACCCGCGCTGCCCGCACGCCATGCCGCGCTGCGCCGCGGAACGCCCGGCGCTGCGCGAGATCGCCCCCGGTCACCTCAGCGCCTGCCACCTGAACGACGGAGCCTGACCATGCGCCTCCTTGCCGCGCTGCTGCTGCTGCTCACCCTCGGCGCCTGCGCCGGCGACAACGGCAGCAGCGGCCCCTATGTCGGCGGCAGCGTCGGCAGCAACGGCCGCGACACCAGCTTCCGCTGATGCGCGCGCTGCTGCTGCTGTTGCTGCTCGGCGCCTGCGGCAGCCAGCCCGCGGTCTCGCAGCGGGAAGCGGCGCCCAGCGTACGGCTCGGCGGCAATGCCGCGGCGTTCTATTCCTTCTCCCGCTGAGGCCGCGCCGCGACGAAGAAGCCCAGCGCCGCCAGCACGCCAACCGCCGCCAGCAGCCACGCCACCGGCCCATAGCCGCCGCCGGCCTGCCACAGCAGCGCCAGCACCAGCGGCGCCGCGGTGCGCGGCAGCATCGCCGCCGTGGTCAAGGCGCCGGAGACCTGGCCGAAGCCGCGTGGGCCGAGAATCTCAGCCACCCCGCTGGCCCGCACGATGGTGATCAAGCCATTCGCCACGCCCCACAGCACGGTGTAGCCCAGCACCAGCCACAGCCGGTTGCCGGCCAGCGCCAGCACCACCAGCGCCGCCGGCAGCGCCAGCGTGGCGATCCGCCCGATCAGCCGGATATCCGCGCGCCTGCCGAACAGGAACAGCACCGCCCGCGCGCCCACCTGGCACGGCCCATACAGCGCAATCGCCAGCAGCACCGCGGTCTCCGAAAGCCCGCGCTCCTGCAGCAGCGGCATCAGGTGAAACGCCAGCCCGGTGCTCATGAAGCTCTGCGCGCAGAAGCACAGCGCCAGCGCCCAGAAGGCCCGCGTGCGCATCGCCGCGCGCAGCGGCGTGCCATCGCCGCTCGGCTGGCCCTGCAGGCCGCCCCGCGTGCCGCGCAGCGCCCACCATGTCATCGCACCCGGCACCAGCTGGATGCCGGCCAGCACCAGCAGCGCGCCGCGCCAGCCGAAGCGGTCCACCAACACGCTGGCGAAGGGCAGGAAAACGCTGGTGGAGAACCCCGTGACGAAGGTCATGAAGGTCACCACGCGCCGCGGCTCCCGCGCGCTCGCCACGATCACCGCATAGGCCGGGTCCGAAAGCGCGCCGGCGTGGCAGATGCCGATGCCGATCCACACCAGGTAGAACAGCGCCAGGTTGTCGCAGGCCGCCCACAGCGCCACCAGCGCGCCGCCGATCCAGGCCGCCCCACTGAGCAGCGCGCGGCCGCCATGCCGGTCCACCCAGCGCCCGGCCGGAATCGCCGCCAGCCCGCCCGCCAGCAGCGCCGCCGTCATCGCCCCGTTCAGCGTGGCGCGGGACCAGCCCAGCTCGCGCTCCATCGGCCCGACGAAGACCGGAAACACCGCGAACAGCGGCCCCCAGTTGATCAACTGCGCCACCGCCAGCCCCCAGGTGAGCTTGCGGTCCGAAGGCGGCGGCGCGAGCGGGCTCACACCGTGAACTGTTCCGCGATGATGCGTTCGGAAAGCCCGTGGTCGGGGTCGAACAGCAGGGTCAGCGAGATGCCGCGATCCTCCCGCACCTCCACCCGGCGCACGTCGCGCACCTCCGTATAGTCGGCCACCGCCGCCACCGGGCGCTTGTCCGGCTCCAGTATCTCGAACACCACCTGGGCTTCCGCCGGCAGCAGCGCGCCGCGCCAGCGCCGTGGCCGGAACGCGCTGATCGGCGTCAGCGGCAGCAGGTTGGCGCCCAGCGGCACGATGGGCCCATGCGCGGAGAGGTTGTACGCGGTGCTGCCGGCCGGCGTGCTCACCAGCACGCCGTCGCAGACCAGCTCGGCCAGGCGCTCCTTGCCGTCGATCAGGATACGGATCTTCGCCGCCTGCCGGGTTTCGCGCAGCAGCGAGACCTCGTTGATCGCCAGCGCCTGCTGCACGCCGCCATCGGCGCCATGCGCCGCCATGCGCAGCGGGTGCAGCACCGCCGCCTGCGCCTCCGCCAGGTGGAACGGCAGCCGGTCCTCGCGGTAGTCGTTCATCAGGAAGCCGACGCTGCCGCGGTTCATGCCATAGATCGGCAGGTTGCGGCCGAGGAACCGGTGCTGCGTCTCCAGCATCAGCCCGTCGCCGCCCAGCGCCACGATCGCCAGCGCGTGGTCGGCCTCGCAATCGCCGTAGCGCGCCACCAGCCGCGCCTGCGCTTCCAGCGCCGCGTCGGCCGAGGA
>CAIMOR010000092.1 GCA_903843125.1 uncultured Rhodospirillales bacterium
GTGACGGTGAAGTCGGACGGCAGCATCTGGTTCAGCGACCCGACCTACGGCATCACCGGCGACTACCAGGGGGAGCGGGCAGCGCAGGAGCTGCCCTGCAACGTCTATCGGCTGGAGCCGCGTTCCGGTGCGCTCAGCGTGGTCGCCGGCGATTTCCAGCAACCAAACGGTGTGGGCTTCTCGCCGGACGAAGCCACGCTGTACATTGCCGAGACCGGTGCCGCCGCCGGCGAGCCGCGGCCGCATATCCGCGCCTACGAGCTAGCCGCCAACGGCGCCGAGCTGCGCAACCCGCGCGTGCTGAGGGTGTTCGAAGCCGGCAACGCCGACGGCTTCTGCTGCGACGAGGACGGCAACCTGTGGTGCGGCGCGGCCGACGGCGTGCACTGCATCGCCGCCGATGGCACCTTGCTCGGCAAGATCCATCTGCCCGCCGTGGTGTCGAACGTGGCCTTCGGCGGGCCTCACCGCAACCGCCTGTTCATCTGCGCGGCCCAGTCGCTGTACGCCCTGTTCCTGAACACGCGCGGTGCCGGCTCTCCATGAACGGGGCCGCATCGTCGCCGACGACCGCCATCCGCCGCATTGCCCTGACGGTCCGGGACCTGGAAGGCACCGCCGCATTCTACCGCGACGCCCTCGGCTTCTCACGCCTTGCCACCATCCGCCATGAGGGCACCGCCTTCGCCCGGCTGACCGGGCTTCCCGGTGCGCGCGCAACCGCCGCCGTGATGCAGCTTGGCGCCGAGGAGATCGAACTTGTCGCCTTCGAGCCGGCCGGCCGTGCCTATCCCGCCGACAGCACCGCGGCGGACCCGTTGTTCCAGCATTTCGCCATCGTCGTCGCCGACATGGCTGCCGCCTATGCCAACCTGGTCCGCCACCCCGGCCACAGCGCCATCTCCACCGGTGGGCCGCAACACCTGCCGCCGAATACCGGCGGGGTGACCGCCTACAAGTTCCGCGACCCCGAGGGGCATCCGCTGGAGCTGAGCCAGCTACCGCCCGGAATCGGTGCCGACCGCT
The DNA here is from genome assembly GCA_903843125.1 of uncultured Rhodospirillales bacterium. Classification (GTDB taxonomy): domain Bacteria; phylum Pseudomonadota; class Alphaproteobacteria; order Acetobacterales; family Acetobacteraceae; genus CAIMOR01. The sequence goes on from CAIMOR010000092.1 coordinate 1,027, forward strand.
GGCACCACCCCGGCCGCCACGGCTGCCTCGGCATTGACCATTCGGCGGTCGGCGTGGCGTCCACGGCGCGGGCCGTTGCGTTCTACACCGGCGTGCTCGGCATGGCGGTGACAGCGCGGCTGACGAACAGCGGTGCGGAGCAGGATCGCCTCGACGGGCTGCACGCCGAGGGTGTCCGCATCACCGTCATCGAGCCAGGCAGGCCGAACGGCCCACACCTGGAATTACTGGACTACGGTGCCGCAGCGCGGCCGGCGACGCCGAGCCCGCTGCGCGCCGATGACGTCGCGGCCACGCGCCTGGTGCTGGAAGCCGCAGACCTCCCCGGATTGGTCGGGCGGCTCGTAGCGGCTGGCGGCTCCTTCGTGTCGCAGCGAGGCATGCGAACGGAAGCGCCGCCGGACGCGGTGGTGGTGCGCGACCCCGACGGACACCTGCTCCAGCTCCTGCAGCAGCCCTGACCGCCGATGGAATTTACCACCCGGGTATCCCGGCGCTGGACCGGCAACCTTGGCTGCCCGACGAGCCGCGACGTGCCGAGGCTGTGCCACCCGCGCGACTTCGTGACCTTTGCCCGGTCTGACGGCGGCGGCCTTCAGCGTGCCGCGCGGATTAGGCAGCGCCAGCGGGGCGTGACACCTAATCGCCGGGTTACCTCATCGACGATTGCGGCAAGACAAGACGCAGCACCTGCGGCGCGACGCTTGGGCTCTGCCAAAAGCACGCGCGGCCTGCGCCTTGGCCTGCTACCTGGACGCGGTTCGAATCCGGTTGCACTTCCGCCAACGGTTGCCGGCTGGCCAGACCCGCCGGCCTTGCCCGCCAGCCCTCGCCAGCGCGCCGTGGCATCGCCGCCTCAGGCGTCTGGCTGGCCGGCCCGGTACGCACCCCCATCGGTCGGTCGCAGTGCCTCGAACAGCTCGGTCACGGCGGCGTAGTCACGGTAGCCGCAGCGGGCCAGCGGCTCGGCCTTCGCGGTGTCGAAGCGGCCGTTGCGGATATAGGCGTCGTCGATGTGCACGCCGACAACCTGGCCGATCACCATCCAGCCTTCCAGCTCGGTGCCCTCGATGTCGTGGAAGCGCAGCGAATGCACCAC
>CAIMOR010000093.1 GCA_903843125.1 uncultured Rhodospirillales bacterium
ACTGGCGGCGCCGCTCGGGGGCAGCGCGCTCAGTGCATTGCCCGGCCACGGCGCGGCCCGGGTGCTGGCCGCGGTGGACCACCTGCACGGAGGCTTCGCGGCATGAGCTTCGCCCCGCCGATCGCGGTGATCTCGCACGCGCATCCCTCCATTTCGAAGGGCGGCGCCGAGATTGCCGCGGCGACGCTGTTCAGCGGCCTGCGCACGCTCGGGGTGCCGGCCATCCTCATCGCGGCCGTACCGGAGCGCGAGCGTCACCGGCTCGACCTCGGCGCCGACGAATACGCGGTGTTCCACGACCAGGACCGCTACGAGCATCTGTACCAGCTGGCCGAGCCGGCGGTGCCGCGGCAGCTCTGCGCCATCCTGGATGCCACCGGGGCCGAGCAACTGGTGTTCCACCACTTCCTCTGGCTGGGCCTGAACAGCCTGCGGGAGGCGCTGGCGCTGCCGGGCCGCCGCGCCATGCTGGTGCTGCATGAGTTCCTGGCCCAGTGCCACAACCACGGCCAGATGATCACCACCACCAGCCAGCTGCCCTGCCGCAGCGCCACTGCCAGCCGCTGCGCCACCTGCTTCCCCGCGCTGGGCCGGCCGAGGTTCGAGCTGCGCCGCCGGGTGGTGGGGGAGGTGTTCGACCGGCTGGACGGCTTCATCTCGCCGAGCCGCTTCCTGGCCGACCGCTACATCGAATGGGGCGTGCCGGCCGAGCGGATGCATGTGGTGGAGAACGGCCTGCTGCAACCCGCGCTCGCAATGCCCGGCGAGCCGGCTGGCCACCGCCGCGGCTTCGTCTTCGGCTTCTTCGGCCAGCTCAACCCGTTCAAGGGAGTGGACGTGCTGCTGGCCGCCGCGGAGCGCCTGGCGGCGATCGCGGGGATAGAAATCCGCATCCACGGCAATGTCATCGGCCTGCCGGAAGCGTTCCAGGCCCGGCTGGACCGGCTCGGCGAGGCGCTGCCGCAGCTGCGGATCATGGGCGCCTACGAGAACGACCAGGTCGGCGCGCTGATGCAGGACTGCGACTACGTCGTCGTGCCCAGCATCTGGTGGGAGAACTCGCCGGTGGTGATCCAGGAGGCCTACGCCGCCGGGCGCCCCGTGATCTGCAGCGGCATCGGCGGCATGGCGGAGAAGGTGGTGCCCGGCGTCAGCGGCCTACATTTCCGCCGCGGGGACGCCGCCGACCTGGCGCAGGTGATGCAGGCCGCCGCCAACCCGGAGACCTTGGCCAAGCTGCGGACCGGGCTGCCGCAGCCGGCCGATGCGCCGACCATGGCGCGGCACTACCTGGCCGCCATGGGCCTGCAACCGGCGGAAGCCGAGGCCGCGGCGCCCGCGCGCAAGCCACGCCGTGCTGCGGCAAGGCTACCGGCCTGAGACGCGGCAGCCGGTACCGCGCCGCGGGATGCGACGGGCATCCCGGGCTTCGAACCGCCGCCGCCCCCTGGACGCGCCCCCCCACCCGGCGGCGGAGCTGCAGGGCGGACAGTTCAGCCGAGTTGGCGCGTCGTCACCATGTCCAGCACCTGTTCGGCCAGCACTTCCGGCGTGGCCGAACCGCCGGCGAGCACGATCTCAGCCTGGACCGGCGGCTCGTAGGGGCTGCTGATGCCGGTGAAGTTGGCGATCGCGCCGCTCATCGCCCGGGCGTAGAGGCCCTTGGCGTCGCGCCGCATGCATTCCTCCAGCGGGGTGTCGACGAACACCTCGATGAACTCGCCGGGCTCCAGCATTTCCCGCACCATGTTCCGCTCGGCGCGGAACGGCGAGATGAAGGAGCACAGCACGATAAGCCCGGCATCGACCATCAGCTTGCTGACCTCGCCGACGCGGCGGATGTTCTCCACGCGGTCCTGGTCGGTGAAGCCGAGGTCGTTGTTCAGGCCGTGGCGCAGGTTGTCGCCGTCCAGCGTGTAGGTGTGGCGGCCCTTCGCATGCAGCGCCTTCTCCACCAGCTTGGCCACCGTGGACTTGCCCGAACCCGACAGGCCGGTGAACCACAGCACCATCGGCTTCTGGCTGTCCAGGGCGGCGCGGGCGGCCTTGTCCACCAGGAATTGCTCGTGGTGCACGTTGGTGGCGCGCCGCAGCGGAAAGTCCATCATGCCGCAGCCGGCTGTGCGGTTGGTGAAGCGGTCCACCAGGATGAAGCCGCCCATCTGGCGGTTCTCGGCGTAGGGGTCCATCGGCACCCGCTGCGCGGTGCTGATGTTGCAGAAGCCGATCTCGTTGAGGTCGAGCTTCTTGGCCGGCTGGTGTTCCAGCGTGGCCACATCCACCCGGTGCTTGATGGTGGTGACGGAGGCGTTGGTCCACAGGTTGCCGGTGCGCATCAGGTATTGCCGGCCCGGCAGCAGCGCTTCCTCGTCCATCCACAGGATATGGGCGGCGAACTGGTCCGAGACCGGCGGCCGGTCCATCGGCGGCACCAGCACATCGCCGCGCGCCACGTCCACCTCGTCGGCCAGCACGATGGTGATGGCGTCGTGCGCGACGGCCTTCTCCATGTCGCCGTCCGAGCCGAGCAGCCGCGCCACATGGCTGGTCTTGCCGGAGGCCGCCACCACGATGGGGTCGCCGACGGCAACCGAGCCGCTGGCAACCGTGCCGCTGAAGCCACGGAAATCCAGGTTGGGCCGGTTGACCCACTGCACCGGGAAGCGGAACGGCTTGGCCACCTCGTCCTGCTCGACATCGATGGCTTCCAGGTGCTCCAGCAGCGTCGGGCCGCGGTACCAGGCGGTGTTGCCCGAACGCCCGGTGACGTTGTCGCCGAAGCGGGCGGAGAGCGGGACCGGCTGCATGGTCTGGAAGCCGAGGCCGGCGGCGAAGGTGGCATAGTCGCCGACGATGCGGTCGAACACCGCCTGGTCGAAGCCCATCAGGTCGATCTTGTTGACCGCCAGCACCACGTGCTTGATGCCGAGCAGCGAGCAGATGTAGCTGTGCCGCTTGGTCTGCGTCAGCAGGCCCTTGCGCGCATCCGCCAGGATGATGGCGAGGTCGGAGTTCGACGCGCCCGTCGCCATGTTGCGGGTATACTGCTCGTGGCCCGGCGTATCGGCCACGATGAAGCTGCGCTTCGGCGTGGCGAAGAAGCGGTAGGCGACATCGATGGTGATGCCCTGCTGGCGCTCGGCCTCAAGCCCGTCCACCAGCAGCGCCAGGTCGACATCCTCGCCCACGGTGCCGTGCTTGCGGCTGTCCTTGGTGATGGTGGCGAGGGTGTCCTCCATGATCTGCTGCGCGTCGTACAGCATGCGGCCGATCAGGGTGGACTTGCCGTCGTCGACCGACCCGCAGGTCAGCAGGCGGAGCAGGCTGCGCTGGGTGCCCGCGACGTTGGTGTCCATCAGAAATACCCCTCGCGCTTCTTGCGCTCCATCGAGGCTTCCTGGTCGCTGTCGATCAGGCGGCCCTGGCGTTCGCTGGTCTTGGAGGTGCGGAGCTCGTCCATCACCTGGTGGATGTCGGCGGCGCGGCTTTCATGCGCGCCGGTCAGCGGCCAGTCGCCCATGGTGCGGAAGCGCACCCACATCAACTCTTCCTTCTCGCCTGGTTCCAGCGGCATGCGCTCGTCGTCGCGCATGATCAGGGCGCCGGAGCGCCGCAGCATCGGTCGCTCGGCGGCGTAGTAGAGCGGCACGATCGGGATGTCCTCGGCGGCGATGTAGTCCCAGACGTCGAACTCGGTCCAGTTCGACAGCGGGAAGACGCGCATCGTCTCGCCGGGGTTGATGCGGGTGTTGTACAGGCCCCACAGCTCCGGCCGCTGGCTGCGCGGCTCCCACACGTGCCCGGGGGCACGGTGGCTGAATACGCGCTCCTTGGCGCGGGCCTTTTCCTCGTCGCGGCGGGCACCGCCCAATGCGGCGTCGAAGCCGTGCATGTCCAGCGCCTGCTTCAGCGCCTCGGTCCCCATGACCGACATGTGCAGCTGGCTGCCATGGGTCAGCGGGCCGATGCCGCGGGCGATGCCTTCCGGGTTGGAATGCACGTGCAGCTTAAGCCCCAGCTCGGCCACCCGCGCGTCGCGGAACTCCAACATGGCCTTGAAGTCCCAGCCGGTGGCGATGTGCAGCAGCGGGAACGGCAGCGGCCCGGGCGCAAAGGCCTTCATCGCCAGCTGCAGCACCACGCTGCTGTCCTTGCCGATGGAATAGAGCAGCACCGGGTTGCGGAAACTGGCCGCAACCTCCCGGATGATGGCGATGCCCTCGGCCTCGAGCCGGCGAAGGTGGGGCGTGAGGCGGGGTGAAGGCGAGCCCGTCATCCATAACTCCGAGGCGAGGGGGCGCGGCGGGGTGCCACGCCAATCGACTAATCCAGTCGACGGCTACCAGAAAGCAACCCGCCACGCCAGCAGTCGGCGGGCGCCCGCTTGTCCATTATTGTCAACCTGCGGGTGAACCGAAATATTGGCCGGCGGCCTGGTCCTGCCCGGCCGCGACGCCGCTTGCCGCCCCGGCGCGGCCTTGGTGCGACGCCGCATCCCGCGCCGCGCCTCGCGCTCACCGGCCCAAGGCCCGGCGCCGCGGCGCCGACGGGCGCCCGGCAGGCCCGCCTGCGGTACTGGTCCGCCCCGCCAGGCCAACATGGAGCCCTCGCCGTTGCCGATTGGCAGGCGGGCCGGCAGAGACTA
>CAIMOR010000094.1 GCA_903843125.1 uncultured Rhodospirillales bacterium
ACCGCCCGCGCCGTGACGACCGCCCGCGTGGCGACAAGCCGCGTGAGGATCGCCCGCGCCGCGACGACCGTCCCCGCGACGACCGTCCCCGCGAGGAACGCCCGCGCGACGAGTTCCGCGCCGACGCCCCGCGCCGGGACGACCGCCCGCGGGATGACCGCCCTCGCCGCGAGGAGTTCCGCCGGCGCGACCGCGACGACCTGGGCCCGACCGTCCAGGGTTTCGGCGACCAGGTGCCGGCCTTCATGCTGATCCCCATTCCGCGCCCGCGGAAGGAGAGCCAGGCCGAAATCGACGCCGAGCGCGAGCAGGAAGCCGCCTGAGCCTTCCCGGCTTCGGCATTAGCACCAGATGAAGGACGGGGGCACCGAAAAGCCCCCGCAGAGGAGAGCAGCATCGTGGCCAGTCCGCAGCGCAGCCTTGCGACATTCAAGTGGGAGGATGCGCTCCTCCTGGACGACGTGCTCACCGAAGACGAGCGGATGATCCAGGACGCCGCGCGCCAGTTCTGCCAGGAACGCCTGATGCCCGGCGTGCTGATGGCCAACCGGCACGAGACCTTCGACCGCTCGATCATGAACGCCTTCGGCGAGATGGGCTTCCTGGGCGCCACGCTCGACGGCTACGGCTGCGCCGGCGTTTCCTACGTCGCCTACGGCCTGATGGCGCGCGAGGTCGAGCGCGTCGACAGCGGCTACCGCAGCGCCTTCAGCGTGCAGTCCAGCCTGGTGATGTTCCCGATCCACAGCTACGGCTCGGATGAACAAAAAGAAAAGTTCCTGCCCAAGCTGCGCACCGGCGAAATGGTCGGCTGCTTCGGCCTGACCGAGCCCGACGCCGGCTCGGACCCCTCCTCCATGCGCACCCGCGCCCGGAAGGTGGACGGCGGCTACCTGGTCAGCGGCAGCAAGACCTGGATCACCAACGCGCCCATCGCCGACATCGCCGTGGTCTGGGCCAAGGACGACGAAGGCACGCTGCGCGGGTTCATCCTGGAACGCGGCATGAAGGGCCTGACCTTCCCCAAGATCGAGGGCAAGTTCAGCCTGCGCGCCAGCGTCACCGGCATGATCATGATGGACGACGTCTTCGTGCCGGAGGCCAACCGCCTCCCCGGCGTGAAGAGCCTGGCTGCGCCGTTCTCCTGCCTCAACCGCGCCCGCTACGGCATCGCCTGGGGCGCCATGGGCGCCGCGGAATTCTGTTTCGCCGCCGCCCGTGAATACACCCTGAACCGCCGGATGTTCGGCCGCCCCCTGGCGCAGACCCAGCTGATCCAGAAGAAGCTGGCGGACATGGAAACCGAGATCACGCTGGGCCTGCACGCCGTGCTGCGCGTCGGCCGGCTGTTCGACGAAGGCAAGGTCGCGCCGGAGATGATCAGCCTGGTCAAGCGCAACAACTGCGGCAAGGCGCTGGATATCGCCCGCGTCGCCCGCGACATGCATGGCGGCAACGGCATCGTCGACGAATACCATGTCATCCGCCACGTGATGAACCTGGAGACGGTCAACACCTACGAGGGCACGCACGACGTCCATGCGCTGATCCTCGGGCGTGCCATCACGGGCCTGAACGCCTTCGGCAATTGACCGAGCCTCGTGCTCGGCATCGACGACGTTGCGGAGATCGAGCGCGCGATCCAGCTGGCCATCGCGCCGGCCTTCCTGCTCACCGGCATCTTCAGCGCGCTGAACGTGCTGACCGGCCGGCTCGGCCGGTTGATCGACCGCGAGCGCGCCATCCGCAACGGCCTTTCGCAGCCGCTGGCCGGCGAGCGGTTGCGGCTGGCGCAGCGGGCGCGCTGCATGCACCTGGCCATCGGCTGCTGCGTCACCGCGGCCATCCTGCTCTGCTCGCTGATCGTGGTGTCCTTCGGCGGCGTCATCCTCGGCCTGCGCGTGGCCGTGGTGCTGGCGGTGCTGCTGATCGCCGCCATGCTGGCGCTGATCGCGGCCATGGCGCTGTTCCTCGGGGAGGTGCGGCTCGCCTCGCAGCACCTGCCGCTGCAGGATGACCGAGACGCTTGAGATCACCGGCATCGGTGCCGCCGGCGATGGCATCGCCCGCCTGGCCGACGGCAGCACCTGCTTCGTGCCGCTGGCGCTGCCCGGCGAGACCGTGCGGGCGACGGTGCAGGACAATCGCGCCAACCTGGAGGCGGTGCTCACCGCCAGCGCGGACCGCGTCACCCCGCCCTGCCCCCACTTCGCCGAATGCGGCGCCTGCGCCCTGCAGCACTGGGCCGACGCACCCTACGCCGCCTGGAAATCCGCCAAGCTGGCCGAGGCGCTGTCCCGCGCCGGCTACACCGACATCGCGCTGCAGCCCATGGTCCGCACGCCGCTGCACGGTCGCCGCCGCGCCGACCTGGCCCTGCGCCGCACGCCGGCCGGCCTGGCGCTGGGCTTCCACGCCCGCGGCAGCCAGCAGGTGGTGGCGCTGGACGCCTGCGCCGTGCTGGACCCACGGCTGGTTGCGCTGTTCGCGCCGCTGCGCGACGTGCTGCGCCGGATCAACGCGGTGCAGAAGGAAGCCAGCGCCGTGCTGAACCTGCTCGACAGCGGGCCGGACCTGCTGCTGCGCACCGATGGCCCGCTGGACCAGCACGGCCGCACCGCGCTGGCGGCCTTCGCCCAGGCGCACGGCCTGCCGCGCATCGCCTGGGCCCGCGGCAATGCCGAGCCGGAGCTGGCGGCCCAGCTCGGCAGCGTCCACATCACCCTGAGCGGCGTCCGCGTGCAGCCCGCGCCCGGCGCCTTCCTGCAGGCCAGCCCCGCCGGGGAAGCCGGCATCATCGCCGCCGTGCTGGCCGCCCTGCCGAGGAAGCTCGGCCCCAAGGCCCGCATCGCGGAGCTCTACGCCGGCCTCGGCACGCTGAGCTTCCCGCTTTCCCAGCGCGCCCGGGTCAGCGCCTATGAAGCCTCGCCCGAGGCCGTGCTGGCCTTGCAGGCCGCCGCCGGCGGCCACCGCATCCAGGCGGAGCGCCGCGACCTCGACCGCCGGCCCTTGCTGCCGCTGGATCTCAAGCCGTTCCAGGTGGTGGTGCTGGACCCGCCCTTCGCCGGCGCTGCCGAGCAGGTGGCGCAGCTGGCCCGCGCGAAGGTGCCCTGCGTGATCTATGTCTCCTGCAACCCGGCCGCGCTGGGGCGGGACGCGGCGGTGCTGCGCCAGGCCGGCTACCGGCTCGCGGCCGCCACGCCGATCGACCAATTCCCCTTCTCGCCGCACCTCGAAGCCGTGGTAGCATTCGCCCTGTAACGGTTGTCGCCTGCCGGGCGAAACATCAGACCGAACAAGGGAGATTCGCATGAGCATCGACCGCCGACGCCTGCTGCTTTCCGGCGCCGCCGCACTGGCCGCGCCCGCGCTGCTGGCCGGCTGCGCCGAGGACCAGCCCCAGCTGGCCGCCGCGCCGCCGCCGCCCGCCACCCAGGCGCCGGGTTTCTACCGCTTCAAGCTGGGCAGCCTGACCGTCACCCAGGTGAACGACGGCTTCTTCAGCCGCCCGGTCGAAGGCTTCGTGGTCAACAAGCCGCTGGCGGAAGTGCAGGCCAGCCTGCGCGCCGAATTCCTGCCCGAGGACAAGGTCGACATCCCCTTCAACATCACCTTCGTCGAGACCAGCCGCGGCCTGGTCTGCTTCGACACCGGCAACGGCGTGCTGCCGGCCAGCGCCACCGCGGGCAAGATGATCGCCAACATGGCCGCCGCCGGCATCGACCCGGCCAAGGTCACCACCGTCATCATGAGCCACTTCCACGGCGACCACATCAACGGCCTGACCAAGGCCGACGGCACCCGCGCCTTCCCGAACGCGGAAGTGGTGGTGCCGCAGACCGAATGGCGCTTCTGGAACGAGGCCGGCAATGAAAGCCGCAGCCCGCAGGGCCAGCGCCCCAACTTCGCCAACACGGTCCGCCGGTTCCAGAACTACGACGGCCATGTCCGCGTCATCCGCGACAATGCCGAGGCGGTGCCGGGCATCCAGGCCGTGGCCGCGCATGGCCATACGCCGGGCCACACCTGCTTCGTCATCAGCGACGGCAATGCCCGCATGATGTACGTGGCGGACTGCACCAACCGCCCGGTGCCACTGGCGCTGCACCCGGACTACCGCATCATCTTCGATTTCGACCCCGCCATGGCCGAGACCGCCCGCCGGCGCATCTACGACATGGTCTCGGCCGACCGCATCGCCATCACCGGCTACCACTTCCCCTTCCCAGCGCATGGCCACCTGACGCGCGAGGGCGCCGGCTACCGCTTCCGCCTGGCCGACTGGCAGGCGTCCGTCTGATGGCCGAGCAATCCCCGGGCTTCTACCGCTACAAGGTCGGCAGCCTCGTCGTCACCACGGTGCTGGATGGCAGTTCCGCCCGCGCCAACCCCACCCAGGGCTTCGTGCTGAACGCCGACAGCGCCGCCGTGCGCAGCGCCATCCTGGACGCCGGGCTGAGCCCGGCGAGCCTGGACAACCCCTACAACGTCACGGTGGTGCAGACCGGGCGGCAGACCATCCTGTTCGATGCCGGCACCGGCGGGCAGCTCAACCCGGCCGTGAACCGCATTCCGGCGAACATGGCGGCGGCCGGCCTCGACCCCGCGCAGGTCGACATCGTCGCCATCACCCACTTCCACCCGGACCACATCAGCGGCCTGACCAGCGCCGCCAACGCCGCGCTGTTCCCGAAGGCCGAGATCGTGGTTCCCGCCGCCGAATGGGCCTGGTGGACCACCGAAGGCAACGTGCCGCGCACGCCGGAAGCCCAGCGCGGCGTCTTCGCCAACACCCGCCGCCGCTTCGGCCCCTATGCCGGGCGCCTGCGGATGCTGGCGGATGGCGCCGAGGTCGCACCGGGCATCCGCTTGGTTGCCGCGCATGGCCATACCCCTGGCCATAGCGCCTACCACGTCACCGACGGCAACCAGGCGCTCTACGTCATGGGTGACTGTTCCAGCCGGCCGGAACTCTTCCTGCGCTACGCCGATTGGTACAGCGTCGTCGATGTCGACGGCCCGATGGCCAGCGCCAGCCGCAAACGTCTGTTCGGCCGCGCCGCCGACGAACGGGCGCGGGTGGTGGGCTTCCACTTCCCCTTCCCGGCCAATGGTTACGTGGCGCGGGACGGCGGCGGCTTCCGCTTCGTGCCCACCGAATGGAGCAGCGCGGTATGAAACTCCCCGGCCCCGACCACCCCATCAGCATCACGCCGAACCCGAAGCGCGTCACCGTGACGTTCCAGGGCAAGGTGGTCGCGGCCAGCGACCGCGCGCTGGTGCTGCAGGAAGCCAGCTACCCCGCCGTGCAGTACATTCCGCGTGCGGATGCCGAGATGGCGCACTATGCGAAGACCGAGCGCAGCAGCCACTGCCCCTACAAGGGCGACGCCAGCTACTACAGCCTGCCCGGCGCCGGCGGCGAGAACGCGGTCTGGAGCTACGAGACGCCCTTCCCCGCCATGGCGGAGATAGCCGGTCACCTGGCCTTCTACCCCAACAAGGTCGAGATCACCGAAGGCTGAGCCCGGCCGGCCCGGTGAGGGCCGGCTGCGGGTGCCCCGCCGCCTTGCGGCACTCAGATATGAAAGCTCTCGCCGCAGCCGCAGCGGCCCTTTTCGTTCGGGTTGGTGAAGGTGAAGCCGGAAGACAGCCCCTTCACCTCGTAGTCCATCGTCGTGCCGATCAGGAACAGCGTCGCCTTGCGGTCCACCAGCACGGTCACGCCACGGTCGGACACCGTCTCGTCGCCAGGGCCCGCCGCCTCGACCCAGCTCAGGTCGTAGGACATGCCGGAACAGCCCTTGGTGTTCACGCCGATCCGCAGCAGCTTGCCGGCCTCGCCCTTGGCGTACAGCCGGGTCAACCGCTCGGCGGCGGCGTCGGTCAGCTGCATCAGCGGCGGCAGCGCGCGCCGCGCCCGGGGCGGGTTCTGCGTCGTGGTGCTCATCGCGCCCTCCTCAGTACATGTTCAACGCAAGCTTGGCGTCTTCGCTCATCCGCTCGCGGTCCCAGGGTGGATCCCAGACAACCTCGACGGAAACATCGGTCACGCCCGGCACCAGGCGAACCGCTTCCTCCAGCTGGCTCGGCAGCTCCTGCGCGCTGGGGCAGGAGGGCGTGGTCAAGGTCATCTCCACCTTCACCTTGCCGCCATCCTCGATCTCGATCGCGTAGACCAGCCCGAGTTCGTAGATGTCCACCGGAATTTCCGGGTCGAACACCGTCTTGATCATGGTGATGACAGCGTCCTCGGTCACCTTCGGCAAGGCCTCGCCGTCGGGTGTCCAGGCGCCGTGTGCGCTCTCACTCACTGCTCGCCTCCTTGCCGCCGTCCAGCGCGGCATTCAACGTGTGCCAGGCCAAGGTCGCGCACTTCACCCGGCTGGGGAATTCATGCACGCCGGCCAGCGGCTGCAACCGCTCCATCTCATCAGACAGGTCCGCGCCGCAGTCCGGGCAAGTGCCGGTCATCGCCAGCGCGCGGAAGCGGTCGCTCAGCGCACGCGCCTGCGCCGTGGTCTTGCCCTTCACCGTCTCGGTCATCAGCGAAGCGCTGGCCATGGAGATGGCGCAGCCCCGCCCCTGGAAGCCGAGGTCCTCGACCACGCCGCCGTTGAGCTTCAGCTGCAGCTCCATCCGGTCGCCGCACATCGGGTTGTCGCCGCGCGCCTGGTTGGTGGCGTCGTCCAACCGGCGGAAATTCCGCGGCTTGCGGCCATGGTCCAGGATCAGTTCCTGGTAGAGATCGCGCAGGTCATCGAACATGTCAGGTCTCCGACGGCCGATTCACGGCGCCGGGCGTAGCCGCCCTCTGCCGATCGGACGCTTCCGACGGCCGATTCACGGCGCCGGGCCATCCG
>CAIMOR010000095.1 GCA_903843125.1 uncultured Rhodospirillales bacterium
CGGGTCGCCGGCCGGGGCGGCAGCCGCCCGTGGCGCCGGCCGGGGTTGGGCCAGGGCGGCGGGGGCGGCCAGCAGCAGGGCAGGCAGCGGCAGGAGGGAGCGACGACGCATGGCCCAGGGGTTTAGCGCAAGCGAAGGCCGCTTGTCCCCGCCCTTGCTCCACCATGCCGGTGGCATTAGGTTCCTCGGTCGAAGCACGCCCGGGCAAGGGCCAAGGGGAAGGTAAGCCAGTCATGTTCAAGGGGTCGATGGTCGCGCTGATCACGCCGATGCGTGCCGACGGATCCGTGGACGAGAAAGCCTTCTGCGACCTGGTGGACTGGCAGATCAAGGAAGGCACCGAGGGCCTGATCCCGGTCGGCACGACCGGCGAATCGCCCACCCTGTCCCATGCCGAGCACAAGCGCGTGGTGGAGTTGTGCGTCGAGGTCGCGGCCAGGCGCGTGCCGGTCATCGCCGGCGCCGGCAGCAACAGCACCGCCGAGGCCATCGACTTCGCCGTGCACGCCAGGCAGGTCGGCGCCGATGCCACGCTGGTGGTGGCCCCCTACTACAACAAGCCGACGCAGGAAGGCCTGTTCCTGCACTTCAGCGCCATCGCGGATGCCGCGGACCTGCCGATGTTCCTCTACAACGTGCCGGCGCGCACCGTGGTGGACATCTCGGTGGAGACGGTGGCCCGCCTCTCGAAGCACCGCAACATCGTCGGCATCAAGGACGCGACGGCCAACCTGACCCGCCCGCTGCACACCAAGGCGGCGGCCGGCGCGGAGTTCATCCAGCTGTCCGGCGAGGACCACACCGCGCTGTCGTTCAACGCCTCCGGCGGCACCGGCTGCATCAGCGTCACCGCCAACGTCGCGCCGCGGCTCTGCGCCGAAATGCAGCTGGCCTGGCGCGACGGCCGCGTTGCCGAGGCGATGGCGATCCAGGACCGGCTGGTGCCGCTGCACGACGCCATGTTCTGCGAGACCTCGCCCGGCCCGGTGAAGTACGCCGCCAGCCTGCTGGGCCGTGGCACCGAGCATTGCCGCCTGCCGCTGGCGCCGATCTCGGCCGCCAGCAAGCAGCGGGTGCGGGACGCCATGGCGGCGGTCGGGCTGCTGAACTGAGGTCGTACCGCCCGGCTTGCCGCGCCGGCTGGCCTCCGGCAGGCCCGCACGAGTTGCGGCGGCACGGCGCTTCGGGCATGACCGGGCGATGATGGCGAACAATCCACGTCCCGGTCCTTGCCGGCCATCCCCGCGTTCCCGAGAGTGCCATGGCTGAGCCGAAGAAGAAGGCGCTGATCACCACCGGCATCGCCAGCCAGAACCGCAAGGCGCGCTACGACTACAAGATCGGCGACGTGGTCGAAGCCGGCGTCATGCTGGTCGGGCCGGAGGTGAAGTCGCTGCGGTCCGGCCGCGCCACGCTGGGCGACGCCTATGCCGCCGAACGCGATGGCGAGCTGTTCCTGCTGAACTGCTACATCCCGGAATGGCAGGCCGGCAGCCATGTGGCGAAGTTCGAGCCGCTGCGCCCGCGCAAGCTGCTGCTGCACCGCAAGCAGATGCGCGAACTCATCAACGCGATAGACCGTGACGGCGCCACGCTGGTGCCGCTGGATATCCACTTCAATGACCGCGGCGTGGCCAAGATCAACCTGGGCCTGGCCGAGGGCAAGAAGAAGCACGACAAGCGCCAGGCCATCGCCGCGCGGGACTGGGCACGCGACAAGGCGCGGGTGATGCGCGACCGCGGCTAGACCCGGCGCGCCGCACCGGAGGCCGGCGCGGTCTGCCCGCCGCCGCGCTCGCCTCCTCCCGTTCCGGCGATACCACCCCGGCGGATTGCCCGCTATGGTTGACGCCTCCTGGAGCACCATGCGCCATGCCGACGCATGCCACGCTCCGCAACCTGTTGAGATCGGGAGCAAGACGCCCGCTCTGATGATGCCATCGGAACGGATGGGGCTCCCGGGGGTGCAGTCGATGTTGCCTCGCCTTCTCCTGTTGCTGCTGCTCGCCGCCTGCGCGGTGCCGGACGTGGCGCCGCCGCCGGAGGAGCCGGTTGCGGCCGGCGGTCCGCTTGGCCAGCCGCAGGGCCGCTGGCGAGACCAGATGCACCGGGTGCCGATGCTGGCTGCGAACGGCCAGCGACGCTTCATCCTGATGCGGTTCTGCCGGCCCGAGGGCGATGCCCCGGCCCCGCTGGTGCTCGTCAACCATGGCGCCCCGGTGGACCGCGGCAGCCTGCCCGGCATGGTCGCGACCCGCTGCGACGCCGAGGCGGTGCGCTGGTTCCTGCAGCACGGTTTCGCCGTGGGCGTGCCGCTGCGCCGCGGCTTCGGCGCCTCGCGCGGCGTCTATGTCGAGTCGCTCGGCCGCTGCGACCAGGCCGACCCGGTAAATTCCGCCGAGGAGGCGGCGCGGGACATGCGGGCGGCGCTGGACCATGCCCGCACGCTGCCCGGCGTGGACCCGGCGCGCCCGGCCGTGGTGGTGGGGCAATCCGCCGGCGGCTGGGGCAACCTGGCCCTGGCCAGCCATAATCCGCCCGGTGTCGGCGCCTTCGTCAACATGGCGGCCGGGCGCGGCGGCTGGTCGCAGGGCCGGCCCAACACGGTGTGCCGGCCAGACCTGCTGGTTTCGGCGGCCGGGACCTTCGGCGCCAGGGCGCGGGTGCCGGCGCTGTTCGTCTACACCGAGAACGACAGCTTCTTCGGCCCGGCGTTGGCCGCGCGCCTGGTGGCCGCCTACACCGAAGCCGGCGCGCCGGCGGAGCTGAAGCAACTCGGCCCCTGGGGCCGGGATGGGCATGGGCTGTTCTTCGGCCAGTTCGGCAGCGACACCTGGGGCCCGGTGGTGGAGGACTACCTGCGGCGCCAGGGGGCAATGCCGTAGCGCCGCGGCGGGCCTTGGGTTTAGGCTTGCCGCAACCAGCCGCAGGGAGGCCCTGTCATGACCGCCTTCACCCCCAACGCGCCGCACCATGCCGGCCTCGGCGAAAAGGACTCGCGCTTCGTCGCCGTGGCCGAGATGCCCTGGGAAAAGGCCATGTTACCCGGCGTTGAATACAAGACGCTCTGCATGGACAAGGACGCCGGCACCATGACGGTGCTGATGCGCATGGCCCCCGGCGCCACCCTGCCGGACCACGAGCACACCCTGACCGAACAGACCTATGTGTTGGAAGGCCGCCTGGTGGACCGCGACGGCGAATGCCGCGCCGGCGACTTCATCTACCGCCCTGCCGGCAGCCGCCATTCGGCCAGTTGCCCGGAAGGCGGACTGATGCTGGCGATCTTCCAGATGCCCAACAAGTTCTACCTGGAGGATGGCCGCGTGGTGGATTTCGTCGGCGGCGATTGGCAGGAGAAATGGGGGGCGGCCGCGAAGGCGGCGGGACTGCGTTGAAGGCGGCGGGACTGGGTTGAAGGCGGCGGGACTGGGTTGAAGGGGGGCTAGAGCCCCGCCAGCCAGGTGGTGACAACCTCCACCACCTTGTCGTCCAGCCCGTTGAAGCCGTGCGCCGCCTGCGCGTTGCAGGGGTTGCCGTGGCCGCTGCCGCCGCTCAGCATCACCACGTCCACCCGCGTCGCGCC
>CAIMOR010000096.1 GCA_903843125.1 uncultured Rhodospirillales bacterium
GCGCCGCCATCCGCGCCGGCCAGTCCGGCGCGCTGGCCCAGCCGTCGTCCAGCACCAGCAGCAGCGTGCCGTCCCCGGCACCGGCCGCACCCGGCCCCAGCACCGGCCGCGCCAGGCCCAGAATGATCAAGGCTGCCGCCAGCAGCCGCAGCGCCAGCAGCCACCACGGCGTCCGCGCCGGCGTCTCCGGCAGCCGCGGCAGCAGCCGCAGCAGGAAGATCGGCGCGAAGCTGACCCGTCGCGGCGCCGGCGGCGTCACCCGCAGCAGCCAATACAGCACCGGCAGCGCCGGCAGCGCCAGCAGCAGCCAGGGGGCGGCGAAGCCGATCGCGCCAAGCGAGAGCATCAGTCGTCGCCCCCCAGGGCCTGGTACAGCGCCATCAACGCCGTCTCCGGCCGATGGTCGGTGCGGTGCGCCAGCAGCGTCCAGCCCGCCGCCTGCGCCACGTCGGCGCAGGCCGCCCGATGCGCCGCGAACCACTGACGGAACGGCTGTCCGGCGCCGAACACCGGCGCCGCATTGGCCACCAGCACCGGCGCCTCGCCCTCCATGCCGCTCAGCAGCACCCGGCCATGCAGGGCGGGCTCCTCCTCGCCGGGCGCCACCACCTGCACCAGCACGCCGCGCAACGGCAGCCCGGCCAGCGCGGCAACCGCGCGCCGCACCTCCTCCACCGGCGTGTAGAAATCACTGAACAGCACGCAGCGCCCATGCCGCGGCAGGCCCGGGTCCGCCACCGGCACCCCGCCGCCGCCCTGCACCCCACCGAGCGCCTGCGCCAGCGCCGGCAATCCGCTGCGCCCGGCAAAGCTGCGCCGCGGCGCCGCGGCATCGCCGAACAGCCGCACCCGCTCGCCACCCCGCAGCAGCAGCCCCGCCAGCCCCAGCAGCAGCAGCTCGGCGCGTTCGCGCTTGCCCTCGTGCATGCTGGCCGAGGCGTCGCGCCACAGCAGCACGGTCTGCGCCGCCTCCCACTCGGTCTCGCGCACGAACAGCCGGTCGCCCTTGGCCGACTGCCGCCAGTCGACGCGGGAGACCGGGTCGCCCTGCAGGAACGGCCGGAACTGCCAGAACGCGTCGCCCTGGCCCGAGCGTCGCCGGCCATGCACGCCCTGCATCACCGTGCTGGCGACACGCTCCGCCGCCACCACCAACGGCGGCAGGGCGGCGCCAAGCGCCTCGGCCCGAAGGGCTGCGCGGGCTGGCATCCGCTAGCGCGCCCTGACGCTGGGCGGGCAGCGTGACGACGCGCTGGCCCCTTGTTCGATCGACATCCTACCCCTCCGGGCGACACCGCCCTGCGTGGAAATGCGCTAGCCGACCTCGGCCTTCAGCGCCCCGATCACGTCCAGCAGCGTCACCCCCTCGGCCCGGGCCGAGAAGGTCAGCGCCATGCGGTGCCGCAGCACCGGCTCCGCCAGCGCCAGCACATCCTCGACGGAAGGCGCCAGGCGGCCGTCCAGCACCGCCCGCGCCCGCGTCGCCAGCATCAGCGCCTGCGCCGCGCGCGGCCCCGGCCCCCAGGCCAGGTTCTGCCGCACCATCGCCAGCGCCGAGGTTTCCGGCCGCGCCCCGCGCACCAGCTTCAGGATCGCTTCCAGCACCGCCTCGCCCACCGGCATCCGCCGCACCAGGTGCTGCGCCGCGATCAGCTCGGCCGCGGTCAACGCCGGCAGCGCCTGCGCCTCCCGCGCGCCGGTCGTCGCCAGCAGCATGGCGCGCTCGGCCGCCTCGTCCGGATAGGTCACCTCCACCTCCAGCAGGAAGCGGTCCAGCTGCGCTTCCGGCAGTGGGTAGGTGCCTTCCTGCTCGATCGGGTTCTGCGTCGCCAGCACATGGAACGGCGCCGGCAGCGGATGGATCTCGCCGCCCACCGCCACCTTGTGCTCCTGCATCGCCTGCAGCAGCGCCGACTGCGTGCGCGGGCTGGCGCGGTTGATCTCGTCGGCCATCAGCAGCTGGCCGAAGATCGGCCCGCGGATGAAGCGGAAGGCGCGCCGCCCATCGGCGCCCTCGTCCAGCACCTCGGAGCCGAGGATGTCGGCCGGCATCAGGTCCGGCGTGAACTGCACCCGCTTGGTGTCCAGCCCCAGCACGGTGCCCAGCGTTTCCACCAGCCGGGTCTTGCCCAGCCCCGGCACGCCCACCAGCAGCACATGCCCGCCCGAGAGCAGCGTAACCAGGCTGTGCTCCACCACCAGCTCCTGGCCGAAGATGACGCGGCCCACCCCCTGCCGCACCTGGCCGAGCTTTTCACCCAGCAATTCAACTTCCCGCACCAAGGATGCGGTATCCGGCGTCGCCGCCACTTCAATCATGCCTGCCATGCTCCCTATATTGGGCCGTGGGCGGTGGTTGGATGCGTCCGCTCCATGTGGCGTCACGCGGACGTGTGGGAAGCATCAGCCTATGACCGCACCGGAGGCTCTGAAAGCGATGAATGCGGACGCCGACCGCAACCATGGTGCCAAAGCACCCAATCTGCCCTCTTTGGCGGCGCTCAGGTCGGGCGCCGGCTCAGCCTGCGGGCGGCCGAAGGTGGAGTGCGGCCACTTCGACATCCGGATCGACCGCAACGGCCAGTGGTTCTACCGCGGCAGCCCGATCGGCCGGAAGGAGCTGGTCTGCCTGTTCGCCACCGTGCTGAAGCGCGACGAAGACGGCAGCTACTGGCTGGAAACCCCGGTCGAGCGCGGCCGCATCGACGTCGAGGACGCCCCCTTCATCGCCGTGGAGATGTGGTGGAAGGACTGCGACTGCGGCCAGGCCAAGCCGCGGCAATGCCTCACCTTCCGTACCAACCTGGACCAGATGGTCACCGCCGGGGAGGAACACCCCATCCGCGTCCACCTCTGCCCACAAACGCGTGAGCCGCGCCCCTACGTGCTGGTCCGCCCCGGGCTGGAGGCGAAGATCAACCGTGCGGTGTTCTATGAGCTCTGCGCCCTCGCCGAACCGGAGATGGTCGATGGCCGGGAAATGCTCGGCGTCTGGAGCGAGGGCGTGTTCTTCCCGATCGACGAGGTCGCCGCGGTCAACGACGCGCTGGACACCGCCGCGGAGTAACGCACCCCGCCGTTCCGGTGCTATGAACGGCCGATGACCGCTGCCGAGATCGCCGCCCGCATGGCGGAAGCCCAAGCCCAGGCGCCCGCCGCCACGGTGCATGGCAACTTCACCGAGGGGCTGGACCCGGCCAGGCTGATCGGGGCCGCGGTGCTGGTGCCGATCATCCTGCACCCGGAGCCCAGCGTGCTGCTGACCCTGCGCTCCGCCAAGCTGAACGCCCATGCCGGCCAGGTCGCCTTCCCCGGCGGCCGCATGGAAGCCGGCGAGACCCCCGAACAGGCCGCGCTGCGCGAAGCGGAGGAGGAGGTCGGCCTGGCCATCGCCCTGCCGCGCCTGCTCGGCCGGCTGCCGAACCACCTGACCGGCACCGGCTACCGCATCACCCCGGTGGTCGCGCTGGTCGACCCGCCGCTTGCCCTGGTGACCGACCCCGGCGAGGTGGCGGAATGCTTCGAGCTGCCGCTGCACGTGGTGCTGGACCCGAAGGCGCCGCAGCGCCGCCGCACCGAGTTCAAGGGCCGGATGCGGGAGTTCTGGGTCTGGCCGCACGAGAAGCACTACATCTGGGGCGCCACCGCCGCCATCCTGGTCAACCTGGCCCGGGTGCTGCGCCCCGGCCTGGTGCACCAAACGGCGGCCGATTGATGGGCTGGCTGGCCGAGGCGCTGCTGTTCCTGGTGCCCTTCCTGGCCTATGCGGCCTGGCGCCGGCTCAACCCCGGCATCGAGCCCGGGCCGCGCCTGCTGCTGGCCGCCGCCGCCGGCGTGGTGCTGGCGCTGGCCGCGCTGCTCTGGTTCGGCCTGTCGCGCAGCCTGGAGGCCGGCATCTACGTGCCGCCGCACCTGCAGGATGGCCACATGGTGCCCGGCCACACCGAACCCGCCCGACCCAGCGCCGCACACCCATGACCGACGCGCCCACCCGCATCGCCGCGCCCCCCGCCATATTGGCCGGCGGCGCCCCCGCCGCCGTGCTGGCCGCGCTGCCCGGCAGCCGCGCGGTCGGCGGCGCGGTGCGGGACGTGCTGGCCGGGCGCGAGGTCCACGACATCGACATCGCCGCCCCCTTCGCGCCGGAGGAGATGGCGCAGCGCCTGAAGGCCGCACGGTTGAAAGTGTTCGAGACCGGCCTGGCCCACGGCACCCTGACCGCCGTGCTGGACCACCAGCCGGTCGAGGTCACCAGCCTGCGCCGCGACCTGACCACCGACGGCCGCCATGCCGAAGTCGCCTGGACCACCGACTGGCGCGAGGACGCCGCCCGCCGCGACTTCACCATCAACGCCATGTCGATGGCCGCCGATGGCCGGCTCTGGGACTACTTCGGCGGGGAAGCCGACCTGGCCGCGGGCCAAGTCCGCTTCGTCGGCGAACCGGCAACGCGGCTGGCCGAGGACTACCTGCGCGCGCTGCGCTTCTTCCGCTTCCAGGCCCGCTATGGCCGCGGCGAGCCCGACCCGGCCGCGCTCGCCGCCATCGCCGCCGCCGTCCCTGGCCTGGCCCGGCTTTCGGTGGAACGCATCTGGATGGAGCTGAAGCGCCTGCTGGAAGCGCCCGACCCCAGCGCCGCGGTGCTGCTGATGGAGACAACCGGCGTGCTGCACGCGGTGCTGCCGGAATGCCACCGCCCGGCCGTGCTGCTGGCGCTGCTGCGCATCGGTGCCCCGGTCGACCCGCTGCTGCGCTTCGACGCGCTGGTGGGCTCGCGCTCCATCCGCGCCGCCCGCCGGCTGAAGGCCTCGGGCGAGGAACTGCAGCGCCTGGCGCAGACCAACGCGCCGCTGCCCGGCTTCGATGCCTCCGACGACGAGCTGCGCCGCGCCCTGGTGCTGCACGGCCGCCAGCGCCTGCTGGATTTTTCCTGGCTGGACCAGGCCGCCAGCCTGGTCGCCGCCGCCGACCCCGACTACTTCAGCCACCCCGGGCCGGGCCAGCAACCGCTGGCGCAACCCGCGCTGCCCGCCCGTTTCCGCGCCCGCGTCGCCGAGATGCCGGTGCCGGTCTTCCCGCTGCTGGGCCGCGACGGCCTGGCCGCCGGCATCCCGCCCGGCCCGGAATTGGGCCGGCTGCTGGCCGCCACCCGCGCCTGGTGGCTGGAGCAGGGCTGCACCCCGGACCACGCCGCCTGCCTGGCCATGCTGAAGACCCTGGCCGCCGCGCCGCGCTGAGCGGCCGGCCGCTAACGCGGCAGCACGCCGCCCAACGCACCCGCCGAACCGCCACCCAGCGCCCCGGCCGCGCCGCCACCCAGCGCGCCCGACGCGCCGCCACCCAGCGGCGAGGGCGCCAGCGGATTGCCACCATGCCCGGCCGCGCCGCCCAGCGCCGCCGCGCCCAGCGCGCCCGTCGCGCCGCCACCCA
>CAIMOR010000097.1 GCA_903843125.1 uncultured Rhodospirillales bacterium
ACCGGCGACCTGGTGGTGCCGCATGCCGACGGCTTCATCCAGTTCGTCGAACGCGCCAAGGACGTGCTGAAGGTGGGCGGCGAGAATGTCGGCGCCGCCGAGATCGAAGCCGTAATCCGCCGATTGCCCGGCGTGGCCGATGTGGCGGTGGTGGGCCAGTCCCACCCCATGCTGCACGAGGTGCCCGTGGCCTTCGTTGTGGCCCCGCGCGCAGGCGTAGCAGATGACATCCTGGCCGCCTGCCGCGCCGCGCTGGCGCCCTTCAAGGTGCCGCGCGAGGTGGTGGTGGTGGCAGACCTGCCGCGCGGCACGATCGAGAAGGTATCGAAGGTGGCGCTGCGTGCGCTGGCCAATGCGAGGGTGCCGTCAGGCTGAGGGCAGCAGCCGTTCGATGGCATGGGCCGCGTCCGGCTGGGCCGGGCGCTTCAGCACGGCGTTGGCGCGCAGCACCGGCCTTTCGCCGATGGCCAGGACGCCCTGCGAGAAGACCAGCGTGCGGGTGATGCGCAGCACCTCCAGCCGGCCCTCCACCCAGGCACCGAGCGGAGCAACGTCCAGGAAATCGCAGTTCAGCGAAACCGTCATCAGGAACGAGGAAAGGTTGGCCTGCAGGTTGCTGCCCATGGCCAGCAGCATGTCGGCCAGCATGGTCAGCATGCCGCCATGGCAGGTGCCCACGGCATTGCAGTGCCGCGCCTCGATGCGAATGCCCATGACCAGCCGGCCATCCTCCAGGCGGCCGTAGAGCGGGCCATTGGCGTCGATGAAGCCGGCTGGCGGCAGGGTCAGGCGCGTGAAGCCGGGGGGCACTGCTAGCGTCATCCTTTGTCTATCGGCCACCCACCAGCCCGTAGCGGTTATGGCCGGCCGCGTCTTCCTGCCCAGCCCAGTCGTCCTCCAACTCGATCGGCACGACCTTGTCCACATAGGTGTAGTCAGTGTAGCCGAGCCGGGCGAGCGGCTTGATCCGGGCGATGTCGATCTTGCCGTCGGCGCCGATGACCTCGTCGGCGATGTGCACGCCGACCACCTTGCCGATGATCAGGAAGTGCCCGGTGCCGATGCTGTCGCCGGGCAGGCCCACGGTGGTGTGGTAGACGCATTCGAAGGCGATGGGCGATTCCGCCACGCGCGGCGTCCGCACCATCCGGCTCGGCGCCGCGGTCAGGCCGACGGCGGTGAGCTCGCTGATCGCGGGGTCGTAAATCTGCGAACTGCGCGTGACCTGCTGGCGCAGGTCCCAGGTGGCCATGTTGTAGACGAACTCGCCGCGCCGCTCGGCATTGTCGCTGCTGTCCTTGCGGCGCCAGTCCGGCGGATGCCGGTTGGCCGAGAACATCACATAGCCCGGGTCGAAGCCGACGATGTTGAACTGCGAATAGGGCGCCAGGTTGACCCGCCCGTCATCGGCCAACGTGGTGATCCAGCCGATCGGGCGCGGCACCACGCAGGATTTCAGCGGGTTGAAGGGCAACCCATGGTCGTTCAGCGCGGGCTGGTAGAACATCGGCTCATCCCACCGGCTTGCCGGGTTTGAGGAACAGCGCGCCGACCACCAGCGTGGTGGCGGTGACCGCCATGCAGTACCACAGCCCGGCGAACATATCGCCCAGGCCCGCGATCAGCGCGAAGGCGATGGGCGAAGTGAAGCCGCCGAACCAGCCATTGCCGATGTTGTAGGCGGTGGCGACCGAGCTGAAGCGGATGCTGGGCGGAAACATTTCCACCAGCAGCGCGGCCATCGGGCCATAGACCATGGTGGCGAACAGCATCATCAGCGAAAGCAGGCCGACGAGGGCGAGCCGGTCCACCCGCGCCGTGTCCGCCGAAGCCGGGTAGCCGGCCTGCGCCAGCAGTCGCGTGAGCGCCGCCGTGGTCGCGCCCATCTTCCGGCCGAACTCGGCAGGGGCCAGCCCGGCGCCCTCGAAGCTCTGCACCGTGGTGCCACCAATCCGCACCTCCGCCACGCTGCCGGCCGGCAAGGCCTCGTTGGTGTAGCTGACGCCGCCGCGGGTGAGGAAGGCTTTGGCGATGTCGCAGGACGAGACGAAGCGCGCCGTGCCCGTGGGGTTGAACTGCACGGAACAGGCGGCGGGGTCGGCTGCAACGACCACTGGTGAGGCCGCATGCGCCGCCTCCAGCGCAGGATTGCCGTAGTGCAGGAAGCCCTGGAAGATCGGCCGGTAGCCCAGCACGGCCAGGGCGAGCCCGGCGATGATGATGCCCTTCCGCCCAACCCGGTCCGACAGCCAGCCGAACACCACGAAGAAGGGCGCGGTGAGCAGCAGCGCCGAGGCGAGCAGGCCGTTGATGACCGCGCCCTCGATCCGCAACGTCTGGGTGAGGAAGAAGAACGAGTAGGTCATGCCGACATTGATGACCACCGCCTGCCCCGCCGCCAGGCCGAACAGCGCGATGAGCAGCACGCGGAAATTGCGCCACTTGAAGAACACGTCCGTCAGCGGCGCCTTGGAACCACGGCCCTGCTGCTGCATGGCCTTGAACACCGGCGATTCATGCGTGGAGGAGCGGATCCAGATGGACAGCACCAGCAGCACGATGGAGAGCAGGAAGGGCACCCGCCAGCCCCAGGAGGCGAAGGCATCGGCCGGCATGACGGACTGCACGCCGAGCACCACCAGCGTGGCCATGACCTGGCCGAGCGGCGTGGTTATCTGGATCCAGCTGGTGAAGAAGCCGCGGCGATGCGGCGGCGCATGTTCTGCCACGTAGATCGCCGCGCCGCTGTATTCCCCGCCCAGCGCGAAGCCCTGCAGCAGCCGCAGGCCAACCAGCAGGAAGGCCGAGAGCGCGCCCCAGCTCGCGTATCCAGGCAACAAGCCAATGCAGAAGGTGGCGCCGCCCATCAGCGCGATGGTCACGAGGAAGGTGCGCTTGCGGCCCAGCAGGTCGCCGAAGCGGCCCAGCACCAGGGCGCCCAGCGGCCGGATGGCCGCCCCCGCCGAGAACGACAGCAAGGTGACGATGAACGCCGAAGCGGGGTCGATGCCCGAGAAGAACTGACGCGAGAGCGAGGCGGCCAGGATGGCGTAGATGAAGTAGTCATACCACTCGAACACCGTGCCGAGCGACGCGCCGATGATGACCTTCCTCAGTTCACGCGGACTGGCCAAGGCCGGGAGCGGCGGCGGCGAAGGTGGATGACCGTGTTCGGATGCTGCTGCCGCTAAGCTCATCGAAGACCCCCGCCGTTGCAGATGGCCGTGGGCTTCTCCCTGAAAGCATTGCGCAGGAGGCATTCCGCTCCCGCTTGCGGCGGCTCAATCAAGCTTGCCGGCGCTCAGGTTCAACTATCCAAAACGCTTGGTCAACATGTTTACCGAAGGGCTGAGCTTGGAGCTGGCTTGAGAATTTCGGACGGTCGGATAATGGATTTTCTGCCTGGCACCGGGGTGTTGCTGCGGATCAGAAGCGAGCATGACTGAAGCGGACGAGGCGGGTGAAAACCTTATGCAGGTGTCCACCAAATGGCAGCAGGCCTTCAACGTCTGATGCCAGCGCGCGATCTTGCCCTGGGTTTGCGGACGGCAGGGAGCGCCGCGGACATGGTCTACGCGGCGTCGCCCGGCTCAGGCGGGAGGCATGGTGCTGAGATTGGCTTGGCGCACCGCCTCCGCCGGCCTGTCGTGAAGGAACGGCAACGCGGCGTAGCGGCGGCCTTGGGTAACGGGCAGGGCCTCATGCAGCAGCGAGCAGGAGAATACGACGGCGCCGCCAGCTGGCGGGCAATACTCTCGGTCACTGAATTCGGGAAAACGCAGGGCGCCGCCGATGAAGTTATCGTTCAGGTTGATGGTGACGGCGAACCGCCGGTGAGCGGTCAGGCGGGTGGTGTTGTCGCGATGCTGGAAGAAGAAGCCAGCGTCGGCCGCGTCGTAGCAGGCCACGAGATAGCGTTCGATCCGGCTAACGCGGAATTGAAAGGCCTTGTGGATTTCCGGCACCAAGCGTTGCTCGATCCGATGGCGCAGCGCCTGGCACAGCTGTGGTTCACGCATCAGGTAGTCGCTTCGCCGTTTGCGGTTGGCATCCATCGTGCCGACGGTGCGCTCCATCTCCTGCTCCATGAAGCCGGACGGACTGCCACCAGCGGCCTCGTAGGCGTCAATGAGCGCCTGGCAAAGCTCCGGCTCCAGCACGCGAGGCAGCAGCAGCACCGGCGCCGGCGCCTCGGCCCCTTGGTACCGCCCGGGCGGAGGCAACTCGGTGAGGGTGGACAGCACCTTTTGCAGATCGTCGATCCCATACGGGGTAATCACGCGCAACAGCGGGTCAAGCAGCAGCAGATGTGGCGTGTAGGTAGCCTCCCGCATCTCGCTCGCAGGTGAGCACGCGCGATAAGCGGTCGCCACGAAGTTGCCAGCATCCAGGCCGATGCGCAGCCCGACGCAGGAAGGCGGCGGCAGTCCTTCAGGCTGGCCGGGTAGGACCATGAAGGCGGTGACGTGGTCGTCGTTCAGGATACCCGACCGGGCGGCGGCACGAAGGCTTGCCTCCGTGGCCCCAGCCGAGGCTCCTGCGCCCGGGAACGCCAGCAGCACGTAGCGCCCGGCCAGCGTCGAGAACATGTAATCCGGCCGTTGCGAGGTCGGGACCACAAACCAAGGTGCAGGATCCCCGGCACTCAACGTCATGAAACGACATCTCCAACAAACCCGGACCACCGGAGCGGTAGCATCGAACCGAACCATGGGGCGGGACGGGCCACAACCTGGAAGCGCAGGAAAACTGCACGGTCGAGCCGCGCCCCGATAGGCGCCCCGTGCCCTTCGCTCTCGGCCGCTTCGGCGGTAGATGAGTAGGCGCGGCCTACACGGACGCACTTCCTAACATGCACCCCAAAAGCTCTGATCTTCAGTCCAACGTCTGCCGGTAACGCAGCAAAGCCAGTCCAAGCGCCGCCGTCAGGAAGGCCAGCAGTGGCCAGATGTCGGGCCAGGTATCAGCCAGGCTATTGGCCTTCAGCATTACGCCGCGCACCACCCGCAGGAAGTGGGTCAGCGGCAGCGCCTCGCCAATGGCCTGCGCCCAGCCGGGCATGCCGCGGAACGGGAACATGAAGCCCGACATCAGCATGGACGGAAGGAAGAAGAAAAAGCTCATCTGCATGGCCTGCAGTTGGTTCTGCGCCACCGTGCTGAACAGGAAGCCCACCGCCAGGTTGGCGACGATGAAGACGGTCAGCCCCACCGCAAGCACCGCGGCGTTGCCCTCCATCGGCACGTGGAACAGCAGCCGCGCCGCGCCCAGGATCACCGCCACCTGCACCAGCCCCACGCCGATGAACGGCACGAGCTTGCCGACCATCACCTCGGTCGGGCGGACCGGCATCGCCAGCAGGTTCTCCATGGTGCCGCGCTCGCGTTCCCGCGTCATGGCCAGGGAGGTCATGATGATCATGGTCATCGTCAGTATCGTGCCCATCAGCCCGGGCACGATGTTGTACTGGGTCAGCCCCTCCGGGTTGTAGCGGCGGTGGATGCGCAACTCCACCGGCTGCGGCGCCGGCAGCAGCGCTTCCAGCGGCCCGGTCAGCAGCGGCGCCACCGCGCCCTGCACAATCTGCTGCAGCGCCAGCACGGCGTTGCCGGTGGCGGCGGGGTCGGTGGCGTCGGCCATCACCAGCAGGGCGGGAATGTCGCCGCGCATCAGCCGGCGCTCGAACCCCACCGGAATCTCCACCGCGAACTGCACCGTGCCGCGGTCCAGCATGCGGTCCACCTCGGCCACGCTCTCGGCGGTGACGGTGAGGCGGAAGTAGGTGCTGTTCTGCATGGCCGCCAGGATGGCACGGCTGAACGGGCCGTTGTCCTGGCTCAGTACCGCGGTGGGCAAATGGCGCGGGTCCGAGTTGATGGCGTAGCCGAACAGCAGCAACTGCATGATGGGAATGCCGACCATCATGGCGAAGGTCAGCCGGTCCCGCCGCATCTGGATGAACTCCTTCACCACCACCGCCACCAGGCGGCCGAAGGAGAAGCGGCGCTTGATCATCGGGGCGCGTCCGGGTGGTAGTTGTCCGTGGCGCTGTCCATCAGATGGATGAAGGCGTCCTCCAGCGTCGGCTCGCCGCGGCGCCAGGCCAGCGCCGCATCGGCCTGGAAGGGCTGCACCGCGGTGTCCAGCGCGGCGGCGTCGGCGCCGCTGACATGCAGCGTGGCCCCGAAGGGCGCCACCATCTCCACCCCCTTGAGCCCGGACAGCGTCCGTGCGAGCTCAGCGATCCGGCGGTCCGGGCCCGAGACATGCCAGGTCGAAAGCCCGGCGCCGGCCACCACCTCGGCCACCGTGCCGTGCGCCATCAGCTTGCCATAGGCCAGGTAGGCGATGCGGTGGCAGCGCTCGGCCTCGTCCATGTAATGGGTGCTCACCAGCACCGTCATGCCGGCGGCCGAAAGCTCATGGATCTCGTCCCAGAAGGCGCGGCGGGCCTTGGGGTCCACGCCGGCGGTGGGTTCGTCCAGCAGCAGCAGGTCGGGCTGATGCAGGATGCAGGCGGCCAGCGCCAGGCGCTGCTTCCACCCGCCGGAAAGCGCACCGGCCAGCTGGTTGCGTCGCTCGGCAAGGCCAAGCCGTTCCAGCGCGGCGGCCACCTTGGCGCGGCGGTCCGGCAAGCCGTACAGCCGGGCGACGAAGTCCAGGTTCTCCCGGATCGTCAGGTCCTCATAGAAGCTGAACTTCTGTGTCATGTAGCCGACGCGCTGCTTGATGGCCCAGCTTTCGGTGCGGATGTCGTGGCCCAGGCAGGTGCCTTCCCCCGCATCCGGCACCAGCAGCCCACACAGCATGCGGATGGTGGTGGTCTTGCCGCTGCCATTGGGGCCGAGGAAGCCGTAGATCTGGCCGCGCATCACCTGCAGGTCCACCTTGTCCACCACGGTCTTGTCGCCGTAGCGCTTGGTCAGGCCACGCACGGAGATGACCGGCGCCTCGGGCGCGCTCATGGCGCCGGCCGCACCGAGACGGGTTGGCCGGGCCGCGGCGCGCCAGGCACGCTGGCCAGCAGCGCCTCGACGCGGAACACCAGCTTGGCACGGGTCTCGCGGCTGTAGATGACCGGCGGCGTGTATTCCGCCTCGCCGGCGATGCGGCTGACGCGCGCGGTCAGCCCTTCCGGGCAGCCGGTGCAGCCAACCGCCACGGTGGCGCCCAGGGCCAGCGCCGCGCGGCGCGGCTCCGGCACGAAGAACACCGCCTTGATGCCGGCCGGCGGCAGCAGGCTCACCACCGTGCCATTGGCCGGCACCCATTCACCGGGGCGACGCACCACGTCGTCCACCACCGCGTCCGCAGGGCTGGCGACGCTGCGCTGCGCCAGGTGCCAGGCGGATTGCTCCACCACGTGGCGCGCCGCCAGCGCGGCCGCTTCGGCGGAGTGGATGCGGTCTGAGCGGGCGGCCAGGCGCGCGGTGGCCAGCTGCGCCCGCATTCGCGCCACCTGCGCCACCGACTGCTGCGCGGCGGCATTGGCCTGGTCCAGTTGGGATTCCGAGACGACGTGCGTGGAGATCAGGCGCTGGTTGCGTTCCAGCGTGATGGCGGCCAGGCGCTGGTTGGCTTCGGCGTCCGTCAGTTGGGCCTCGAAATTGGCAATCTCCTCCGGCCGCGCCCCCAGGCGCAGATCGGCCAGGTCGCTCTCGGCCTGGGCCAGGCGAGACCGCGCTTCGGCCAGCGCGGCTTCCTCGCGGGATGCTTCCAGGGTGAACAAGGGCTGCCCGGCGGCCACCTGCTGGCCCTTGGCGACCGCCACGCTGGCCAGCCAGCCGGCATCCACCGCGGCGATGCGCAGGTACTCGCCCTCGACGTAGCCCTGGAAGCCGGGGTCGGGCTCGTCGTCGCAGCCGGCGAGCAGTAGCAGCAGCGCCAGGGCTGCCGGGCGGATTGTCATCGGTGGGGGTCCTCGGCCGGGGCGGCGATGGCGCGCAGGAAAAGCTCGGCATGCAGGGCAAGCAGCTCGGCCGGCGGCAGCGGCGCCGATTCCTGCGCGGCAAAGGTGGTCTGCCACAGCGCGTTGAGCAGCAGCGGCGCCAGGAACAGTCGGGCCGTGGCGGTCAGCGGCAGCGGGCGGAACTCGCCGGCCGCCATGCCGCGAGCCAGCACGCCCTCCAGCATCGCCAGGCCACGGCCCACCACCTCGCGCCGATAGAAGACGGCGAGGTCGGGGAAATTGCCGGCCTCGGCCAGAACCAGCTTGGGCAAAGCCACCAGCCTGGGGTTGCTGGTGACCTGGGCAACGAAGTCCAGCATCAGCCGCAGCTGCGCCGATGCCGGGCCGGGATGGGCCACCAACGAAGCCGCAGCGCTTTCCAGGTTGGGGAGGATGTTGGCGCGAACCAGAGCCTCGAACACCGCCTGCTTCGACGGATAGTACAGGTACACGGTGCCCTTTGAGACCCCGGCGCGGACGGCAATGTCCTCCATGCGCGTGGCGGCGAAGCCGCGCTCGCGGAAGCAATCCAGCGCGGCATCAAGCACTTCGCTGGGGCGATCGGCCTTGCGGCGGGCGCGGCGAGGCGGCGGGGACGACATGCTCAGAGCATATCCTACTGACTGACCAGTCAGCTATTAATCGAAGGGAGGCATGCTTGCAAGCTGTGGACGGGTCGAAGCGCTAGGGTTCAGGCAATGCAGGTCGACGCGTCTGACCACCGATGCAGGGAGCGCGAACGCCTGCTTTCGCCCCATTTGGCGGCCTGCCTGGACCGCTGCTGGCTTGGTGGATGTTGTCCCGAGTGGTGGTGCGGCCGACGGCGCCCTCCGGCTCCGGGTTCATCGAACTCCCGGGAGGCAACCCAAGGCCCAAGCCCCTTGGGCAGCGGCCGCGGCATCTGTGGTTTTGGCGCTACCGGAGACCTCGGCTTCCAGGTCGCGGAGCTCGACCTGCACGTGCTGGCCCGCGGCAGCGACGTTGCCGATCTCAGCGGACTGGAAGCAGTCAACGCCAGCAGCACCCACGGCCACGGCACGCCGGGGTAAGCTCGCGCTGCCAGCCGCGATCATGCTGCGTTGGGCGTCAGCCGATATCGGGGCAGTCTGTTCGTGCCGTCGGCGTCCAGCGAGGGCCTCCGCTGCTGCTTCCAGGCCCGCTCACTCCGGCTCGATCCCCGCGGCGCGGATGACACCCGACCACTTGCGTGTCTCGGTGGCGATGAAGTCGGCGTAGTCGGTTGGCCCGCGCAATGCGATATCGGCGCCCTGCTCGGCCAGGTGGGCGCGCAGGCTCGGCACCCCCAACGCTTCGCGGACGGCGGCGGCCAGCCGATCCACCGTTGCCCCGGGCGTGGCGGCCGGCATGTGCAGTCCCACCCAGCCGACCATCTGCGCGGCTGGCAGGCCGGCTTCGGCCACCGTGGGCACCTCGGGCAGCAGCAGGGAGCGATTGGGGCCGGTCACCGCCAGCCCGCGCAGCCGGCCTTCGCGGATATGCGCCACCACGGCCGGCAAGCTTGGCAGCACCACCTGAACCTCATTGGCCAGCAGGGCCATCACCGCCGGGGCAGCGCCGCGATAGGGGACATGCGTCCAGCCGATCCCTGCCGCCAACCGGAACAACTCGCCGGCCAGATGCAGCGGTGAGCCGATGCCGCCCGAGCCGAAATCCAGGTCGTGCCGCTTTGCCTCCGCGATGAGACCCGCCAGCGTGGTGGTCGGGAAGCTGGGGTTCACCACCACCACATGCTGCAGCGTGACGGCCAGCGAAACCGCCCGGAGGTCCTGCGCCGGGTTGAACGGCAGGCTGCGGTGCAGGCTGGGCGCGGTGGCCAGGGCGCCGTCGCTGACCAGCGCGGTCAGGCCGTCCGGCGCCGCCTTGGCCACGACATCACTGCCCAGCACGCCGCCGGCGCCGGAGCGGTTTTCTATCACCACCGCCTGGCCCAGCACGGGGCCGACATGGGCGGCGACCAGCCGGGCGATGACGTCGGTGCTGCCGCCGGGCGGCCAGGGTACCACCCAGCGCATGCTGCGGGCCTCCTGCGCCAGCGCGGGCGAGGCCAACATGGGTGAGCCGAGCGCGGCAGCCAGCAGAGCGCGGCGGGTCATGCCCTACTGGCCAAGGCGGGATCGCCGGAGGTCGTCGCCCAGCCGGGGATCATCGCGCGAGGTGGTGCTGCAGGGCGTAGAG
Source organism: uncultured Rhodospirillales bacterium (assembly GCA_903843125.1). Lineage (GTDB taxonomy): Bacteria > Pseudomonadota > Alphaproteobacteria > Acetobacterales > Acetobacteraceae > CAIMOR01. The sequence goes on from CAIMOR010000097.1 coordinate 10,145, forward strand.
GCCATCGTGTTCTTCCTCAATGCCACGAGCGGCCAAGGCAGCGGTGGCAAGCAGCCCCTGCCTCAGGGCGTGCAGG
>CAIMOR010000098.1 GCA_903843125.1 uncultured Rhodospirillales bacterium
AGCTCGGCATCGTGGACGCAGTGATCGACGGCGAGCTGGAGAAGGGCGCCGTGCAATGGGCCCGCGAGCATTATGGCCAGACCTTCCAGCTGGCGAAGTACCGCACCGACAAGATCACAGGGCAGGACATGGCCGCCTTCGATGCGGCGGCCAAGGCGCTGCTGGCCCGCAGCCGCGGGCAGGAAAGCCCGAAGGGATGTGTCGCCGCGGTGCGCGCCGCCTTTACCCTGCCGTTCGACGACGGCCTGCAGGTGGAGCGGGACCAGTTCGGCCAACTGGTGCAGGGCGAGCAGAGCCACGCGTTGCGGCACATCTTCTTCGGTGAACGCGAAGTGGCGCGCATTCCCGGCATGCCGGCCGAGGTGAAGCCGCTGCCGGTCAACAAGTTGGTGGTGATCGGCGGCGGCACCATGGGCGGCGGCATCGCGATGAGCGCGGCCAACCACGGGTTGGCGGTGACCATCGTGGAAACCAGCCAGGACGCGCTGGACAAGGGCCTGGCACGCTGCGAGGCGAATTGGCAGCGCACCGTCGCCAGCGGCCGTCTTTCGCAGGCCGAGTACGAGAAGCGCCGTGCGCTGCTGACCGGCAGCATCGACTTCGACGGCACGGTCAGCCAGGCCGACCTGGTGATCGAGGCGGTTTACGAGAACATGGACGTCAAGAAGGACATCTTCGGCCGGCTGGACAAGGCGGCGAAGCCGGGGGTGATCCTTGCCTCCAACACCTCCACGCTGAACATCGACGAGATCGCCGGCGCGACGACGCGACCGGAACTGGTCTGCGGCATGCACTTCTTCAGCCCGGCCAACGTGATGCGGCTGCTTGAGATCGTGCGCGGGGCGAAGTCCAGCTGGGCGACGATCGCGACGGCGATGGATGTCGGCAAGCGGATCGGCAAGCTGAACGTGGTCTGCGGCAACTGCGATGGCTTCGTGGGTAACCGGATGACCGGCAAGCGCGGCCCGCAGATTGAGAAGCTGCTGCTGGAAGGCTGCCTGCCGGCCGATATCGACCGGGTGATGGAAGGCTACGGCATGGCGATGGGGCCGCTGGCCACCGGCGACCTGGCAGGCCTGGATATCGGCGCCGCCGTGCGCAAGGCGCGCGGCACCGTGGCGCCGGTGGCGGACGCCATCGTGGCGCAGGGCCGCTTCGGCCAGAAGACCGGCAAGGGCTACTACATGTACGACGAGAAGCGGACCCGCCTGCCGGACCCGACGGTGGAGAAGATCATTCTCGACCTGGCCGAGCAGATGCAGGTGCGGCGCCGGGCCATCTCGGACGAGGAGATCATGGACCGCGTGCTGTTGCCGATGGTCAACGAGGGCGCGCGCATTCTTGAGGAAGGGATCGCCTACCGGCCGATCGATATCGACGTGATCTTCTGCAACGGCTTCGGCTGGCCGGCCTTCCGCGGTGGCCCGATGTTCTGGGCAGACCGGCAGGGCCTGGCCACGGTAGCCGAGAAGCTGGCGAAGTATGCCGAGGCGACCAACGACGCCAACCTGAAGCCGTGCCAGCTGATCCTCGACCTGGCGGCCAAGGGCGGCACCTTTGCGGGCATGACCGGCGCGGCGAAGATCTGACGCCTTCACACGGGAGAAAGCACATGGACCTCCGCTGGACCGACGAGGAAAAGGCCTTCCGCGAGGAAGTCCGCAGTTTCATCAACCAGAACCTGCCGGCGGCAACCCGCGAGCGCATGAAGATGGGCAAGTCGCCCACCAAGGCGCAGGTGGTCGAATGGCAGCAGATCCTGAACAAGCGCGGCTGGGCGGCGCCGGAATGGCCGCAGGAATACGGCGGCCCGGGCTGGACCACGGCGCAGCGCTACATCTTCCGCGAGGAGCTGATGCTGGCGCCGGCGCCTTCCCCGCTGGGGTTCAACATCAACATGTGCGGGCCGGTGGTGATCGCCTTCGGCAACAAGGAACAAAAGGAGCGCTTCCTGCCGCGCATGCTGAACCTGGACGACTGGTGGTGCCAGGGCTTCAGCGAGCCCGGCGCCGGTTCCGACCTGGCTGGGCTGAAGACCCGCGCGGTGCGCGAGGGCGACCACTACATCGTCAACGGCCAGAAGACCTGGACGACGCTGGCGCAGCACGCCGACTGGATTTTCCTGCTGGTGCGCACCGACCCGAACGCGAAGAAGCAGGAGGGCATTTCCTTCCTGCTGTGCGACATGAAGACGCCGGGGATCACCGTGCGCCCGATCATCACGATCGAGGGCGGGCACGAGGTGAACGAGGTGTTCTTCGACGACGTGAAGGTGCCGGCGGAGAACCTGGTGGGCACGGAAAACCGCGGCTGGGATTGCGCCAAGTACCTGCTGGGCAATGAGCGCTTCGGCCAGGCCCGCGTCGGCGCCAGCCGCGAGCGCATCGCCCGGCTGAAGCAGATCGCCGCCGAGACCTACGACAACGGCAAGCCGCTGACCCAGGACATCGGCTTCATGACCAAGGTGACCGAGATAGAGGTGGAGTTGCAGGCGCTGGAGATGACGGTGATGCGCGTGATCGCCACCGCCATGAAGAACCCGGGCAGCAACAAGCCGGACCCGACGACCTCGGTACTGAAGATCAAGGGCACCGAGATCCAGCAGGGTGTTTCGGAGCTGCTGATGAAAGCGGCCGGGCCCTACGCCTGGGTGGATGGCGACCCCGACATGGAAGGCGGCAGCGATCAGGTGGTGGCGGAAGACCCGGACATCGCACCCGATTGGGCCTTCGGCCTGGCCGGCGTCTACTTCAACTGGCGCAAGCAGAGCATCTACGGCGGGTCGAACGAGATCCAGCGCAACATCATGGCGAAGGCGTTCCTGGGGCTGTGAGTCCAGCGGCCGAACAGCAACCCCAGTCGAGGAACCGACAGAAAAATGGACTTTGATCTTTCTGAAGACCAACGCCTGCTGCAGGACAGCGTCTCGCGCCTGCTGGGCGACAAGTACGGCTTCGAGCAGCGCAAGGGCTACCTGAAGACGCCTCAGGGCTGGAGCGCCGAGATGTGGGCCGCCTATGCCGAACTTGGCCTGCTGGGCCTGCCCTTCGCGGAGGCCGAGGGCGGCTTCGGCGGCGGGGCGGAGGAGACCATGCTGGTCGCCGAGCAGATGGGGAAGCACATCACGCTGGAGCCGTGGTTCACCACGGTCGTCGTCGGCGGCGGCTTCCTGCGCCACGGCGCCAGCGCGGCACAGCGCGCCGGCATCGTGCCCCAGCTGGCCGAGGGCAAGCTGAAGCTGGCCTTCGCCGCCACCGAGCGGCAATCCCGCTACGACCTGTTCGACGTGGCGACCACGGCGAAGCGGGACGGCTCCGGCTGGCTGCTGGATGGCGCCAAGGGCATGGTGATCCATGGCGACAGCGCCGACATGTTCGTGGTCACGGCGCGCACCGCCGGCGGCCAGCGGGACAAGTCCGGCATCGGCGTGTTCCTGGTGGATGCCAAGGCGGCGGGCGTTTCGGTGAAGGGCTTTGCCACCGTGGATGGCCAGCGCGCGGCGCAGGTGACGCTCAGCGGCGTGAAGCTGGGCGCCGATGCGGTGCTGGGCGAGCCCGAGGGCGGCCTGCCGCTGGTGGACCGCGTGGTGGACGAAGCGATCGCGGCGCTGGCGGCCGAGGCCGTGGGGGCCATGGAAGCCGCCCACACCATGACGCTGGACTACCTGAAGACGCGCCAGCAGTTCGGTCGCACCATCGGCAGCTTCCAGGCGTTGCAGCACCGCAGCGCCGATATGATGGTGGCGCTGGAGCAGGCACGCAGCATGGCGTTCTTCGGCACCATGTCGTCGCAGGATGCCGACCCGGTGGCGCGCCGCAAGAACATGGCGGCGGTGAAGGTGCAGATCGGCCGTTCCGCGCGCTTCGTGGGCCAGCAGACCATCCAGCTGCATGGCGGCATCGCCATGACCATGGAATACGCCGCTGGCCATTATTTCAAGCGGCTGACGGCGAACGATGGCAGCTTCGGCGACGCCGATTACTGGGTGCGCGTGCTGGCCGAAGCCGGCGGCCTGATCGCGGCGGCTTAGCCAGGCGGGGTTTCGCAGCGTCCCGGCGGCTTATGCCGCGGCGCAGCGAAATTCGTTTGCATGGCAACGGCCCATGCGGTTCGATGCCGCCCCTGTTCAGCGGCATCGAGGGCAAGGCAATGGTCGGCATGGAAATCGGGCGGCGCGCCATTCTCGGCAGTGCGGCGGTGCTGGCGGCGCCTCGGCTGGCGCGGGCGCAGGCCGGCGAGCCACTGAAGATCGGCGAGATCAACAGCTACACCGCCCAGCCCGCCTTCCTGCAACCCTATCGCCAGGCCTGGACGCTGGCGCTTGAGCAGGTCAACGCCGCCGGCGGCATTCACGGCCGGCCCTTGGCCACCATCCACCGCGATGACGCCGGCAAGCCGGAGGACGCGGTGCGCCACGCCGGCGAGCTGGTGAACAGCGAAAAGGTGGTGATGCTGGCCGGCGGCTTCCTGTCCAATGTCGGCCTGGCGCTGGGCGACTACGCCAGCCAGAACAAGCGCCTGTTCTTGGCGTCGGAGCCGCTGACCGATGCCATAGTGTGGTCCAAGGGCAATCGCTACACCTTCCGGCTTCGCGCCAGCACCTACATGCAATGCGCCATGCTGGTGGAGGAAGCCGCCAAGCTGCCGGCGAAGAAGTGGGCGCTGGTGGCACCGAACTACGAATACGGCCAGTCCGCGGTGCGCTGGTTCAAGGAACTGCTGAAGGCGGCACGGCCCGACGTGGAGTTCGTCGCCGAGCAGTTCCCGGCGCTCGGTCGCATCGATGCCGGCGCCACGGTGCAGGCGCTGGCCGCTTCCAACCCGGAGGCGATCTTCAACGTCACCTTCGGCGCCGACCTGACCAACTTCGTCCGCCAGGGCGCCACGCGCGGGCTGTTCGAGAAGCGCGCCGTCGTCTCCCTGCTGACCGGGGAGCCGGAATATCTGGACCCGTTGGGCGACGAGGCGCCGGAAGGCTGGATCGTCACCGGCTATCCGTGGGACCAGATCACCACGCCGGTGCACACTGCGTTCCGGGAGGCCTACAAAGCCAAGTACAACGACTATCCGCGGCTGGGCAGTGTGGTCGGGTTCGATACGGTGAACGCCATCGCCACCCTGCTGCGCAAGGCCAACACCACCGATACCGAGAAGCTGGTCGACACCATGCGCGGGCTGGAGTTCGGCAGCGTGCTGGGGCCGGTCACGTTCCGCGCCATCGACCACCAGAGCACGATGGGCGCCTTCGTCGGCAAGACCGCGCTGCGGGCCGGCCGCGGCACCATGGTGGACTGGCACTACGCCGACGGCGCGAAATACCTGCCGAGCGATGCGGTGGTGCGGACGCTGCGGCCCGGCAGCTGAACCTGGCCTTCGGCTGAAGCCCGCCCGGTATGGAAAACCTGCTGCTGCAGGGGCTGAACGGGCTGGCCAGCGCCTCCTCGCTGTTCCTGGTCGCCTCCGGCCTGACGGTGATCTTCGGCGTCACCCGGATCGTCAACTTCGCCCATGGCTCGCTGTACATGCTGGGGGCGTATCTCGCCTTCAGCATCGTGGCGCACCTGCCGCGCGGGCATCTCGGCTTCTGGGGCGGCATCGTGCTGGCGGCCTTGGCGGTGGGCGCCATCGGCGCGCTGCTGGAGGTGCTGCTGCTGCGGCGCATCTATCGCGCGCCGGAGCTGTTCCAGCTGCTGGCCACCTTCGGCGTGGTGCTGGTGGTACAGGATGTCGCGCTGCTGGTCTGGGGCGCACAGGACCTGCTGGGGCCGCGCGCGCCGGGGTTGCGCGGCAGCGTGGAGCTGCTCGGCCTGCGCTTCCCGCTGTATGAGCTGGTGCTGATCGGCATCGGGCCGGTCGTGCTCGGGCTGCTCCTGCTGCTGTTCAAGCGAACGCGCTGGGGCACGCTGGTGCGCGCGGCAACCCAGGACCGCGAGATGGTCGGCGCGCTCGGCGTCAACCAGCGCTGGCTGTTCACCAGCGTGTTCTTCCTCGGCTCGGCCCTGGCCGGTCTGGCCGGGGCGCTGCAACTGCCACGCGAGAGCGTGAACCTGCACATGGACCTGGCAACCATCACGGAAGTCTTCGTGGTGGTGGTGGTGGGTGGCCTGGGCAGCCTGCCTGGCGCGGCGCTGGCAGCGCTGCTGATCGGCGAATTGCACGCCTTCGGGATCCTGGTCTTCCCGAAGATCACGCTGGTGCTGGTATTCCTGGTCATGGCCGTGGTGCTGGTGATCCGGCCGCGCGGCTTGTTCGGCAGGGCGCAGGTGGCGCAGGCGGCGGTGGCCAGCGTGGCGGAGCCGGTGCTGGGCCGTGCACCACCGGCGCTGAAATGGCTGGGCTTTGCCGCGCTGCTGGTCGCCGTGGTGGCGCCGCCGTTCCTGGCCGGCGACTACGCGCTGATCGTGCTGACCGACATGGCCATTGCCGTGCTGTTCGCGGCCAGCCTGCACTTCATCATGGGGCCGGGCGGGATGGCCAGCTTCGGCCACGCGGCGTATTTCGGCATCGGCGCCTATGGCGCGGCGCTGCTGACCAAGTGGTTCGCCGCGCCGATGCTGCCGGCGCTGCTCGCGGCGCCGTTCTGCGCCGGCGTGGCGGGGGTGCTGTTCGGCTTCTTCTGCGTCAGGCTCTCCGGAGTGTATTCCGCCATGCTGACGCTGGCCTTCGCGCAGATCGCCTGGAGCGTCGCCTTCCAGTGGGTGGAGATCACCGGTGGCGACAACGGCGTGCTGGGCGTTTGGCCCGACCCCTGGGCCACCAAGCTGAACTTCTATTGGCTGGCGCTGGGGTGCAGCGTGGTCGGCACGCTGGCGCTCAGGCGCATCGCGCTTTCGCCATTCGGCTATGCGCTCAGGGCGCAGCGGGACAATACGCTCAGGGCCGAGGCCATCGGCATCAATGCCTTCGGCATGCGCTGGGTGGCCTTCGTGCTGGCGGCCGGGTTTGCCGGGGTGGCCGGCGGGCTGTTCGCCTTTGCCAAGGGCAGCGTGTTCCCGACCGCGCTGGATATTCCGCGCAGCGTGGATGCGCTGCTGATGGTGCTGCTCGGCGGCGTGCAGACGCTGGCCGGGCCGGTGCTGGGCGCGCTGGCCTTCACCGGCCTGCATGAGCAGCTGGTGCGCGCCACCGACTATTGGCGCCTGGTGCTGGGCGCGGTCATCCTGCTGCTGGTGCTGGCCTTCCCGCAGGGGCTGGCCGGCGCGGTGCGGCGCTGGTGGGAAGGCCGCCGGCATGCATAGGTTCACGCTGGAAGCGCAGGGCATCCAGAAATCCTTCGGCGGCGTGCGCGCGGTGGACCAGGTCAGCTTCGGCGTGCGGGCCGGCGAGATGCTGGCGCTGATAGGCCCGAACGGCGCCGGCAAGTCCACCTGCTTCAACCTGCTGAACGGGCACCTGCGGCCGGATGGTGGGCGGGTCAAGCTGTTGGGCCAGGACATCACCGGGCTGGCGCCGCGCAAGGTGTGGAAGCGCGGCGTCGGCCGCACTTTCCAGATCACCGCGACCTTCGGCTCCATGACGGTGCGGGAGAATGTGCAGTTGGCCCTGCAGTCGCACCGCGGCGAGTTGGGGCGGCTGTGGACGCCATCCTGGCGACTGCGCGGCGGGCAGGCGGACACCTTGCTGGAACGCGTCGGCCTGGCCGGCCAGGCGCGGCGGCCGTGCAGCGTGCTGGCCTATGGCGACCTCAAGCGGGTGGAGCTGGCGATCGCGCTGGCCAACAACCCGCGGCTGCTGCTGATGGATGAACCCACCGCCGGCATGGCGCCGCAGGAACGCGTGGGCCTGATGGCGCTGGTGGCCGAGGTCGCGCGCGAGCGTGGCATGTCCGTGCTGTTCACCGAGCATGACATGGACGTGGTGTTCAGCCATGCCGACCGGGTGCTGGTGCTCGATCGTGGGCGGCTGATTGCCGAGGGCACGCCGGACGAGGTGCGGGCCAACGCCCTGGTGCAGGAGGTGTACCTGGGCAGCGGTTTCGAGCCTGAACCCGAGGCGGAGGCGTCGGCATGCTGAGCGTCCGTGGCCTTTCCGCGCACTACGGCCGCGCGCACATCCTGGACGATGTCGGCTTCGAGGTGCCGGCCGGCCAGGTGGTGGTGCTGCTGGGCCGCAACGGCGCCGGCAAGTCCACCACGTTGAAGGCGGTTATGGGCATGGTGCGCCCCACCGCCGGCCAGGTGCTGCTGGAGGGCCGCGACCTGGTGGGGCGGGAGGCCTATCAGATCGCCCGCGCCGGACTGGGATACGTGCCGGAGGAACGCCGCATCTTCGCCGAACTGACGGTGCGGGAGAACCTGTCCGTCGGCCGCCGGCCACCGGTGCCGGGGCTACGTCCGTGGGACGAGGCGCGGCTGTATGGGCTGTTCCCGGCGTTGGGCGCCATGCAGGACCGGCCGGGCGGGCGGATGAGCGGCGGCGAACAGCAGATGCTGAGCATCGCCCGCACGCTGATGGGCAACCCACGACTGCTGCTGCTGGACGAGCCCAGCGAGGGCCTGGCCCCTGTGGTGGTGCAGCGCATGGCCCAGGCGGTACGGCAGCTGAAGGCCGAGGGCCTTTCCATCCTGCTCGCGGAGCAGAACCTGTACTTCGCCCATGCGGTGGCCGACCGCGCCGTGATCATCGAGCAGGGCCGGATCCGCTGGGAGGGCGGAATGGTCGAGCTGCTGAACGACGAATCGACCTATCAGCAATATCTTTCGCTATAAGCTCACGACCATGCTCAAGCTCTGGTTGGGTCGGGCGCGTGTCCGGCTGGTCTATGCCCTGGCCTATGGCGTGAAGGAGGTCCGCGAGCGCGGCTTCTTCGCGGGCGGCTTCTGGCCGCCGCTGCCAAACCTGACGGAGGTGCCGGCGCTGGCCAAGGCCCGCAGCCAGGCCAACCTGTACGAGCTGGCGCTCCGCCATTTGCCCGGGCCGCGGCCAGAGCCTCGTGCCGTGCTCGATATCGGCTGCGGTGCCGGCGGCGGGCTGGTCTACGCCCATGCGGTGTTCCCCGCCGCCCGCCTGGTGGGCGTGGATACCAACGGCGCCGCGCTGAAGACCGCCTGGACGCGGCTTGCCAAGGTGCAGAACCTCGAGCTGCGCCAAGTACCGGGCGACCGCACCCGGCTGCCGCCGCACAGCTTCGACATCATCGTCGGCATCGGCTGCGTCAACGCGATCGGGCCTTCCGAACTGCTCGGCGAATGCGCCCGGCTGCTGGCGCCGGGCGGTGTGGTCAGCCTGACCGCCGGCTTTGCCCTGGCGCCGGCCGATGTGCAGGTGCTGTTCCACGCCGCCGCCTGGCAGGCCGGGTTGGTGCTGCGCCAGGTCAGCGAGATCACCGAAGGCACCCGCGCCGCGCTGGCGCAGGACCGGCCCTGGGCCGAATCCGTCATTGCCAAGGTACCGGCACCGCTGCGCAACCGGGCGCGGGAAATGGCGGCGCTGCCGGGCACCCGCACCGCCAAGGCGATGGCGGAAGGCCGGGTGCGCAGCTATGCGATCCTGGTCGACCATCCGGTTGCCGCCTGGGACGCGCCCCGGCTCCGCGCAGCCTGAACGCGGTTCCTCGCCCGCTTGACCGGCGCGCCGCGGCGCGGTCCCATCCTGGCCTGACGAAGACTGCAAAAGGGAGAAACGCAGATGCGCGCCTGGGCCGTGGTTGAGTGTGGCAAGCCGCTGCAGGAACTGGAATGGGCAACGCCCGAGCCGAAGGGCGACGAGGTGCTGCTGGAGGTGACGCATGCCGGCGTCTGCCATTCCGATCTGCATATCTGGGAGGGCATCTACGACCTGGGCTCCCGCGGGCAGATGAAGCTGACCGACCGCGGCGTGGTGCTGCCGCTGGCGATGGGCCATGAGATTGTCGGCCGCGTGCTGACGTGCGGGCCGGGCGCCGAGGGCAAGGTGGAGGTGGGCAAGTCCTACGCCGTGTTCCCCTGGGTCGGCTGCGGGAAGTGCGCCCAATGCCTGGCCGAGGAGGAGAACATGTGCCAGGCACCGCGCTCGCTCGGCGTCTATCAGAATGGCGGCTACGCCACCCACGTGCTGGCGACGCGCTGGAGCCACCTGGTGGATATCGAGGGGGTCGATCCCTCCCTGGCCGCGACCTACGCATGTTCCGGCATCACGGTGTACTCCGCCATCAACAAGCTGCTGCCGATGCCGGCGGACGAGCCGATCGTGCTGGTGGGCGCCGGCGGGCTGGGGCTGCAGGCGATTTCCATCCTGAAGGCGCTGGGGCACCGGGCGATCATTTCCGTCGATGTCGGCCAGGACAAGTTGGACGCCGCGGCGAAGATGGGCGCCACCGGGACCGTGCTGGCCACCAAGGAAGGCACCACCAAGCGCATCATTGAAGCCGCCGGTGGCCCGGTAGCCGGCGTGATCGACCTGGTGAACGGCACCGAGACCGCGCGCTTCGCCTTCGATGCGCTGCGCAAGGGCGGCAAGCTGGTGCAGGTGGGGCTGTTCGGCGGCGAGATGACCATTCCGCTGCCGCTGATGCCGATCCGTGCGCTGACGGTGCAGGGTTCATACGTCGGCAACGTCAAGGAACTGCGGGAACTGATGGGGATTGCCCGGAGCGGCAAGATCGCCAGCATTCCGGTGGCGAACGAACCGCTGCGCAACGCCGATGCGGTGCTGAACCGGTTGCGCGCCGGGCAGGTAACCGGACGCGTTGTGCTGACCGCGGCCTGAGGGCGGCCGGGCGCCGAGCGGCGCGGCGGCGCGGGGCAGCAGGTTTCGGACAAATGGCGCGGGCAGGGGCGAGGCGACCCGCCCTTTGTGCTAGCCGGCAAGGGTTGGTTGGTGGTTGCACCCATGGGCTTTCGCCCCTGGGGGCGCAGCGGACGACTGGCCGGGTGCTGCGGACGCCGCGGACACGCTGGTTTCGGACATATGGGCGGCCGGCCCCGGCGTGGGCTGGTTGGAGTGGGCGCGGCCGGGAGCGCGTCGGGCGGCCATGACGCGAACATATATGGAACAAGAGGGTTGGTGCAACCCTGGCGGGTGCTGAGGGCGGTTAGGCGGGCTTTGGCGGCTGGGCTGGGGAGGAGCGGGATTTCGGCCTTTGGAAGTCGCTCTTTTGGCGGGTGGCACGGGCGGCCGCTGCATCTGCGGTGGATCAACGCTGTCGCTTGCGGCAGGCTGCACCCTCAAACAGTGAGGAAAAGCTGCGATGGCCAATATCCAGCGTCTGCGCGCGTTCATCCAAGGCATGACCCGCCTGGCCGAACAGGGTGCCGACGAGCCGCGCTGGCTCCATGAAGGGCACGACCTGCTGGCCACCCTGGTGGCGCAGGATGACTGGCTGCCGGACGCCTTCGCAGCCGATGGCCCGAGCTACCGTCAGTACCTGCTGCATTGCGACCCGCTGGAGCGGTTCAGCGTGGTCAGCTTCGTCTGGGGTCCCGGGCAGCGCACGCCGGTTCACAACCACCTAGTCTGGGGCATGATCGGCATGCTCCGCGGCTCCGAGATAGCCACGGATTACGCGGTCTCGGCCGAGGGCGAGCCGATGAAGGAATTGGGCACGGCTACCCTCGTGCCAGGCATGGTGGAGCACGTGACGCCGAACGGGCAGGACATCCACGTGGTGCAGAACGCCTTTGCCGACCGCGCCAGCATCAGCATCCATGTCTATGGCGGTAACATCGGCGCGGTGCAGCGCCACGTG
>CAIMOR010000099.1 GCA_903843125.1 uncultured Rhodospirillales bacterium
CGGCGGCGAGGCAGGCGCGGCGGGACGGCAGCGGCGTCATTCCCGCCAGGGGTGCTCGGCCCAGATGGCGCGATACTCGTCCTGCATGCGCAGCAGCAGGGCCTGGTGCTCCTCCGGCCCCAGGTAGCGCAGCGGCAGGTATTGCTGGCGCGCGGCGGCCTGGAATTCCGGGTCCGCCATGACGCTGCGGATGGTGGCGGCCAGCTTTTCGACGATGGGGCGCGGCGTGGCGGCCGGGGCGGCGATGCCGCGCATGGAGCCGCCGACGACGTCGAAGCCCTGTTCGCGGAAGGTGGGCACGGTGGGGGCGGTTTCGGCGCGGGCCTCGGCCATCAGGCCGATCGGGCGGACCAGGCCCTGGGATTGCGCGCCCGAGCCTTCGGACAGCGAGAAGACGCCGACGGCCAGGTCCTGCGCCAGCAGGCCGGCGATGATCGGCTGGGTGCCGCCATAGGCGATGAGGGTGAACTGCGTGCGGGTGAGCTTCTCCAGCGCCAGGCGGGTGAAGTCCGTGTAGGTGCCGCGGCCGGTGCTGCCCCAGCCCAGCGATTCCGGCGGGCGGGAGCGGGCCAGGGCCAGCAGGTCCGCGACCGTGCGGATGGGGCTTTCGGCACGGACCCAGAGGGCGCCGGGGTCGTCCACGATGTTGGCGACGGCCTGCAGCTCCTCGAAGCGGTAGCCGATGCTGCGCTCGATGGGCAGGGAGACGACGTTGGGGGTGTTGATGGTGCCGATGGTGTAGCCATCAGGCGCCGCGCGGGCCGTGGCGGCGTAGCCGATGCCGCCGGCGGCGCCCGGGCGGTTGACGATGATGACGGGCTGGCCGAGCCGGCGTTCCATGAAGCGGCCGACGGTGCGGGCGGCGATGTCGGTGCCGCCGCCGGCGGCGAAGCCGACGATCATGGTGATGGGGCGGTCCGGGTATTCGGCGCGCGCTTCCGGGGCGGCGGCAAGGGCGGCGCAGACGAGGGCGAGGGCGATGAGCCGGCGCGGCATGGTGGGTTCCTCCGGTTTTGCGGCGAGGTTAGCGCGCCGATGCCGGCGGTGGATACCCGGGCGCCAGGCCCTGGTTGCCGAGGCCGCCATGGCGCGGCAGGATGCCGGGATGACCGTGACCTTCTCGAACACCCCGGGCGTCCACGCCCCCGCCCCGTCCTACCAGCATGTCGCCGTGGTGACCGGCCCGGGGCGGCGGCTGGTGATGTCCGGCCAGGTGGGCCTCAAGCCCGATGGCACCAGCGCCGGCGATGGCGCGGCACAGATGGAACAGGCCTTCGCCAATGTGCTGGCGCACCTGGCGGCGAACGGGATGGGGCCCGGCGATATCGTGAAGATGACGGTGTTCCTGACCGACCCGGCGCTGATCCCGACGCTGCGGACGGTGCGGACGCGGGTGATGCAGGGCGCCGCGCCGACCAGCACGCTGCTGGTGGTGGCCGGGCTGGCCTCGCCGGACTTCAAGGTTGAGGTGGAGTGCGAGGCGTTCAGGGCGGGGTGAGTGGGCGCCGGACCAGGCTGCTGATCGCATCGCGCGTCGCCACTTCGTGACTCTCCAGCTTGGTGACGCGGGACGCCGCGCGGCCCGCCTCCGCCGCCAGCATGAAGACTTGTTCGGCCGATTGGATGCGCTGCTCGGCTTCCAGGATGCGCAGGAAGTCGAGGGTACTGAGTTCCACGATACGGGCACGGTCCCGCACCACGACGCGGCGCAGCACGGCGGTTTCCTCGCATAGGAGAACGCCGCGCTCGTTGCCTTGCAGGCGATCGGGCTCCTCGATCACTTCAACCGCGGCGCGCTCGCCGAGGTCTGGCTCGCGCAGGTTGGGCATCACGCTGCGCGCCGCGTCGAACACCTGGTAGGCACGGGTCGGCGCGATCTCCACCCTGGCGCGATGCGCCTTGACCCATTCGATGATGTCCTGTGCGCCGAGCCGGGACGCATCGCGCGTCGCCTCATGCAGGACGGCATCGGGGATGATGAGGTCTGCATTGACCAGCAGCAGGTAGTCCAGCGACCGCGCCACCGCCAGCGTGATCAGCGGGCCGGTATCGACGACGAAGAGCTTGAGGTCACGCGGCATGCTTCGGGAACAGCCAGTCCCGCGCCCGCGCCAACTCGGCTTCCCGCCCCGCCACCGGCGCGCGCGGCAGCGGCAGGCCAGCGTCGCCCAGCAGCCGCAGCACGTCGCCGTAGGTGGCGTCGCCCAAGCGGCGGCGCAGTTCCAGCGCGGTCATCGTGCCGCGTGAATAGGCTTCCAGCGCCAGGCGTACCGCGTCTTCCATGCGGCGCAGGCTACACCCACTGCACCACGTTTTCACTGCCGATCAGGTGGCGCCCGACCATCTCCACATGGGCGTTCATGCCCTGCAGATGCTGGCTGACGCTCATCGCGTCGCGGAAGCGGCGCTCGAACGGGGCGGCGTTGAGGATGGCGGTGGTGCCGGCGGCGCGGTAGCTGGCGTAGGCCACGTCGGCCGCCTGCTGCATGGCGAAGGTGGTGGCCAGGCGCAGGCGCATGCGCAGGTCAACGTCCAGCCGGTCCTGCTGCGCCGCCTCGTAGGCCTGGCAGATCGCCTCGTGGACGAAGGCGCGGGCGGCGGAGATCTTCGCTTCCAGCTGGCCGACCTCCAGCTGCACCGCGTTGTTGTTGGCCATGGCGTTGATGGCGGCGCGGGACTGCTTGCCGCGGGCCAGTTCCGTGTAGGTTTCCAGCATGCGGCGGCCGACGCCCAGCGCCACGCCGCAGAAGCCGCTGGCGTAGAGCAGGTTGGAGATGATGACGTAGAGCGGACCCTTCTCGCGGCGTTCCTCCACCGCGTCGCGGGCGGGCGCGTGTTCATCGGGGATGAACAGGTCCTCCACGCTGTAGGTGTCGCTGCCGGTGCCGCGCAGGCCCAGCACCTGCCAGTCGTCCGTCACCTTGGCCTTGGACTTCAGGAAGACGAAGCTGCGGTCGTCCGGCTTGCCGTAGCGGATGTGCGGCGTGCCGTCGGGGTTCTGCACCATGCTGTGCGCGCCGATCCAGGTGGTGTGGCGGCTGCCGCTGCCGTAGCCCCATTCCCCGGTCAGGCGGTAGCCGCCGGGGACGCGGATGGCGCGGCTCTTGCCGTGCTTGGCGCCCCAGGCCAGGCCGGTGCGCGGGCCATCGAAGATGGCGGCGGCGGCTTCGCGCGGCATGGCGGCGGCGGCGGTGGCGGCGGAGACGTTGGACTGGTTGTAGAACCAGCCGGTGGAGGCGTCGGCGTAGCCCAGGGCCTCGGCGGTGCGGCAATGGTCCAGCAGGTGGGCTTCCTGACCGCCGATGCTGGCCGGCAGCAGCACGCGCATCAGGTCCTGCGCGAACAGGCCCTCCACCACCTCGGGCGTCAGCTCCCTCCGGCGGTCGATCTCGGCGCCGTGTTCGTCCAGCAGCGGGCGCAGCAGGCGGGCGCGGTCGGGCGGGCTGAGGGTCAGGGGCGGCTGGACCTGGGCGTCCATGTTGGTTTCCTCGGTGATTTGGTCGGGTGACTAATACTGTGGGGTGGGGCGGGGCGGCGTCAACCTTTCCCTCCTGGCCGGCGGGCGCGATAGTGCGGCGGCAAGGGTTGGAGGAACGGCGGATGGCGGATGCGAGCCTGGTGATCCGGGGCGGCCTGGTGGTGGATGGCAGCGGGGCGGCGCCGTTCGAGGCCGATGTGGCGGTGGCCGGCGGGCGCATCGTGGCGGTGGGCAAGGGGCTGCCGCGCGGCGCCGAGGAGATCGATGCGCGCGGCCTGCTGGTGACGCCGGGCTTCGTCGATGTGCACACCCATTACGACGCGCAGGCGACCTGGAGCAGCCGGATCGACAGTTCCACGCTGAACGGCGTGACCACGGTGCTGGTGGGCAATTGCGGCGTGGGCTTCGCGCCCTGCACCCCGGCCAACCGCGACAAGCTGGTGGAGCTGATGGAGGGCGTGGAGGACCTGCCCGAGGTGGTGCTGACCGAGGGGCTGCCGTGGAATTGGGAGAGCTTTCCGAGCTACCTGGATGCGCTGGCGGCGCGGCACTACGACTGCGACATCGTGACCCAGGTGACGCATGCCTCCCTGCGGTTGCACGTGATGGGCGACCGCGCGGTGGCGCATGCCGACAGCACGCCGGCCGACCGGGCCGAGATGGCGCGCCTGGCGGCCGAGGGGGTGCGGGCCGGGGCGATCGGGTTTTCCACGTCGCGGGCGATGTTCCACCGCACGCTGGCGGGGGTGCATACGCCGACCTATGGCGCGCCGGAGGCCGAGCTGGCCGAGATTGGCGCCGCTGCCGGCGCGGCGGGGGCGGCCTGGTTGCAGGTGATTTCCGACTTCGACGACCCGGACAGCGAGTTTGCCATGCTGCAACGGGTGGCGACCCACGCGAAGACGCCGCTGACCTTCAGCCTGTTGCAGCGGGAGAGCCGGCCCTGGCTGTGGAAGGCCATGCTGGAGCATGTGGAGCGCGCCCGCGCCGAGGGCGTGACGATGATGGGCCAGGTGATGGGACGGCCGGTGGGGCTGATGTTCGGCTGGGAGTTGTCGCAGCACCCCTTCGTGGCGCGGCCTTCCTATGCCGCGGTGGCGGGGTTGCCGATTGCCGATCGGGTGGTGGCGCTGCGCAATGCGGGGCTGCGGGCGCGGATCATCGGCGAGGCGACCGCCGACCCGGCGCTGGCGGCGCGGCTGAACAATTGGGACCGGCTGTTCCGGCTGGGGTCTCCGCCGGAGTATGAGCCGGACCCCAGCACCAGCGTCGGCGCCGTGGCCGCGCGCATGGGCGTGGACCCCGCGGGGTTGGCGTATGACTGGATGATGGAGCAGGACGGGCGGGCGATCCTCAACCGGCCGCTGATCAACTACGCCGATGGCGACCTGGAAGCGGTGCGCGCCATGCTGGAACACCCGATGACGCTGGTGGGCCTGGGCGATGGCGGCGCGCATGTGGGCTACATCTGCGACGCATCGTGCATGACGCATATGCTGGCGCATTGGACGCGGGATCGCTCGCGCGGGCCGAAGCTGCCGGTGGAGTTCGCGGTGAAGCGGATTACGCGGGACAACGCCGCCGCGATTGGGCTGACGGACCGCGGGTTGGTGGCGCCGGGGATGAAGGCGGATTTGAACGTGATCGACTATGCGCGGCTGGCGATGGATGTGCCGAGCATGCGCTACGACCTGCCGGCGGGCGGCAAGCGGTTGGTGCAGGGGGCGCGGGGGTATGTCGCTACGGTGTTGAATGGGGAGGTGGTGTACCGCGAGGGTGTTGCGACCGGGGCGCTGCCGGGGCGGTTGGTGCGCGGCACGCGGTAGCGCTCTGCGCGCAGGCTGGACCTTGGGGAGAGCGGCATGATCCCGGAGAGCCCCGAGCTTCTCTCTGCCTGGGTGCAGGCGCTGGCCGCGGTTGTCCAAGCCCTGTTCGTCGTCCCAGCAACGATCATCGCGCTGGTGACCTTGCGGCGCAGCTCACAGGCGGCGCGCCGCGCGGCGACGCTGGATGTCCTGCTGCGGCAGGAGATGGACCCGGCGTGGAAGGCGGCGCGCTACAGCTTTGCCCGGCAGCGTGATGCCGGCGCCTTCGACAGCGCCGCGAAGGTGCACGCCCTGCCGCCGGAGATGCAGGAGTTGGTGATCACTCGGCTGGAATTCTACGAGATACTGGCCACCATGACCGAAGGCGGCGCGGCGGACGAGGCCATCCTGCGGCACTACTACGGCGACGCCCTGCAGCGCGACGTGACGGCGCTGCGGCACTTCATCGAGCGGATGCGGAAGACCAGCGGCTCCAGCATCTACGAGACGGTCGAGCGACTGGCGGCGCGCTGGAGGCGGTAGCAGGGCCGATCGGTGCTTCTGCCCATCGGCCCGCATGGAAAGGCTGCCGCCCCCTTGCCTAAACCCCCTTCGGCATTTCCTTCTCCACCAGCCCGGCATACAGCGCGCTGCCATACGGGATGGCTTCGTCGTTGAAGTTGTACAGCTGGTTGTGCAGTTCCGCGTTCGCGCCGATGCCCAGCTGGATATAGGCGCCGGGGACCTGCTCCATCATGAAGGAGAAGTCCTCGCTGCCCATGCCGGCGGGCTTGTTCACGTCCACCTTGTCGGCGCCAGCGATCTCACGGGCGACGCTGACGACCATGTCGGTCTGCTCCTCCGCGTTGATGGTCGGCGCGAAGATCAGGCGCCAGTCCAGCTCCGCCGTGGCGCCGAAGCCGGCGGCGACGCCCTGGGCGATGCGGCGCATGTTCTCCTCGATCTGCTGCGCCACCTCTCGCCGGAAGAAGCGCGCGGTGCCGGAGAGCGTGGCCTTCTGCGGGATGATGTTGAAGGCGTCGCCGCCCTGGATTTTCGTGATGCTCAGCACCGCGGTGTCGCGCGGGCTGATGTTGCGGGCGACGATGCTCTGCAGCGCCGTGCCGATGTGGCAGGCGGCCAGCACAGGGTCGATGCTGGCTTCCGGCCGGGCGCCGTGCGCGCCCTTGCCTTCCACCACGATGTCGAAGAAGGCGCCGCCGGCGGCCGTCGCACCCGGACGGATGGCGAAGGCGCCGAGTTCCAGGTTCGGGCGGTTGTGCATGCCGTAGATGGCGTTGCACGGAAAGCGCTCGAACAACCCGTCCTGCAGCATGGCCAGCGCGCCGCCCATGCCTTCCTCGCCGGGCTGGAAGATGAAGTTGACGGTGCCGGTGAAGTTGCGCGTTTCCGCCAGGTACTTGGCGGCGCCGAGCAGCATGGTGGTGTGGCCGTCATGCCCGCAGGCATGCATCATGCCGGGCTTGGTGCTGGCATAGGGCGCGCCGGAGGCTTCCTGCATCGGCAGTGCGTCCATGTCGGCGCGCAGGCCGATGCTGCGCGCGCCGTTGCCGTTGCGCAGCACGCCCACCACGCCGGTGCGGCCGACGCCGCGATGCACCTCGATGCCCCAGCTTTCCAGCTTCTGCGCGACCAGCTCGGCGGTCTGCCATTCCTCCATGCCGATCTCGGGGTTGGCGTGGATGGTGCGGCGGATTTCGGTCAGTTCGCCGTGGCTGGCGCGGATCTTGTCGATGGCGGACATGGGACTTCCTTCAGGCTCGGCGGACATTCCAGAACACTATCACGCCCGGCACCAGCCCGGTGATGGCGCGGCGATGCACCGACATGCCGAAAAGCTGGCCGGTCGGCATGTAGACTGCCTCCTGAAGCGCCACGCGCTGGATTTCGGCGGCCAGGCGCTGCTGTTCCGGCAGGGTGGTGGCGTCCAGCCATTGGTCGCGCAGCGCCTCCAGCGCCGGCACGTTGGGCCAGCCGAAGAAGGCGCGCGGGCCGTTGGCGCGGATCACCTGGGTGCCGATGGGGCTGACCATGTCGACGCCGTTCCAGGTGGTCTGGTACATGCTCCAGCCGCCCTTCTCCACCGGCTCCTGGCTCGCGCGGCGCTGCACCACGGTGCCCCAGTCACTGACCGCGGGTTCCACGTTGAAGCCGAGCTTGACCAGCAGGTCGCGGGCGACTTCGGACAAGGCGACCAGGTTGGCGGTGTCGGTCGGCGTCAGCAGCACCACCTTCTCGCCCTTGTAGCCGGCGGCGATGAGCGCGCGCCGGCTTGCTTCCAGGTTGCGGGGCTTGGTGAGGATGTCCATGCCGGCGTCGCTGGCCATGGGTGTTCCGGGCGTGAAGACGCCGACGGGGACGTGCCAGC
Organism: uncultured Rhodospirillales bacterium; assembly: GCA_903843125.1. GTDB lineage: Bacteria > Pseudomonadota > Alphaproteobacteria > Acetobacterales > Acetobacteraceae > CAIMOR01. The sequence goes on from CAIMOR010000099.1 coordinate 7,673, forward strand.
CTTCCGGGTCGGTGCCGGCGGCGGCCACCATGAAGTCCTGCTGGACCATCGCCTCCAGCACCACGCGGCGGATGGCCGGGTTGTCGAACGGCGGGTGCAGGTGATTGAACACGCCGGTGCCAACGGCGCCCAGCGGCGCCAGGCGCAGCAC
>CAIMOR010000100.1 GCA_903843125.1 uncultured Rhodospirillales bacterium
CCGCCATGTGGACGGCGGCGGCTTCGTGGCGGGTGTGGATCAGCTCGATGCCGGCGGCGGGCGCGGCGTCGAACACGCTCATGATGTGGTTGCCGGAGAGGGTGAAGATGGTGCCGGTGCCGGCCCGCGCCAGGGTGCGCAGCAGAATGTCGGCGCCACGGGTCGGCTGGGTCATGGGATTCCTCCTCGTCGTCGGACGGCGCGACTGCTGTTGCCGGCATGCTTGGCATGGCGCGAGGGTTCTTGCCACTGCCGGCGCCCGGGGTGCTTCTGCCGGGGCCGCGGGAATGCTACGGCGGGCTGATCACTCCGCAGGGACTTCCGCATGAGCGACACGCCATTCCCGAGCTTCGCCCAGGCGGTGAAGGTGTGGTTCCGCATCGGCTGCCTCAGCTTCGGCGGGCCGGCCGGGCAGATTGCGCTGATGCACCGCGAGGTGGTGGATGAGCGACGCTGGGTCTCCGACGAACGCTTCCTGCACGCGCTGAACTTCTGCACCCTGCTGCCGGGGCCGGAGGCGCAGCAGCTGGCAACCTATCTGGGCTGGCTGATGCATGGGGTGAAGGGCGGCGTGGCGGCGGGCCTGCTGTTCGTGGTGCCCGGCGCGCTGGTGATGCTGGGGCTGAGCGCGATCTACGCCGCCTTCGGCACCGTACCCTTCGTGGAGGCGCTGTTCTTCGGGCTGAAGGCGGCGGTGCTGGTGCTGGTGGTGGAGGCGCTGCTGCGGGTGGCCAGGCGGGCGCTGAAGGGCAGCATTCCCTGGGCGCTGGCGGGGCTGGCCTTCGTTGGCCTGTACCTGCTGAAGCTGCCCTTCCCGGTGGTGGTGCTGGCGGCCGGGCTGGTGGGCTATGCGCTGCCCACCGCCTTCGTGGCCGGGGCGCATGGCCGCGCCAAGGACGGCCCCCCTGCCCTGCTGGACGCGCTGCTGGCGGCCGACCCCGGGCGGATCGGCCGGCTGACCGCCGGCGCGCGGCGGGCCGGGCTGCTGGCGCTGGCGCTGTGGCTGTGGCCGGTGGTGCTGCTGCAGGGCACCGCGGTGTTCGGCGACATCGCCTGGTTCTTCTCCAAGATGGCGGTGGTGACCTTCGGCGGCGCCTATGCGGTGCTGGCCTATGTGACGCAGGAGGCGGTGGAGCACTACCACTGGGTTACGGCGCCGGAGATGCTGGCCGGGCTGGGGCTGGCCGAGACCACGCCGGGGCCGCTGATACTGGTGCTGCAGTTCGTCGGCTTCCTGGCGTCCTGGCCGCAGGGCTGGCTGGCGGCGGTGGCGGGTTCGGCGCTGACGCTGTGGGTGACCTTCGCGCCGTGCTTCGCCTGGATCTTCCTGGGGGCGCCCTATGTGGAGCGGCTGCACGACCAGCCGCGGCTGAAGGGCGCGCTGGCCGGGGTGACCGCGGCGGTGGTGGGCGTGATCGCCAACCTGGCGCTGTGGTTCGGCCTGCGGGTGCTGTTCGGCCAGGTGGCGACGACCGAGCTGGGGCCGGTGGCGCTGGACTGGCCGGTGCCGGCCAGCCTGGACCCGGTGGCGCTGGGGCTGGCGGCGCTGGCAGCACTGTGCCTGTTCCGGCTGAAGCTGGGCGTGGTGAAGACGCTGGGCGTGGCGGCGGTGGCCGGGCTGGCGGTGCGGCTGGCGCTGGCGGCGTAGCGCCCCCCGCCTACTTCCGCCCGATCAGCAGGCTGAACAGCCCCTTGGTGCGGCTGACCGGCTTGGTGGTGGGCGCGGCGGCGGGCGCCGGGGGTGCGCTGGCATCGGCGGCGACCCGGCGGATGAAGGCGAACTCCTCGCCGCCATTGCCGGCGCGGGCCGCATCCACCACGGCCTGGGCCAGGTCGGGGTCGTCGTGGAACTCGCGCGCCAGGGTCCGCTCGAACACCGGGGTGGCGGCGACATGGACATCGCCCACCGCCTCGACGATCGCGGCCGGGTTTTCCCGCAGGATGTGCGCGGCGTGGCGGGCGGCCAGGTAGTCGGCCAGGAACTCGTGGGTGAAGTCCACCGTGTCCCGCTGCGGGCCCAGGCTGAACAGCGCCACCTGCTGCAGGATCAGCATGGCGCGGAAGCGTTCGTCCTCGGTCAGCTCGGCGGTGCCGCGATGCGCCTCGAAGATGTCGCGCAGGGTTTCCACGGCCAGGCCGCTGCCGGCCACCTTCAGCGCCTGGTTGCGGCGGAACGCATGCGCGGCGGCGGCCAGCAGGTCGATCATGCCCTGCATGCCCAGCTCGCTGCGGAAGGCGCTGGCCTTGCGCACGGCCTCCTGCGTCATTTGCCCAAGGTTTGCGCGGTCACGCAGTTTCTCCAGGGTGAGGATCTGGTCTTCCTGGAGGAAATCGTCGAACGGGAAGGCCAGTTCCTCGTCGAAATCCGTTTGCGCGCGCTGGGTTTCCAACGCCTCCTCCTGTTCGCGCGCGGTCAGCTTGACCCGCTCGCGCTCCAGCAGGGCCATCACCGCGCGGTCGAGCAGCACCAGGTCGTCGTCGGGCAGCGGCTGGCCACCGCCGTCGACGAACTCGTCCAGCAGCAGCTTGCAGTAGAACGGCGTGCCGGAGAGCTGTTCCAGCGCCGGGGACCGGGCCAGCTCGGCCTCGAAGGCCTCCACCTGGTGGGCCACCGCCGCCTCGTTGGCGGAGGGCATGCGCTTGTCGAGCTCAAGGTAGGCCAGGCCGCGGCGGGCGGCGGCGTCCCACGGCTTCAGCCGCCAGGCCTGCACCGCCTGGGGGCCCTTGCGCTCGCGGACGTGGGTGAGGAAATCCACCAGCCGCTTGTTGGTGCCCAGCAGGCTGTCGCGGGCGCAGATGATGATCTGGGCGCGGCTGCCGGTGGCCAGCAGGTTCTCGGTCAGCACGTCGAACAGGTCCGACTGGCGGGCGAAGAACTCGTCCATGCCGTCGAACATCAGCAGGGCGTGGCCGTTGACGTGCAGCCAGTCCATGAAGCCACGGCTGACGGGTTCGGCGCCCACGGTCTCGAACAGGGCGTCCATCAGCTGGTCGAAGCTGTAGTGCCGGCTGCGGCGCAGCGCCTCCGGCAGGAAGAACACCGGGCGCGGGAACAGGCCGGCGGTGTGGCGGCGCTTGTGGACCTGGAAGCGGTCGAACAGGCGGGCGTAGAGCGCGTTGAACAGGATGGACTTGCCGCCGCCGGCCTGGCCGACCACCAGGTGGACGCAGGGGGCGGTGGGATAGGCCTGGAGGGACTGGTCCAGCAGCGCGAACAGGTCGGGCGCGCCGGGCTGGCCCACCGGCAGGCCATCCAGGCCCACGGGTTCGAAGGCCTGCGGCACGCGCTGTTCGATCAGGTGGTGGTTGACCGCGGCGAAGGCCTTCAGCGGGTCGCGCGAGCGGCCGGCGACGCGGGCCTCCACCTTGTAGAAGCGGTCGAAGAACTCGATCGGGCCGTTCAGGGTGAAGCCGGTGCGGGCCAGCTGGGCGCGGAAGGCGGAGGAGATGCCGCGGCCGCTTTCCACCACCAGGTAGGCTTCGTCCGGCTTGTGGCGTGCCTGGGCGATGCGGCAGGCGTCCAGCACGCTGGCGTGCTGCGCGGCGGGGATGCCGGCTTCGCCCGGCATCACCAGGGTGAGGGTGGACATCTCCCGCGCCGGGCCCTTGGCCCAGCGGCGCGACAGCAGGAAGCCGTCGCCGGCCGCTTCCGTCTGGTTACGGTCGGCCGCCAGCGAGTCTTCCACAGCGCGCAACAAACCACTCATGCAGCCTCCGCTGCCGGCCGTCAGGCCAAGCCGGCACCCCCGATTCGTCGGATGGCATATTGTGCGGAGGCGGTCGCGAAAAGGCGAGTGGATTAACGCAGCGACCGGCGGCGCGGTCGCAGCGCCGCGGCCAGCCGGGCGAAGCCGGCGCCCTGCTGCCGCCACCAGCCGCCGCGCACCAGGGCCGGCGGGGCGTCCGGGTCTCCGGTGGGGGGGAAGCGGTCGCGCTGCCAGTCCGCGGTGCGGAACAGCCAGTCCCACACCGGCAGCAGCACGGCGTAGTTGCGGCCATGCTCGCCGGCCGAAAGCTCCCCATGGTGCAGCCGGTGGAAGCGTGGCGAGACCAGCAGGCGTTCGCCCAGTCGGCCGAAATGCAGCCGGACATTGGCGTGGCTCAGGCTTTCCACCAGCCGCAGCAGCAGCACCACCAGCGGGAACTGCGCCGGCGGCACGCCGATCAGCAGCGCGATGGCGCCGAACCACAGCGCCGCCAGCATGTCGTCCAGGATGTGGTTGCGGTCGTCGGTCCAGAACGTCATCTGCCGCTGGGCGTGGTGGACCGAATGCAGCGCGTACCACCAGCGCAGGCCGTGCTGGGCGCGGTGGCGCCAGTATTCGAAGAAGTCCAGCACCGCCACATAGGCCAGGAAGGCGGCCACCGGGCGTTCGCGCAGCCAGGGCACCAGCTGTTCCAGCGTGGGCGGCAGCAGGTCGTGCTCGGTCAGGAAGCCTTCCCACGCGCCCTGCAGGCCGGCGAGCAGCACGAAGGCCACCAGCGGCAGCAGGCCGAGCCGGCTGATGAGCGCGTAGACCACGTCGGTCCGCACCGCCCGGCGTTCCGGCCAGCGCTCCACCGGGCGCCAGGCTTCCAGCGGGCGGCAGACCAGCCAGGCGACGGCCAGTTGCAGCAGGCCGAGGATGGCGAAGTCCAGCCATTGCTGGCTGTCCTCCACCAGGTCCATCAGGCCGAGGGCGTAGCAGGCCGGCTCCACCACCGCCTGCAGCAGCCAGCCGCTGAGCCGGGATTCGAGGTCGAGCAGGCGGTCGAGCATGGGGCTAGGCGCCGGTTGCCGGCAGCGGCGCGAAGCAGAGGCCGCGGGCCTGGATGCCGGCGATGATCTCGTCCAGCACATTGGCCAGCGGGTCGCGCCGGCTGCGGACGCCCCAGTGCATGACCACGACCTCCCCGGGGCGGGTCGTGGCGATGGCGTGGCGGGCCAGCTCCGCATTTGGATGGGCGGTGCTGTCCAGCTCGTCGCCCCAGAAGCCGTTGGCGGTCCAGCCCTGGTGGCGCAGCCCGCAGGCGGCGGCCATGGCCAGCGCGCCCGGCGTGGTGCGGCCGCCCGGCGCGCGCCACAGCGGCAGCACCTCGGCCTCGGGCGCGAACTGGCGCAGGCGGTCGGTCGGGCGGGCCAGCTCGGCGCAGAGGGCGGCCTGGGTCAGGGTTTCCTGGCCGGGGCCGGTGCGGTTGACGTAGCGGGTCTGGCCGGGGCCGGCGTCGCCGCGGAAATACCAGTGGCGCCAGGTGTGGCTGGCGAAGTTGTGGCCCTCGGCGGCGCGGGCGCGCCAGAACGGCGCCCAGGCCTCGTCCAGCGTGCGGTCGCCGCGGAAGGTGGGCTCGTCGGCCAGGAACAGCGTGGCGCGCACGCCGCGGCGGCGCAGGATGGCGGCGATGGCCTCGGCCTCGCGCCCCCAGCCGGTGTCGATGGTCAGGTGGACGGTGCCGCGGCAGGCCTGGGCCGCGGCGCGCCGGGCGGCCATTGCCAGCAGGGGGGCCGCCAGCAGGGGGGCCGCCAGCAAGGCACGGCGGCCGGCCGGCATCAGCGCAGCGTCAGCCGGCGCGACAGCGGGTTGTACGGCGCCAGCAGATGCGGCTCCGAGACCACCATCGGCGGCTCGGCCGCCTCCGGCGTGGCGCGGGGCGGCACCGGGGCTTCGGCGGCGTAGGCGGTGCCGAGCAGGCTGGGCGGCAGCAGCGCCGGCGCCAGCAGGGTGGTGCTGCCGGGGGGGGCGGTTCCGGTCTCGGGCGCGGCGTCGGTGTGCGGCTCCGGCCGCGGCGGCTCGGGCCGGCTGGCGGGTGGCGCCGCGGGGTCGGCGGCGGCG
>CAIMOR010000101.1 GCA_903843125.1 uncultured Rhodospirillales bacterium
GCGGTGGGTATCCGTGATGGCCAGCGCCCGGGCGCGGCCTTCCCGCACCAGGGGCAGGCTGGTGGTGATCTGGTCCATCATGCTGTTCAGGTTGCCGGCCAGCAGGTCCGCGATGACCGGGCCGCTGCCGCGATAGGGCACATGCGTGACCTGGGCCTGGCTGGCGGCGTTGAACAGCTCGATCGCCAGGTGGTTGGAGGAGCCGGTGCCGGCCGAGCCCATGCTGTTGGCGCCGGGGCGCGATTTGGACATGGCGACGAACTCCTGCACCGTCTTGGCCGGGTGGTCGGCGCGGACCACCACCAGCATCGGCACGGTCAGGCAGAGGCCGAGCGGGGCCAGTTGGCGGAACGGGTCGTAGGCCAGGTTGGCCTGCACCAGCGGGTTGATGGTGAGCGAGCCGTTGGTGCTGAGCAGCAGCGTGGTGCCGTCCGCCCGGGCATGGGCAACCTCCCCGGCGCCGAGGCTGCCGCCGGCGCCGCCGCGGTTCTCGGCCACCACGGTCTGGCCGAGCTTCGGCGTCATGTGCTGCGCCAGCAGGCGGCCGAGGATGTCCGTGGTGCCGCCGGGGGCGAAGGGGATGACCAGGCGCAGCGGGTGGTCGGGCCAGGCTTCGGCGCGGGCCTGGCGGGCCAGCAGCAGGGCGGGGGCGGCGAGCAGGGCGCGGCGCGGGGTCATGGCGGTTTCCTCAGGCGTCTTTGCGTGCATCCTGCCCCGGCTTGGGCGGCCGCGTCACCGGCTTTGGTGGTGGGCTTCTGCCGCCTGCCGTCACGGTCTAGCCTGCCGGCGAAGAGGAACCCCGCGCATGACCCGCAAGCTGCCGAACTGGCGCTCCCTGCTGTACGTCCCGACCAACCGCGAGAGCTTCGTCGCCAAGGCGCATACGCGCGGGGCGGATGCGATCATCCTGGACCTGGAGGACGCGATTGCGCCGGGCGAGAAGGCCGCGGCGCGGGCGCTGCTGGCCGGGGCGGTGCCGCGGGTGCGCCAGGGCGGGGCCGATGTGGTGGTGCGGGTGAACCGGGCGCTGCGGCTGGCGGTGCAGGATATCGATGCCGCGGTGGCGGCCGGGGCCGATGCGCTGATCCTCACCAAACTGCTGGGCGCCGACCATGTGCGGCTGCTGGACGAGCATATCGGCGAGGCGGAGGCGCTGGCCGGGCGGGCTCATGGCAGCGTGCGGGTGGTGGGCCTGGTGGAGACGGCCGAGGCGATACCGCAGATGGACGCGATCTGCCGGGCGAGCGCGCGGATGGTGGCGCTGGGCGTGGGCGGCGAGGACCTGGCGACCGATCTGGGCGCCGAGGCGACGCCGGATGCGCTGGACCTGCCGAAGCGGCTGGGGATCATCGCCGCGCGCGGGGCGGGGATATTGCCGACCGGCTTCATCGGGACCGTGGCCGACATTACCGACCTGGAGGGGTACCGGCTGATCCTGCGGCGCAGCAAGGCGCTGGGCTATGCCTGCGCGAGTTGCGTGCATCCGAGCCAGGTGGCGATCATCAACGAGGAATATGGCGAGGCGCCGGAAGCGGTGGCCCGCGCCCGGCGGATGGTGGCGGCGTTCGACGAGGCCATTGCGCGGGGCGTGGGCGCGGTGAGCTTCGAGGGGCAGATGATCGACGAGCCGGTGGTGGAGCGCGCGCGGCGGGTGCTGCTGCGGGCGCGATAGGCGGGCGCGGGGTTCGGCAGGCGCGCGCGGCGCGGGGTGCTGCGCGTGGTGGGCGCCCCGCCCGGCCGGAAGGGCTGGAGCGCGGCTTGCGCCGCGGGGCGGAATGGCGGGGCCGTGGCCCGGCCATGACGGGAGGGGGAGCGGCCTTCGGCTAGAGCGTGATCCACTTTGGTGGATCACGCTCTAGCTATATTTGAGAGACTGATTCACCGCTTCGGCGATTCCGCCTTCACGGATCAGGCTCTAGACGCCGAAGCCGCTGCCGGCCTTGCGGTATTCGTCGCGGGGCGGGGCGAAGATGTCCAGCACCACGCAGCCTTCCGGGCCGCCGCGCATGCCGTGCACGGCATTGCCCGGGGTGCGCCAGAAATCGCCCTTCTTCACCCAGGTTTCCACGCCGTCGTCGATGCGGACCGCGGTGCCTTCCAGCAGCACGCCCCATTGCTCCTGCGGGTGGGAGTGGATGCTGCCCATGGCGTTGGGGCCGATGGTGACGACCGAGAGCATGGCCTGTTCGCCCGGGAAGACGCGGGTGTTCAGGCCCGGCGCCAATTCGCGGGCGATGCCCTGGGTGAGGTCGTGCAGGTTGAAGTATTCGGGCTTGGACATTGCCGGTTCCTAGAGGGTGATTTCCAGCCAGCCGCGACCGTCCATGGCGGCGGTGTCGCCGGGCAGCAGCAGCACGGTGGTGGTGGCGCTTTCCACAATCGCCGGGCCGCGTAAAGCCTGGCCGGGGGCCAGGGCCTCGAAGGTGTACACCGGGGCGTCGACCTCGCCGGCCTCCAGCCGGATGCGGCGGGTGGCGTGGGGCGCGGCGGGCGGGCCTTCGGCGCGGCTGGCGCTGGCCAGCGGCGGCAGGCGGCCGATGGCGGCGGCGCGGGCGGTGACCAGCACCACCTCCTCCTCCGGCAGGTCGTAGGTGAACAGGGCGCGGTGGCGGGCGTGGAACGCGTCTCGCAGGCGTTGCGCCAGGTTGGGGCTGGTCCAGTCCATGTCGTCGAGCGGGACGGCGACTTCGAAGACCTGTTCGCCGTAGCGCATGTCCGCGCTGCGCTGCACCGCGATCTCGCCACCGTACCAGGCGGCCATCTTCGCGCGCGCCTCGGCTTCCAGCGCGGCGTAGAGGGCGGCGATCTCGGTGTCCTCGGGCATGCCGCCGGCGGCCAGGGTGCTGCGGGCCATTTCGTAGCGCAGGTCCGACTGCAGCATGCCCCAGGCGCTGAGGCCGGCGGCGAAGAGCGGCACGGCGGCGCGCTGCAGGCCGAGTTCGCGGGCGACGGCGCTGGCGTGCAGCCCGGCGGCGCCGCCGAAGGCGAGCAGGGTGAAGTCGCGCGGGTCCACGCCGCGGCGGACGGTGGCGACGCGGACGCCATCGGCCATGCGGGCATTGACCAGGCGGTGGATGCCCATGGCGCAATCGGCCGGGGCCAGGTTGAGCGTTTCGGCCAGCGCGGCGACGGCGCGTTGCGCGGCGGGCAGGTCCAGCCGGCGGGCGCCGCCGAGGAAGTTCGCGGCATCGAGGTAGCCGAGCACCAGGTTGGCGTCGGTCACGGCGGGCTGGGTGCCGCCGAGGCCATAGGCGGCCGGGCCGGGGACCGCACCGGCGGATTGCGGGCCGACCTGCAGGGTGCCGCCGCTGCCGAGGTGGGCGATGGAGCCGCCGCCGGCGCCGAGCGTGACGATATCGAGCGATTCCAGCGCGATGCGTTCGCCGCCGACGACGCGGCCACGGCCGAGCGCGGCATCGCCTTCCGCCACCAGGGCGATGTCGGTGGAGGTGCCGCCCATGTCGAAGGTGACCAGGTTCTGGCCGAGGCCGGCGCGGGCCAGGGCGACCGCGGCCGCGACGCCGCCGGCCGGGCCGCTGAGCGCGGTGCCGACGGCGAGGCGAGCGGCTTCCTCCACCGGGGCGACGCCGCCATGCGAGAGGATGACGAAGACCGGGCCGGCATAGCCCGCCTCACCCAGGCGCCCGCGCAGACGGCCGAGATAGCGCGAGACGACGGGGCCGACATAGGCGTTCACCGCCGTGGTGGAGAAGCGTTCGAACTCTTTTATTTGCGGCAGGACGTCGGCCGAGAGGGTGACGAAGACGCCGGGCAGGGCGGCGGCCACGGCCTCGCCGGCGGCGCGTTCATGCGCGGCGCTGCGCCAGGCGTGCA
>CAIMOR010000102.1 GCA_903843125.1 uncultured Rhodospirillales bacterium
GCGGCGCACGCTGCTGCGGCGCCGGGCCGCGCTGGTCGCGGCGCTGGCCCTGGTAGGGGCGCGGCGCCCGCGGCTGGGCGATGCGTACCGGCGTCGGCGGGCCGTACATGTTCTCGGCCAGCGGTTCCGATTCCAGCAGGCGGAAGCCGAGCGCGGTCAGCGCCGCGCCAAGCGTATCGCCCTTCACGCCCAGGCGGCTGGCCAGGTCGGGCGGCGGCGGGGCGGGGGCGCGGCGGGTCAGGAAGGACAGTTCGCCGGCGATGCGTTCCGCCACGTCCAGCCGGATCAGCACCGCGCCGGCGGGCAGCCAGCCGATGGTCTCGGCGAAGCCCGGCGGCCAGTTGACCGGCGGCGGCGGGTTCTCCTCGCCCTCGCGGGCCTCGCGGATCTGCAGCGCCACCAGGCCCGCATTGGGCAGGGCCGGCGTTTCGATGTTGCGGCTCAGCGCCCAGAGCTGGGCGCGCAGCGCCATGGCGCGGGGCTTCAGCGCTTCCGGCAGGAACAGCGCGTAGCGGCCGGCACGGATGCCGATGGCCTTCAGCTTCTGCCGCAGCTCCGGCGTCACCATGCCGTCCGTGTTGCCCGGCGCCAGGCCGAGCTGCTCACGCAGCAGGAAGGCCGGGCCGCGCAGCGTGTTGTCGGCCTCGGCCTTGGCCTCCACCGCGGCGATGGCGGCGAGCTCCTTGGCCAGGATGCCCTCGATCCACTTGGCCAGGCGGGCGCGGACGCGTTCGCGCTGGGCGCCGTCCAGGAACTCGCTGGCGAGCACCTCGACTTGCGGCTTGCCGGGTTCGCTGCCCGGGCGGAGGCGGGCAACCTCATGGCCTTCCCACAGCACGCGGTGGTTGGGGGACAGGGAAAACACCTCGTCCTTGGCCATTTCCAGGCCGGCGACACGGCGGGGGATTTCCTCCCGCAGGGCACGGCGGGCGGCGCGGAGGACGAGCTTGCGCTCCTCCTCGGTTTCCGCGGTGGCGTCGGGGTGGAACAGGAAGCCCTCGACTCGGCCGACGGTGTGGCCCTCGACCAGGACCTCGCCCTTGCGGGTGACGGCGGAGAGCAGGTCTTCCTCGCCTTCCTCCAGCCGGCGGATCAGCTGGGCGGCGCGGCGGTCCACGAAGCGGGCGGTCAGCCGCTCATGCAGCGCGTCGGAGACGGCATCCTCGGCCTTGCGGGCCTCGGCGGCAGCCTCGGCGGCGTCCTTCAGCCAGTCGGCGCGGGCGGCGATGTAGGACCAGACGCGGATATTCGCCAGCCGGGCCATCAGCGTGTCGAGGTCGCCCTCGACGCTGTGCAGGCCGGCGAGCTGGCTGGAGACCCAATCGCTCTCCAGCACGCCCTTGGTGGCCAGGCCCGTAAAGATGCGGGCGCAGAGGCGGGTGTGCGTGTCGTCCGCCAGCTTGCGGAAGTCCGGCACCTGGCAGGCTTCCCACAGCAGCTTCACCCGGCCGCGGCCCTGGGCGAGCTGGCGCATCTCGGTCTCGCGCGCCAGCATGGAGAGCGTGATGTGGTCGGTGGCGTCGTTGCCCTTGGCGAGACCGGCTTCCGGCGGCGGTGCGGCCAGGCTGTCGAGCAGCGCATCCACGCTGGTGAAGTCCAGCTCGCTGTTGCGCCAGGCCAGGGTCTGCAGCGCCTCGAACTGGTGGCCCTCGATCTTGTTGACGATCTCGTCCGGCAGCGGCGGGCATTCGCCGGTCACGCCGAAGGTGCCGTCGCGCATGCCGCGGCCGGCGCGGCCGGCGATCTGTGCGGCTTCCTGGGCGTTCAGCGCACGCAGCTGGTGGCCATCGAACTTCTGCAGCGCGGCGAAGGCGACATGGTCGACATCCATGTTCAGGCCCATGCCGATGGCATCCGTCGCCACCAGGAAATCGACTTCACGATCCTGGTACAGCGCCACCTGGGCGTTGCGGGTGCGCGGGCTCATGCGGCCCATGACCACGGCACAACCGCCGCGCTTGCGGCGGATGGCCTCGGCGATGGCGTAGACCTCGGCCGCCGAGAAGGCGACCACGGCCGAGCGCGCGGGCAGGCGGGTCAGCTTGGCGGGGCCGGCATAGGTCAACTGGCTGAGCCGCGGGCGCGTCTCGATCTCGGCCTGCGGCACCAGGCGCTGCAGCAGCGGGCGGATGGTCTCGGCGCCCATGAACATGGTTTCCACCATGCCGCGGGCGTTCAGCAGCCGGTCGGTGAAGATGTGGCCGCGGTCCGGGTCGGCGCAGAGCTGGATTTCGTCGACGGCGACGAACTCCACCCGGCGGTCCAGCGGCATGGCTTCCACCGTGCAGGCGAACCACTTGGCTTCCGGCGGGACGATCTTCTCCTCGCCGGTGATCAGCGCGACGTAGCGCTCACCCTTGGCCACCACCATGCGGTCGTAGTTCTCGCGCGCCAGCAGGCGCAGCGGAAAGCCGATGATGCCGCTGGCATGCGCCAGCAGCCTGGTGATGGCCAGGTGCGTCTTGCCGGTATTGGTCGGCCCGAGAACGGCCTTCACACGCGCTTCGAACATGAGTGTGGCGGTATCCGTGGTGCAGGGGGAGGCATCCATGGGCCGGGACGCGGCGGAAGGCAAGCGGGGCGGGGCACTGATACCATGGCCGGCCGAAATCGTGGTGGCGGTGATTCCGTCCGGGCCGGCTTTGCTCTAAGCCCGGCCGGGCATGCCCGTCATCGCCCGCTTCGCCCTGCTGTTCGCCGCGCAATTCGCCGCGGTGGGCGTGCTGATGCCATTCTTCCCGGCGGTGCTGCGCGACCATGGGCTGACGCCCGGGCAGATCTCGGCGGTGCTGGCCACCGGCTCCGCGGTGCGGCTGTTCGCCTCCCCCACCATGGGCCGGGCGGCCGACCGGCTGGGCGATGCCCGGCTGGTGCTGGCCGCGGGCGCGGTGCTGGCGGCCGGCACCACCACCGGCTTCGCCTGGGGCAACGGCTTCGGCGTGCTGCTGGCCGTGGCCTTCTGCCACGCGCTGTGCATGGCGCCCCTGGCCCCGCTGGGGGATGCGCTGGCGGTGGCGGCGGCGCGGCGGGAGGGGTTCGACTATGGCCGGGCGCGCTCGGCGGGTTCGGCCAGCTTCATCGTGGCGGCGGTGCTGGCCGGGCAGGCGGTGGCGGCGTTCGGCACCGCGGTGGTGGTGTGGCTGTTCAGCCTGTGCCTGCTGGCCACCGCCGCCTGCGCCGTGGCGTTGCCGCGCAGCCCGGTGGCGGCGCGGGGCGGCGGCGGCTTCCGCGCGCCGTTCCGCGACCCGGCGTTTCGCGTGCTGCTGCCGCTCTCCGGCCTGGTGCAGGGCAGCCATGCTCTCTATTACGCCTTCGGCACCATCCATTGGCAGGCGGCTGGCCTCTCGCCCGGCGTCATCGGCTTGCTGTGGGGCGAGGGGGTGGTGGCCGAGGTGGCGCTGTTCCTGTGGGGCAAGCCGCTGGTCGACCGGGTGGGCGCACCGGGCATGGCGCTGCTGGCCGCCGGCTGCGGCGTGCTGCGCTGGGCGGTGACGGCGGAGACCACCTGGCTGCCGGCGCTGGCCGTGGTGCAACTGCTGCACGCCGCCACCTTCGGCGCCATGCACCTGGGCGCCATGCGGGTGCTGGCGGGCATGCCGCTGCACCAGGCGGCGACGGCGCAGACACTGCATGCCTCGGTGGGTGTGGGGCTGGCCTTCGGGGTGCTGACCTTCGGCTCCGGCCAGTTGTATGCGCGGGCGGGTGGCCAGGCGTTCTGGGCCATGGCGGCGTTGTGCGCGCTGGCGGTGCCGCTGGCCCTGGCGCTGCGCCCGGCGTTGGCGCGCCGCGCGGGCTGAGCCGCATGGCCGGCCCTGGCCCCCCGGGTTGACCGGACATGGGCCAGGGCGCCTGCCACGTCGAATGTGACAACGAATGGCTTGAAACCCGCTGCCGTTTTGGGTTTTGCTGCCAGCCTCGGGGGGTTGGGAGCGGGCAGGATGCTCTTCCACGCGGTCCTGAACAGGATGATCCGGCACGGCACGCTGACGGTCCAGTATCCCGGCGGTCAGGTGGCGCATTACGGCAATGGCGAGCGGCCGCAGGCGACCATTGCCATCCGCACCCGCCGGGCGCAGCGCCGGCTGCTGCTGAACCCCGGCATGGCGCTCGGCGAGCTCTACATGGATGGCGAGGTGCAGCCGGCCGACGGCCAGCTGTACGAGATGCTGGACGTGCTGCTGCTGAACCAGCAAGAGGGCGCCGGCCACCTGGTGGAACAGTGGCGCCATGCCGCGCGGCTGCTGAAGCGGCGCTGGGACCAGCTGAACCCGGAAGGCCGCGCCCGTCGGAACGTGGCGCATCACTACGACTTGAACGGCCGGCTCTACGCGCTGTTCCTGGACCGCGACCGGCACTATTCCTGCGCCTATTTCCGCACCGGGCAGGAGAGCCTGGAGGAGGCGCAGCAGGCCAAGCTGCGGCACATCGCCGCCAAGCTGTGCCTGGTGCGACCGGGGCTGGAGGTGCTGGACATCGGCTGCGGCTGGGGCGGCATGGCGCTGCACCTGGCGCGGGAACATGGGGCGCGGGTCACCGGCATCACGCTGAGCGAGGAGCAGCTGGGGGTGGCGCGGCAGCGCGTCGCCGAGGCCGGGCTGGACGGCCAGGTGCGGTTCGAGCTGATGGACTACCGGGACTGGACGCAGCCGGTGGACCGCATCGTCTCGGTCGGCATGTTCGAGCATGTTGGCCTGAACCACTACGACCGGTTCTTCCAGGTGGTGAAGCGCGCGCTGGCGCCGGACGGGGTGGCGCTGGTGCACAGCATCGGCCGCTATGCCGGGCCGAGCGCGACCAGCCCGTGGATCACGAAGTACATCTTCCCCGGCGGCTACTCCCCGGCGCTGTCCGAGGTATTGCCGGCGGTGGAGCGCAGCGGGCTGTGGCTGACCGACGTGGAGATATTGCGGCTGCACTACGCCGAGACGCTGAGCCATTGGCGCCGGCGCTTCGCCGCCAACCGGGACGCGATCTCGGCGCTGTACGATGAGCGGTTCTGCCGGATGTTCGAGTTCTACCTGGCCGCCAGCGAGCTGGCCTTCCGCCGCGCCGACCACATTAACTTCCAGCTGCAGCTTTCGCCGTGCCGCGACGCGGTGCCGCTGGTGCGCGACTACATGGCGCAGGCCGAGCAGGCGGCGGCGGCCCGGGCGCGGGTTTCCGCCTGAGGCCGGGGTGAGGTTGCGCCTGGGTTTGCTGCAACCGCCCCCGTTATCCACCGCTATCCACAGTTCGGGGCGCGCCAAGGGGCGGCGGGCTGGGGTAGAAGGGGGCGATGAACACCATTCCGCCGTTCGGCGACCCATCTGGCCAGGGCGGGGGCGGCCTCGGCGAGGGCGGGCTGCTCGGCCTGTCGCAGCGCCTGCCACCCGCCAACCTGGCCGCCGAGCAGGCGCTGCTGGGCGCCCTGCTGGCCAACAACCGCGCCTATGAGCGGGTTTCGGAGTTCCTGGCGCCGGAGCATTTCGCCGACCCGGTGCATGGCCGCATCTACAAGGCGGTGCAGCGCCGGGTGGAGGCCGGGCAGCTGGCCGACGTGGTCACGCTGCGCCCGGAGTTCGAGCATTCCGGCGACCTGGACGAAGTCGGCGGCACCGCCTACCTGGCGCAACTGCTCTCGGCCATGGTCGGCATCATCAATGCCGGCGAATATGGCCGGCTGATCCATGACAGCTTCCTGCGGCGGCAGCTGATCGATGTCGGCGAGACGCTGGTCAACAACGCCTTCGGCGCCGACGAGGACCTGCACGACGCCAAGTCGCAGATCGAGGCCGCCGAGCAGCAGCTGTTCAAC
>CAIMOR010000103.1 GCA_903843125.1 uncultured Rhodospirillales bacterium
CTTCAATAAGGTGTGCGCGCGGCCGGCGGCCAGGAAGGCCAGCAACCCGGCGCAGCCCCGCCGGTCCGGCACGTGCAGCCCGGCGCCCAGCGCCAGCGCCAGCCGGCCGTCGCCGGCCACCACCAGCCGCAACCGGCGCCGCCGCGCCAGCCTGGCGAGGTCCCGCAGCACCGCCGGCGCCAGCCCCCGGGCCAGCACCGCGCTGCCGGGCGGCAGGCGGGCCGCGGCGGCGCGCGGGTCCGGCAGGCGCCTGGTGTCGCTGACCAGCCACAGCCGGGGCACGCCCGCATGGCTGGCCTTGAGCCGGCGCGCCTGCGCTTCTAGCGTCCGCATATGTCAGACATCGCCGCCAACCTCGCCCGCATCCAGCACAGGATCGCCGAGGCCACCGCCCGCGCCAACCGCCCCGCCGGCAGCGTGCGGCTGGTCGCCGTCTCCAAGACCCACCCGGCCGAGGCGGTGGCCGAGGCCCTGGCCGCCGGCCAGCTGCTGTTCGGCGAGAACCGGGTGCAGGAGGCGCAGGGCAAGTTCCCGCCCCTCCGCGCCGGCCACCCCGACCTGCGGCTGCACCTCATCGGCGCGCTGCAGACCAACAAGGCGCGCGACGCCGTGGCCCTGGCCGACGTGATCGAAAGCCTGGACCGCCCCCGGCTGGCCGCGGCGCTGGCGGACGCCATGGCCAAGGAAGGCCGCCGCCCGGACCTGCTGGTGCAGGTCAATACCGGCGACGAAAGCCAGAAGGCCGGCATCCCCCGCGCCGAGGCCGACGCCTTCATCCGCGCCTGCCGCGAGGAGCACGACCTGCCGGTGCAGGGCCTGATGTGCATCCCGCCGGTCGAGGGCGACCCGCGCCCGCATTTCCACTTCCTGGCCGAACTGGCGGCCAGGCACGGGCTGGCGGTGCTCAGCATGGGCATGAGCGGCGACTTCGAGGCGGCGATCGGCTGCGGCGCCACCCATGTGCGCGTCGGCAGCGCCATCTTCGGCGCGCGCGACTACCCGGCGGCCTGAGCCGGCGGGCGCCGGCCGGCCATCAGGCCACCACCTCCACCGCGCGCAGCCCGGCGGCCAGCACCGCCAGCAGGTCGCGCAGCGGCAGGGCGACGCAGCCTTCGGTCGGCGCCAGGTCCGGCCGGGCGACGTGCAGGAAGATGGCGCTGCCGCGGCCACGCTGCACCGGCTGGTCGTTCCAGCCGAGCACGCCGATCACGTCGTACAGCGCATCCGCCCGCCACAACTCCTCATGGCTGGCGGTGAAGGGCAGCTGCACGGCCCGGTTGTAGTCGGGGTGGCCGGGGTCGTCGCACCAGCCATCCGCCGGCGCCAGCGGCTCCCGCGCCACGGCGCAGGCCGGCGGCGCCACGCGGTCGGCGCGGAACAGCACGCGGCGCAGCGGCATCAGGCTGGCAGGGGTGGTGCCATCGCCTTCCTGCTTGTCCTCGGCGCGGCGCACCCCGCCCTTGCCCAGCGCGCAGCGGAACACCTGGCCCTGGAAGCGCAGCAGCCCGTCCGGAGTCACGCGGGCGGTGTCACTCATGCTGCGCCAGGTGGGCGATGGCAGCGCGATAGGTCGTCTCGAACAGCGCATCCAGCCCGGGGTTCACGCCCTTCAGCCCGGCGGCGACGCGCCCGGCCCAGCCGACATACTCGCAGCGCCGGGCATGGTCCCAGTTGCGCGGCGGGCTCTGCACCATGGCCCGCAGGTTGCTGATCTTGTCGGCCAGCTTGAGCTGTTTGGCGGCATCCGATTTCTTCGGCGCCTGGCTGACCTGCAGCGCCTTGCGGGTCTCCTTCGGCAGCGTCTTGTCGTCGGTCGCCTCGGCGACGATGCCGGCCACCTCGGCGCCGAAGGCCTCCGCCAGGTCGGCCGGAGTCACGGCGGTGTCCTCCACCGTGTCGTGCAGCAGGCCCGCGATGATGGCGGCCGGCGGGGCGCCATGGCTGGCAAGGATCGCCGCCACCTCCAGCACGTGGTTCACATAGGGCTCGGCGGCGGCGCCCTTGCGGGTCTGCCCGGCATGGGCGTGGGCGGCGAAGACCGCCGCGCGCAGGGTTTCAGCGGTGTCGATGGTCATGCGGTCCTGTCTGGGCCGGCCGCGGCACGCAGACCGGGGCGGGCGGGGTTCAGCACTTGCCGTAGGGGCATTTTTCCGGCGGCGGTGGCGGCGGGTAATAGCCTTTGTCGTCACCGCGGACGACAATTGTCATGCGCGAGGTTTCTGGGTCGAGTGTCGGGCCGACATTCAGCGTGTCGATGTTGAAGCCGCGTCCGCTGAACATTCC
>CAIMOR010000104.1 GCA_903843125.1 uncultured Rhodospirillales bacterium
ACAGTTCTTCCATGCGGGACGTGCCCTGATTGGTGGTGACGATGCGCTCGAAGGAAATCCGCAATGCCGCCTCCCTTGACGCTAACTGGCGGGTCGTCAGCGTGGCACGGATCACCTGATCGGAATCCCATACAGATTGGCGATGCACGCCCAGAACCGCGAGCCCGATCGTTAAGACCACTTGGGCAGCGACCTCACCGGCTTCGGTTGCGTCGCGGTCTTTGCTGCCGGCGAGAACGCCGTAGCGTGGAGTGCTTTCCTCAATGGTGAAGCCAAGGTCCTGCAGCACCTGAGTCGCCTCGACTAACAGGCGCTCCTCAGATGCGACTGGGAATCGTGCGGTCTGGCGTTCGCGAATCTCTATCGCATTTATGCGCGGGGTGCCGATGCGGAGGGCAGCTTTATTAGCCCAATCTGGATCGGCCTGCTGGCATGCGGCGAGCGCCACTCCCAGCACGACCAGCGCAGTCAGGCGCATGGAAGAGGCAAACATCGGCCATCCTAATCAGGGAGTATCTCACAAAACCGTGACCTACTCCCGTTCCGAAGTCAAGACGGTCTGGGGCAAGCGCCAGATTGCTCGCACGTCGGCGCCAGCGCCGCGGGTTAGCTTGAGCCACCAGTCCTTCGGGCAGCCTCGTCCCACCTCGCCGACGCACCGGTCAGCACCCCAAACCCGTCCACCACCCAAGCCGCCTGATCCGCGACGCCACCCGCATCCGGCCAGTGGCTGTACCCGCCCATCCCACTACGGCACGCCGTCCACAGCCGCACAAAACCCCGGCTGGCCTGATCAACAACCCAGGCCGGATTCTCCTCCCAGGCCTCGTCGCCCACCAACCAGGCGCCCCCGTCCTCCGGTGTCAGGCCGCCTGCGAAGGCGTCTGGTTCTCGGGCAAGGGCGAGGGCGCCGCGGAGTTTTTTTCCTGCACCGCACTGACATGCGCGGCGTGCCACACCGCCCAGCCCACCTCCTCCACCTCGGTCGGCGGGATGGCGTCCAGCAACTCGTCCGGCACCAGCCCGCGCACGCGCCGGAAGGTCGGCAGCCCATCGCCGCGCCAGTCACGCAGGCCATAGCGGGCAGCGACCAGCGGCGTCAGGTAGACACTGCGGTAATTCCGCGCCACCAACTCGGCATAGGCCGGCACCTGCATCGCCGCGGCGTCGATCACCGACACCTGCGCCGCCAGGGCTCGCGTCTCCGGCGTATCGGCCGCGTCGGTGATGGCCTCGGCCTCGTCCAACACCGCCAGCAGCTCCGCCAGGTTATCCGGCGCCAGCTCCTGCAGCGCGGCACGGCGCGTTGCCAGCAACTGCTCCCGGAACGCTGGCTGCCCCGCCTCGCGGACCAGTTCGGCCTTCATCGCGGCCCGCTCCCGGAAGGTCAGCGGGGCGATGGTGTAGGCGCGGCCGGAGCCCTCCGGCGCGACCTCGATCGGGTCACGCCGGCTGATGATGACGGACATGCTGTGCTCCTTGTCAGAACTGAGCGAGGAAGAGGTCGCTATCGGCGCCATCCAGCTGGAAGCCGATATCCATCTGGCCGAGGCCATCGCGCGCGCCAGGCCGCAGCCCGGTGGCTTTGGCCGCCGGCGCCATGACGATGAAGCGGTTACCGGCGGTGCTGCCCACCACCGCCATCAACGGCATCGGCGTGCCCAGCCGGAATGCGTTGAACAGCGCCACCGAGGTGGTGGTGCTCATCAGCGGGTCGATGCTGCCGCGGCTGTCGCGCTCCGCGGGAATGGCGGGGTCGTAGCCCTCGGCTGCCTCGGGATTGTCGGGCAGGATGACGCTGACACCCGCATCGATCATCAGCCGCCGGGCGCGGGCCAGGCCGCCATTCAGCTGGCAGCGTCCGCCAACAAAGCGCGGTGGCGTCGGCCGGATGGCGGTGTTCCAGCCGGTCGGGATGGCGGTCGCGGTCTTGTCCAGGAACTGCGCCCGCAGATCGAACACCAGAAAGCCAATGCCGCCGGTGGAAAGCTCCAGGCTCCAGTTGCCGACCGCGCCGGTGAAGCGCCAGCGCAGCCCATCGGCAAAGAAGTAGATGGTCGCGGTCTTGTAGACCGCCTCATCCGAGGTCGGGCCGTAGAGCACGTTGATCGGCACCTGGGCCAGGGTGGAGACGCTGCCGGCGGTGGCCATGGTCTCGCCCAGTGTGGCGACGCGGCCGGCGGTGTAGTCGGTGATGCCGGTGGTCAGGGTCCGGTCCCCGGTGAGTAGCAGCGGCATGCCGCGGTAGAGCTGCGCGGTGGCAGCAAACGGCGTGGCCAGGGTCAGCGTGTTGGAGGTGCCGGCGGCCGCTGCCGTAGCCGCCCAGCCCCAGTTGCACGATATCCCAGAGCTTGAGCACCTCGGCCTCAGAGATGCCCGGCGCCGACCAGCCCAGCCAGCGCGCCACGATCAGCGCGCCAAAGGTCAGCATGAGGATGGGGCGCCAGCAGGCGGCGAGCCAATGCTCGGACTGGGCCTCGGCCTTGATGATCTCGCCGGCCGCCGCATTCAGCGTGCCCTGCTGCGCCAGCAAGGCCATGACCATGTCCTGCTGCGCCTTGGCGGCCTCGGCAGGGTCAGGGAACCAGCGCCGGAACAGGTCGCCGAGGACCGGCAACAGCGCCGGCAGCAAGGCTGCGATCATGGATAGCTCCGACGATCGAGTTCGAAATGCGGCCCGTCCGGGAAGGAGGTCCAGTCGCCGCCCCAAACCAAGGCGACGCCTTCCTCGTGGGCTGCAGCCTTCATCGCCGCGGCGATTTGCCGGGCCAGTGGCCAATCCCAGCGGACTTCGCCGGCCTCCGGCACGCCATCGCCGTCATCGAGCCAATAGGCCAGATCGACGGCATGGCCGGTCAGGTGGCGGCTGTTCAAGGTGCGGGAGGCGCCGATGGCCACCAGCTTGGCCTGGCGCTCCTTGGTCCGCAGCCCCTCCACCACGATGAAGGGCACGGCGAGGCGCGCGCGTTCGACCACGCGCACCAGGTCGGGATGCACCCCGGCCAGGCGCTGCTGATCACGGATGCTGAGGGGCGAGCGCATGCTCAGGCCCCCGAGGCCGGCACACGCTCGGTCCAGACCCGGACCGTGGTGTCGGCGGCCAGCGCCGCCAGGGTGGCGATGCCGACATGGTAGTTGCCGGTGGCGGTGGTGGTGATGCGCCGGTTGGTATTGTCCCAATAGACGCGCGCGCCGGCGGTGATCGCCAGGGATGGCTCTTTGGTGACGTCAAACACGCCCTCGGTCTGGATCTCGACCGTGGTGCTGATCGCGGCGTCATAGGCGGCGATGCCGAACAGCGCGCCGACCAGGACGCCCTGGCCGGAGGTCACGGCGTAGGGTGCCGACACGGTGAGGCTGTCACCGGGCTGGATGAAGGTCTTCATGGAAGCAGGTCTCCAGAAACAGCAAAGGCGCCCGCCCTACCCAGCGAAGATGCAGGCATCTCCGCTGGGGTCCCGGGAATGGGGCGCCCTTGCTGTCGTCATGCTGGGGGTGGGAGGGATCAGATGCCGGCGTTGAACCAGGCGCCGCGCCAGTCGATGGCGCCGACGCCGAAGTCAAAGATCACGCTGACCTCGACGCCATCGACGCCAGAGACCGGCCCAGTGGTGACCTGCGGCCCCTCCGCCCCGTTGAGGTAGCCGTAGACATAGACCGGCGCCGCCAGCGGGTCGGAGAACAGGTACCAGCGGTTGGACGGGATCAGCGGCTCCACCAGCGGCTGGACGAAGCCCGCGTAGATATTGGCGTTGCTGGTCTGGGTGGCGGCGACGTTCACCGTCAGCTGCCGCGCCGCCATTTCCTGGTTCGGCCCCACCACCAGGCGCATGGAGGAGCCGATCGAGATCGGCAGGCCGTCCAGGGTCTTCTGCTTCATGATGGCGGCGCGGCCGAGCGCCAGGTTGGTCAGGTCCAGCACCGTACCGGCCGAGGCCATGTTGGCGCGGGCTGCAGCAGTGGCAAAGACCGCGGTGCTGCCGGTGGTCAGCGTCGGGCCGGCGCCACTGGCACTGTTCAGCAGGCCATAGGCAGTGGCGTTCTCGAAGTCGGCGACGCGACGGCCGATCATGGCCGCGAAGTCGGTGAAGGCGCCGAGGTCGTCGTTCACCAGCATCTGCCGGGTGACGCGGATGCGCCGGGCGAAGGTGCTGAGGTTCACCAGCTCCTGGCTTTCCGACATGGTGCCGGCCTGGATCT
>CAIMOR010000105.1 GCA_903843125.1 uncultured Rhodospirillales bacterium
CCTGGCGGAACCTCAAGTTATCAACGCGCAGGCCGCACTCGGCGCTGTGGGCCTGCCGATGACGGTCGCCGGCTTCCGCACCTTCCTCACCGCCGAGATCGAACGCCACGCCGCGGTGGCGCAGGCTGCCGGCGTGCAGCCGGAATAGCCTACCTCGCCGGTTGCTAATTGCTGCGGCGCAGCATATCCAGCCGCGCAGGGACAATGCCAGCGCTTCACACGCGAATCTGTGGAGAGCTTCTGCCAATGATCAATCGTCGCCATTTCGCGGCCGGCCTTGCCGGGCTGCTGGCCACGCGCGCCCAGGCGCAAACCCTGCCCAGCGGTTCCGTCCGGATCGTGGTGCCGTACAACCCCGGCGGCATCACCGACATCCTGGCCCGTGCCGTGGCGCAGCCCATGGGCGCCTTTCTCGGCAATACCGTGGTGGTGGAGAACCGCGCCGGCGCCAATGGCAGCATCGGCGCCAACCTGGTGGCCCGCGCCGCGCCGGATGGCCTGACGCTGCTGCTGGGCGTGACCGACACGCATGCGGTGAACCCCGCCGCCATGCAGCACCTGCCCTACGACGCGGTGAAGGATTTCGCCCCGATCAGCAACATCACCAACGTGCCGCTGGCGCTGGCGGTGGGGCCGAGCCAGCCCGGCATCACCGACCTGCGCGGCTTCATCGCCGCGGCCAAGGCCAAGCCGGGCGCGCTGACGCATTCCAGCTGGGGCGTCGGCAGCGTCTCGCAGATCGCCATGCTGCGGCTGAGCGAAACCGCGGGGATGGAACTGCTGCACGTGCCCTATACCGGCGCGGCGCCGGCCGCCCAGGCGCTGGCCGCTGGCCAGGTGGACAGCATGGTGCTGCCGGCCGGCGCGGCCGAGGCGCTGGCGAAGGACAACGTGGTGCGCGTGCTCGCCGTGCTCTCGCCGCAACGCCTGGTGTTGCTGCCCAGCGTGCCGACCCTGCAGGAACAGGGCGTGGCCCTGACCGTCAGCATCTTCCAGGGCCTGTTCGCCCCGGCCCGCACGCCGGCCGCGGTGGTGGCCAGGTTGAACCAGGCGGTGCTGGCCGCGCTGCAGGCGCCTGTGATGCTGGACGTGCTGCGGGCCCAGGCGGCCTTGCCGGACCCGCAGACACCGGAACAACTCGCGGCGCTGGTGCTGGCGGAGCAGGATGCCTGGGGCCGCGTTGTGCGCGCGGGCAATATCCGGCTTGATTAGGCCTCGCACCCGCGAGGAGCAGAACGATTCCTGAAGTCACCAACGGCCAGCCCCGGCATCTCACCGCCGATGTCCTGATCATCGGCGCCGGGGCGGCCGGCATGTATGCGGCCATCGAGGCGGTACGCCAGGGCGCGGCCAGCGTGCTGCTGCTGGACCGCAGCCTGATCGGCCGCGGCGGCGCCACCGTGATGGCACAGATGACCGTGGCCGCCGCCGTCGGCCCCGGCGACGACTGGCGCCACCACCTGGCCGATACGCTCGCCGCCGGACGCGGCCTGTGCGACCCCGCGCTGGCCGCGCTGCTGTGCGAAGTCGGCGCGGAGTGCATCCTGGAGATGGACCGCTGGAAGGTGGGCTGGGCCCGCGCCGGCAACGGCTTTGCCCAGGTGCAGGCGCCGGGGCACGACCGCGCGCGCTGCGTCTATGTGGATTTCCTCTCCACCGGCCCCGCCGTCTCCAAGGCTTTGCGGGCGCAGGTGCAGCGTGTCGGCGACGCCATTCGTCGCATCGGCGAGGTGCTGGTCACCGACCTGGTGGTGCAGGATGGCCGCGTCACCGGCGCGGTGGCGCTGCACGTGGCATCCGGCGTGGCGCTGACCATCGCGGCGGCCGCGACCATCATCGCCACCGGCGGGCTGACGCGGCTTTACGCGCGCAACAGCGCCAGCGCCAACATGTCCGGCGACGGCTATGCGCTGGCGCTGCGCGCCGGTGCCACGCTGTTGGACATGGAGTTCGTGCAGTTCTTCCCGATCGGCCACCTGGCCCCGCGGCTGATCGGCATGGACCCGATCATGTGGGACCCCTTCCGCTACAAGTTGGGCGGGCGGCTGCTGAACGGCGCGATGCAGGAGTTCGTGGAACGCTGGGGTGGCGACGCCGAGAACGGCACCTACAGCACCACGCGCGACCTGGCGACCTACGCCATTACCAAGGAAGTCGAGGCCGGCCGCGGTTCGCCGAATGGTGGTGCCTGGCTCAGCTTCACCCATGTGCCAGCGGCAACGTTGCGCGCCGCCTTCGGGCCGGTGATCGACCGGCTGGCCGCCAACGGTATCGATCTGACGCGCGACTGCATCGAGGTCTCGCCGATTGCGCACTACCACATGGGCGGCGTGCGTGTGGACACGGCCATGCGCACCGACCTGCCCGGCCTGCTGTGCGCCGGAGAAGCGGTAGGTGGAGCGAATGGCGCGAACCGCCTCTCGGGCAACGCCATCACCGAGGCGCTGGCCTTCGGGCGGATCGCCGGCGCCGAGGCGGCGCGCCAGGCGGCCGAAGGCGCGCCGGACTTCTCGGCGGCAGCCGCGCGCGAAGCTCTGGCGCTGCTGGCCGGCGAAGGTCCGGCGCAGAACCCCGCGGCATTGGTCGCCCGGCTGCAGCGGCTGATGTCCACCGATGTCGGCCCCTTCCGCACCGCCGGCGGCCTGGCCCGCGCCGCCGCCGAACTCGCCGTGCTGCGCGCGGAACTCGGCACCACGCCGCCCGGGGCGCCCGGCCTGGCGCATGACCTGGCCCGCCTCGATTGGCTGGACCTGCGGCAGATGCTGCTGGTCGCCGAAGCCGTCGTCGTCGCCGCCACCGCCCGCGTCGAAAGCCGCGGCGCGCATCAGCGCGAGGACTTCCCCGAGATGTCGCCGGCTTGGGAGCGCAACCTGCCGCTGCGCCTGCGCGCCGGCGCGAATGTGCCGGAGCTTGTGTCCTGATGCCGACCACCACGCTGCACATCCGCCGCGGCGGCCCAGGCGAAGCACCGCGCCACGACGTGTTCGAACTCCGCTTCGAGCCCGGCGAATCAGTGCTGGACGCGCTGCGCCGGCTGCGCATCGGCACCGACCCGACGCTGGCCTTCCGCTACGCCTGCCTCAACGCCAATGCGTGCAAGGAATGCATGATGCTGCTGGACGGCCGCGTGGTGTACGCCTGCACCGCCCGGCTGGAGGCGCGCGACATGCGGCTGGACCCGCTGCCGAACAAAACGCTGCTGCGCGACCTGGCGACCGTGATCGCGCCGCCCGACGAACGGCTGGACTAGTCCATGGTCACCGATCGCCGAAGCGGTGACCACGGCCTAGCCTCATTCGAGCGACTGATGCACGGCTTGCGGCGATTCCGCCTTAGCCGATCAGGCTCTAGCCGATGTAGACCTGGGTGAAGTCCTGGTACCAGGACTGCGCCTGCCGGAACCCCTTCACCCGCGGCGAGAGTGCGCGCGGGTTGAGGTCGTGCACCACGAAGACCCAGGGCGCGTCGTCCACGATCAGCGCATGCGCCTGCGCGATCAGCGCATCGCGCGGCGCTTCGTCGAAGGTCTCGAAGGCGCGGGACAGCAGCGCATCCACCTCCGGGTTGCGATACAGGCTCCAGTTGGAGCCATTGGGGGGCATGCCCTCGCTATGGAAGTTCAGGAACAACTGCGTCGGGTCGGAGATCGGCAAGCCGTGGTTGACCACGTCCAGCGGCGGCTGGCCCGGCACGTCGCCGCGCTGGCGCATCGTCTTCAGCATGGTGCCCCAGTCCACCACCTCGTACTCGACCTCCACGCCGAACTCGCGGTAGTTCTGCTGCACGAATTCCGCCATCGGCAGCGGCACCATGTTGCCGGAGCCCGAGGTGGGCAGTTGCACCCTAACCCGCAGCGGCTTGCCTAGCCCGTAGCCCGCCTCGGCCAGCAGCGCCCGGGCCTTGGCCGGGTCGTGGCGGAAATGCGTGGCGGGGGTCCCGAAATACTTGAAGCTGTCGGGCCACGGTCCGCGCGCGGGAATGGCGGTGCCACCGAGCATGCCGACCAGGCTCTCGCGGTCCAGCGCATAGTTCAGCGCATGCCGCACCCGGCGGTCCGCGAAGGGCGAAGGCGCCACGTCCAGCGCATGCCAGGCCCAGATATGCGGATAGGGCTTCAGCGTTATCTGGAATCCCGCGCGCTGCAGCGGCGGAATCGAATCCGGCGCCGGATACTCCACCCAGTCGAGCTGGCCGGAACGCAGCGCATTCACCCGCGTCACCGCATCCGGCACCGGCGAGAGGATCATCCGCGCGAGCTTCGGCACCCGGCCGCGGTCCCAGTAGTCCTCGTTGCGCGAGAGCTCGATGCCGACGCGCGGCGTCACCTTGTCCACCTTGAACGGCCCGGTGCCGGCAGGCTGCAGCTTGAAGTCCTGCCAATTGCCCACCTGCGCGTAGCGGCGCGGGCTGACGATGAAGATGCGCGAGACCAGGTAGGGCAGCATGCTGAACGGCGTTGCCGTGTACAGCGCAACCTCGGTCTCGCTGAGCTTTTCGTAGCGCTTCACCGCGCCGGAATACATCCGATAGCTGGCCGCCTGCGCCCGGTCATAGTGCGGCGCCTGCTCGTTCAGATGGCGGTCGAAATTCCAAATTATGTCGTCGGCGGTCAGCAGCGTGCCGTCATGGAAGCGCACGCCTGGCCGCAACGTAAAGATCCAGCGCAGGTGGTTGGCGGGGTCGATCCGCCAGGCCGTGGCCAGGCCAGGTGTCAGGTCGGCGAAGGCATCGGTGTTGGTGAAGTCCCAGTTCACCAGCGCATCGTAGATGGTGTAGCCGGCGAAGCGACCGCCCTCGCTGCCATTGTCCGGAATGCCGCCGGTGGCCGGCACGTCCGACGTCGTCATGCCCACCCGCAGCGTGCCACCGCTGCCCTGCGCCTGCGCCGAGGTGGCGCCGAGCGCCAGGGTGCCGGAAGCCGCCAGAAGGTCACGTCGCCGCATGGAAGGGCCGCCTCGCTGATGCCGAGGCTTCGGGATACGCAAGTTCGGTGCCATGCTGCCGGCGCTGGCATGCGGCTTGCTGCCGAGGGCCACAGCGACGCAGGGGAACCGCCATGGCCGAAGCCTTCCAGCTGGAAGAAGCCACCATCGCCGATTTGCACGCGGCCATCCGCGAAGGGCG
>CAIMOR010000106.1 GCA_903843125.1 uncultured Rhodospirillales bacterium
CCGCGCGCAGCTCGGCATCGGTCAACACGCGCTCGCGGGCCGGCGGTAAGGGCGCCAGCCTAGCCGCACCCTTGCGAGGCAGCAGCGGAGCGGAGATCCATGTTTCAGCCTCGGCATGGCCGAGGAAGGAAGCCACGATGCGATAGAGCGCCGCGGCCATGGAGGGCGCACCCTTGCGCTTCGCCGAGATCAGCCCGGCCCAATCGGCGCGGGTGGTATCCGCCAGCGCCTTTTTGCCGAGGCGGGGGACGATCTCGCGATTGGCCACCCGTGCGACTTCGCGCTTGTAGCTGGCTGACCATGGCGCGTTGGCGCTGCCGGCTTTGGCCGCCTGCCATGCAACAAGGGCCTCCTTTACCGACAGCTCCGCCGCCTTCGCTTGCCTCTCGGCGCGGGCCGCGCGCTTTTCCTCGACGGGATCAGCACCACCCTGAACCGCGACAAGCGCAGCCATGGCCGCCTTCCGCGCCTCCGCAATGCCCATCGCCGGCCATGTGCCCAGCTTGGGCCGCGTCTGCTTGCCGTTGACCGTGCGGGTCCGAATGCTCCAGGTCGCCACGCCAGTAGGCGTCAGGCGCAGCACCAGGGCCGGCACCCGCGCGTCGCGCAGTTCCAACCGGCCTTCGGCTGGTGGTTCGACGGTTCGCAGCCATGCATCGGTGAGGTCTTTCCGCATCCCAGGTTTCCTGATTGCCTGTTCCCCGGTGTGCCCCCGCCATTAAACCGGCGGGGGCACATCGGGGGCACAAACTACGCGCGGTCCCGGTGCGTGTCCATACATTCCGGTATCCGTTCATAGACGGAAAAAGCTTGGAAAGCTTGGGTTTGGGTTTGAAGAATGGCAGAAAACCGCCGCCTTTCTGCCTTTTCGTAATCAGTAGGTCCGGGGTTCAATTCCCCGAGTCGGCACCACTTTTTCCCAGCGGGGGCACATCGGGGCACGAGAAGCCGCTTTACCCCATCTCGATCCCCCCAGTGATGGTCGCGGGTCCAGCCCCTCTCCGAGACCGGGTCGTTCTCGGACTCACCTCAGCGTTAGACCGCCGCGTTTGCAGCCTGCATGGCCGCCGCGGCCAGAGCAGGATGAGGATCGGCGCCTGGACTTTTGGTGATCGCGGTCGATCGGCGCGGTGGCCTGCTGGCGATTTGGTGGGCGCCTGGTTAGGGCCTCCACTTGGCCGGAGGCTCCAGGATGGAACGACGAGCCTCCCGCCGCGAGTTCAACCCCGAGGCGGTGACGTTGGCCAGGGATCGCGGCGGCACCATCCTGTGCAAGTCGCCAGGAGGCACCTCTCGGTTCCGGCATCGAAGACCGTCGAGCAAGTACTGTAAACCGCGGCAAAGTCCTGCAATCCACATCAACGTCAGGTTAGCGTCGGGTTACTCGCCTACGGTTGGCACGCGCATGCAGGGCGGTCCGGAATCGGTCTCGCCGAGTGCGCGGCGGAGCGAGTGACGACCATGGCCTTACCCCCCACGAAGATGCGCAGGCCAGCATCGACGACATGCTGGGCGCCAACCTGGAAGCGCTGCTGCTGACCGGCACCGCCCATGCCGGCACTGGCAACGAGCTGGAGATTTTCCTGGCCGCCGGCAGCGGTGGCGGCACGCTGATGGACCTGGCCGGCGACGACGACGGTGATCGAGCATGCCTGGGGCGGCGATGGCAATGACACGCTGGCCGGCGGCGACGGCGCCACCAGCCTTGTCGGCAACGGCGGCAATGACAGCCTGGATGGCGGCGCGGGCAACGACCTTTACAGTTCAAACGAGCTGTTGTCCTGATGGAGCAGGAGGGCGTGAACGCCTTCCAATTGCTGTCCGAGGCCTAGGTCGCCTTGCGGCTGCAGCCGCGACCAACGTCGGCGCGCCGGCCGGCGACCCGCCGCGCCGCCCGCGCTTCGGCTTGCGCCAGGCGGGCCAGGGTGATGCTGGCCAATCCCGCCAGCGGCTGGACGCGCGGGCTTGAAGCGGCGCATCCTGCTCACAAGCAAAGGGAGGCAACGCGATGCTGTTCGGACCCCGTCCAGGCCGCCAGGTGCGGCGCGCCGAGGCTGTCTCGCCCACCAGGCGTGGGCTTCTGGCACTTGGCTGCGCCTGCTGCCTGGGCTTGGCGCCGATCAGCCAGGCCGCGGCGCAATCGCCCGAGGTGGCGCGCCACCTGGCCGCGGCCCGCGACGCCGCCGGCGAGGATCTGCGCGCCTGGCTCGCGCTCGGCAAGGCGGCGATGCCCAGCCCCGAGGCGGGCCCCTCGATCGAGGCGCTGATGGCGCAGCCGCCGCCACCGCCGGCCTGGGCTTTCGACAACCTGGGCTTCGTCGGTGCCAAGTGGGTCAGCGCCTGGGCGCTGAAGACCAGCGACGGGGTGATTTTGCTCGACGCACTGAACAACGAGGACGAGGCGGAGCGGCTGATCGAGGGCGGGATGCGCCGGCTGGGGCTGGACCCCGGGGCGATCAGGCAGATCGTCGTCACCCATGGCCATGGCGACCACTACGGCGGCGCCGCCTGGCTGAAGCAGCGTCATGGCGCGCCGATCCTGCTCAGCGAGGCCGACTGGCGGATGATGGAGACCGGGCTGGAGTTCGACGTGCCGCAATGGGGGCGCCCGCCGGCGCGCGACGTGGTGGTGGCCGACGGCGCGACGATCCGGCAGGGGGATACCACTGTGCGCGTGCTGAGCACGCCGGGCCACAGCCCCGGCACCATCTCGCTGCTGTTCGATGCCAAGGCCGGGCCACGCACGCACCGGGCCCTGCTGTGGGGCGGTACCTCCTTCAACTTCGGCCGCCGGCCGGAGCGGATGCAGCGCATCGCCAGCTACATCGCGGGCACGCGGCGCGCGAAGCAGGTGGCGGCGCGGGAGAAGGTGGAGGTGCTGCTGTCCAACCACTCGGGCTTCGACGAGGCGGACCAGAAGCTGCAGCGCCGGGTTCAGGGCCGGCCGAACCCCTTCGTGATGGGGCAGGAGACGGTGCAGCGGGCGCTGACGGTGATCGAGGAATGCGCCCTGGCAACGCAGGCCGCCTGGAGTGCCTGAACCGGCCATTGCGGTCGGGCGAGGGTGCGGCAGTCACCATCGGCGCCGCTAGCCGAAGCGACGGCACGGCTTCAGGGCAGGGCTTTCCTGGTCTGGGCGACGTCGGGTCTGGGAGACGCCGGGCCTGCGGCGGGGCCAGCCCGCGGTTCCGTCACCACAGGGTCATGCACATGCGCGCCGATTGCCGCTAGTGGACCCTTCGAACCAGGGGGCCGCCGCCATGGACACCACACGCCGCCATATTCTGGACCTGCATCGCCGGGGCGCGCTGCGCGGTGCTCTGGGGCTGGGGGCGCTGGCGGCGCTGCAGCCGGTGGCCGGCCGGGCGCAGGCGCTGGCCTTCCGCAGCTACCCCTTCACGCTGGGCGTCGCCTCCGGCGACCCGGTGGCCGATGGCATGGTGCTGTGGACCCGGCTGGCGCCCGAGCCGCTGGCGCCCATGGGCGGCATGCCGCACGCCGCCACGGAGGTGCGCTGGGAGGTGGCCGAGGACGCGCGCTTCGCCCGCGTGGCGCAGAGCGGCGTGGAACTGGCGCGGCCGGAGACCGGCTTTTCGGTGCATGCCGAGGTGGCCGGGCTGGCGCCGGGCCGGCCCTACTTCTACCGGTTCCGCTGCGGCGCCGAGGTTTCCCAGGTGGGCCGCACCCGCACCGCGCCGGCGGCCGATGCCGCGCCGGCGAAACTGCGCTTCGTCAATGCCGGCTGCCAACACCTGGAGCACGGCTATTTCACCGGCTGGCGGCACATCGCCAACGAGGCCGATCTCGACTTCGTCTTCCACTACGGCGACTTCATCTATGAAGGCCGCGGGGTGCAGGGCATGGAGCCGAGCTGGGGCCCAGCCGTGCGCAGCCATGTGGGCGACGAGATCCACACGCTGGAGAACTACCGCCAGCGCTACGCCCAGTACCGCCTGGACCCGGACCTGCTGGCCGCCCAGCTGGCACATCCCTTCCTGATGGTGTTCGACGACCACGAGGTGGACAACGACTGGGCTGGCGGCATCAGCGAGGAGAATGGCGGCCGCGCCTTCCCGGTGGCGGTGCCGCCCGAGCTGTTCGCGCTGCGCAAGCAGGCCGCCTTCCAGGCCTGGTGGGAGAACATGCCGCTGCGCCGCGCCGTGCTGCCGCGCGGGCCGGAGATCACCGCATATCGCAGCCTGCGCTTCGGCAACCTGGCGCGGGTGCACCTGCTGGATACGCGCAGCTGGCGCGATGACCAGCCCTGCGGCGGCAACCCGGTTGTCGTGCCGGCCTGCGAGGCGGTGGCGCGACCCGACGCGCAGATGCTCGGCCCCGTGCAGGAGAAGTGGCTGCTGGACCGCGTGGCCGAGGGCGGCGCCACCTGGCAGGTGCTGGCGCAGCAGGTGACGGTGATGCGCCGCGACCTGCCGGGCGGCACCTTCAACATGGACAAGTGGGACGGCGCCCCGGCGGCGCGCGAACGGCTGCTGCGCGGCCTGGCCGAGCGCCGTGCCAGCAACCCGGTGATCCTGACCGGCGACATCCACAATGCTTGGGTGGGCGACCTGCGGCTGAACCCGCTGGATGAGCGCAGCCCGATCATCGCCAGCGAGTTCGTCGCAACCTCCATCACCAGCGGCGGCGATGGCAGCGAGGCGGTGCCGGGGCAGGCGGAGATCCTGCGCCGCAACCCGCATATCCGCTTCGCAAATAACCGCCGCGGCTATTCGCTGCACGAGGCGACGGCGCAGCGCATGACCGTGACCCACCGGGTGCTGCCCTACGTGACGCGCGCCGGCGCGGCACAGGAGGACCGCGGCGTATTCG
Organism: uncultured Rhodospirillales bacterium; assembly: GCA_903843125.1. Classification (GTDB taxonomy): domain Bacteria; phylum Pseudomonadota; class Alphaproteobacteria; order Acetobacterales; family Acetobacteraceae; genus CAIMOR01. Next base: position 4,831 of record CAIMOR010000106.1, read on the forward strand.
TGGTGGAGGCAGGGAAGGCGGGGGTTGTGCAGGGGTAGCTTCCGCTGGCCCGCGCTTCTGCCTGGCTTGGCGCCAATGCCGTCATGCGTAAGGGCGGCATGACCCTTCGCGGCCGCCGCCCTCATTCACGCCTGTCGCGGTGGCAGCACCGCGCAGCCGCCCTCAGCGGTAGAAGAACGGCAACTGGAAGCTGATGCCGGGCGCGGGCTGCCGGTAGTAGTCCGGGTGAACCACCATCACCGGCGGGGCGCTGTAGTACAGGTCCGGCCTGCGATAGTAGCCTTCCCGGCGGCCGCGGCTGTCCCAATCGCGGTCACGCCGGTCCTCGTGGCGCTCGTCGCGGCCGCCCTCGGCATGGGCGATGGGCGTGAAGGCGGCAGCCAGCGGCACGGCCAGCGTGGTGGCCAGCAGCAGAACGTGCAGCGCGGTGCGGCGCGGCGAGGCCATGGCGGAGATCGTCATCATCCGCGTCCTAGCGGCTGCTGCTGCGCATCGGGTCGCCACGATGGGCGTCGTCGCGGAAGCTCTGGTCGGCGATGCGCTGCTGCGGCGCCGAGAGGCCGGCGTAGAGCGTGGAGAACGCCGTCGACAGCTTCTGCACGTCCTGGCCGTGTTCCAGCACCAGGTGGGCGTAGGACTGCATGTTCTCGGCGGCGCTCATGGTCGGCAGGGTCTGCCGGCGGCGCTGGAAGCGGCGGTCCATCGCGGTGGCGTTGTCGCGCATCACCTGGGTGAAGCGGTCCCATTGCGGCTGCTGCTCGGGCGTGATCGCCAGCTTGGCGTGCAGCTCGCCGATGCGCTGGTCGACATGCGCCATGCCGGCGTGGCGGGTGCCCTCGGCGGCGGGGTGTTCCGCGGTGGCGGCGGCCGCCACATGGACCGGCTGGGCCATGGCGTGCGGCGCGGCCAGGGCGACGAAGCCGGCGAGCAGGGCGGTACGGATCGGGTTGGTCATGGCAATTCCTTGGTGATGAAACGCGAAGTTCAGATTCGGCCGGCGAGCATCAGCACGACGATGACGACGACGAGCACGCCGAGGCCACCGCTGGGGAAGTAGCCCCAGTTGGCGCTGTGACCCCAGGTCGGCAGCACGCCGACCAGCATCAGGATCAGGACGATCAGCAGGATGTTGATCATGCCGGGTCAGCCCTTCAGCGTGTCCTTGACGCTCCCTGCCAGGTTCTGCGCGCGGCCGGCGACCTGCTCGGCCTTGCCGTCCACCTGCAGCTTTGCGTCCCCGGTCAGCTTGCCGAGGGCTTCCTTGGCGGCGCCGGCCAGTTGCTTGCCGACGCCGATGATCCTGTCCTTGTCCATGGTGCTGGACCTTTCCTTCGTGGGGTTTGCGAACGTCGCGGCGTGATCAGGGCGCGTGGTGCTCGGCGCTGTTGGTCATGGCGTGGCCGGCGGCGGAGAGGTCGCGGCCGGCACCCTCGGTGGTGTTGCAGGCACTCAGCAGCGGGGCGGCGGCCAGCAGGGCCAGCAGGGCAAGGGTGGTGGTCAGGTGCTTGCGCATGGGATGTCCTTTGCGGTGGGTAGCGGCGGGGTCAGATGCAGCCGAGCAGGATGATCGCCAGCCCCGCGGCGCAGGCGCCGAGGAAGCTCTGGGCGTCGATCGTGCTGGGCAGCGGGCGAGCGAGCACCAGGGCGGGCCGGCGGCGCATCTCAGCGCCGGCCGTCGTAGTGGAAGGCGGTGCGGGCGGTCAGGCTTTCCTTGGTGGCGCCGGCCAGCGTCCAGTGGCCCTCGGCGCCGCCGAAGTGCAGGTCGGCCAGCGGCATGGTCACCAGGCGGTCGCCCATGCCGAGGAAGCCGCCCACCGCCACCACCGCGGTCGGCCCGGCATTGGGCAGCGCCAGCAGCAGGTCATCCACCTTGCCGATGGCCTCGCCATGTTCGTCGAACACGCTGGCACCGATGATGGCGCTGGCGCGGTCGTGCAGGTCGCGCAGGCGGTCGGCCGAGGGCGGCGCGTTGATGCGGTCGATGGCGCGGCTGACCATGGTGGAGGGCAGCGCCGCCGGCGCAGCCGCCGGCTGGCCGAAGGCGAGCAGCGGCAGGCCGATGAGGCCGGCGATGATGGTGGCGGTGAGGAGCGGGAAATGCGGACGCATGGGCAGGTTCCTTGCTGCGCGCATGGCCTGGGCTGGCCACCCCAAGGGGGCGGCTGGCGTGGCCTGCGCGGCGGAGAGACGGGACGGGTTGAGGGCTGGCGGCGGCGCCGGCTGGCAGCATCGTGCCGCCGGCTTGCCGTCCTGCTCAGGAGAAAACCTCGTCCCGGGCAGTAGCGATCATATAACCCAGGAGTTGAACGAAAACCCGGACCGAGTTCGATTAGTCGCTATGCAGCAACGCACAGCGTCGGCGGCTCGCGTTACCGTGATCTATTCGGCCGGCACGGCGGCGGGCTGGTCTTCCGCATCGGCAGGACAGAGCAGGGCGGCCATGGCGCGGACGCTGTCAGTAATATGGCTGAGCGAGACACGGATGCGCGGGGTCTGCCGGATGTCCCGGTGCACCACCAGCCACATGCCCGTGCTGGGCACCCGCAGCGGCACGGAAAGCCGCACCAGGCCGGGTTCATGGTCGGCGCGGAACCGCGCCAGGCAGGCCAGCCCGCCGCCATGGATCGCGGCGGATACCGCCGCCTCGTGGCTGCTGGTCTGCATCGCCACCCGGGCGCGCGGCGCCAGGTCGGCCAGCCAGCCGGTCTGCGTCGCGTCCTGGATATCCTCCAGCTGGGTGATCAGGTGGTGGCCGAGGCAACCCTCGCTGAGGTCGAGCGGGCCGTAGCGCGCCAGGTATTCCGGGCTGGCGTAGAGGCCGAAGGCGACCGTGGCGATGCGCCGCACCACCAGGTCGTGCTAGTCCGGCGCCTTCAGCCGGACGGAGATATCGGCCTCGCGCATCGAGAGGCTGAGTTCGCGCGGGTTGGGGATCAGGTCGATGCTGATGTCCGGGTGCAGCGTGTGCAGCGAGGCGAGGCAGGGCGCCAGCACATGGGTGGCGACGGTCTCGGCGCAGGTCACGCGTACCGTGCCGGCCATGCGCGTGTCGCGCCCGCCGACATTGCGCAGCAGTGCCTGCGCTTCCGCCTCCACCATTTCCGACTGGCGGCGCACCTCCTCGCCGGCCAGCGTCGGCACGTAGCCTTCCGGCGTGCGGTTCAGCAGGCGCACGCCCAGCGTGGTCTCCAGCGAAGCCAGGCGGCGGCCGACGGTGGATTGTGCCACGCCCAGTTCCTTGGCGGCGGCCGAGAGGCTGCCGTGCCGGGCGATGGCCAGGTAGAAGCGCAGATCATCCCAGTCGAGCATGGTCGCGCCTCCGATGCATTTATGCATTCCGGCTCGCCGGCAATGCTTGCCCCGGGTACCGTCGGGAAGCCTATACCCGCATTCCCCGCGATGAACCGCATGGTTGTGGTTGGCACCTGCGTGGTGACAGCAAGGAATGGACAAGATGCCGCCCCAGCCGCTGACCGGCCTGCTGCCCGCCGCCTTGCCGCCGGGCCTGGGCGCCGCCGCCTTGGGTCACACCGTGCGCTGCCGCACCGTGGCCACCGGGCAGTTCCACCAGCTGAACTACATCCGCGACCTGCCGCCGCAACCGGTGCAGGAAGCCGCCGAGGGCAGCCTGCTGGTGGAGGCGGTGGCGCCGACGGCTTCCGAGGCATTGCTGGCCGCCTTCGGTTCCTGCCTGGCCATCGGCATCCACGCCCATGCCGTGGCGCAGCGTATCCCGATCCGCGCCCTGGAGCTGCACCTGGAGGCCGATATCCACATCGGCGCCGCCTGGGTGCCGGGCGCGATGCAGGCCGGCCCGATCGGCTTCGAGAATGTCCGCGTGAGCGTTGCGATCGACGCCGCGGCGCCGCGCGCGGTGCTGGACGCGCTGGTGCGCCACGCCACGCTGTGGTCGCCGGTGGCGAATACGCTGCACAACCCGGTGCACCTGGACGTGACACTGGCCGCAGGCGCATGAGCGGCGCCTCGCTCTCCACCCTGTTCGGCAACATCGCAACGGCCGTGGCGCATGCGGCCGGGCGACCGGCGATCTTCCTGCTCTCGGTCGCGGTCATCCTGGCCTGGGGCGCGACCGGGCCGCTGTTCGGCTATTCCGACACCTGGCAGCTGGTGATCAACACCGGCACCACCATCGTGACCTTCCTGATGGTGTTCCTGATCCAGAACACCCAGAACCGCGACGGCGTGGCGATCCAGGCCAAGCTGGACGAACTCATCCGCACCAGCGCCGCGCAGAACGCCTTCATCGGCATCGAGCATCTCTCGGCCGCCGAGGTCGAGGAAATTCGCGCCCGCTGCGCCGCGCTGGCCACGGCGCGTGTCGGGCATGCCCATCCGCACGGCGCCCCGCCGCCCGGCAACGCGGGTGGGCGCTGAGGCGTGGGCGGGGTGACAGCGCAGGATGGCTTCAGCCGCAGCTTCTGGCGGTTGGCCGGCAGGTTCTGGCTGGGCCGGGCCGCCCGCGGCCGCCGCCTGCTGCTGGCCGGCCTGGGGTTGATGCTGGTGGCGCAGGTGGTGCTGATGGTGCGGCTGAACATCTGGAATGCCGACCTGTTCGACGCGCTGGAGCGGCATTCAAGCGACGGCTTCCTGCGCCAGGTCGCGGTGTTCCTGGCGCTGGCGTTGGGCATGATGCTGGCCAACGCCTCCCACCTGCAGTTGAAGCGTTGGCTGCAGCTGGAATGGCGTGGCTGGCTGACGCGCCATGTCATCGACAACTGGCTGCGCGAGGGGCGGCACTACGCCCTGGCGCTGCTGCCGGGCGAGAACAGCAACGCCGATGGCCGCATTGCCGAGGATATCCGCATCGCGACCGAAAGCGCGATCGAGCTGGCGAGTTCGCTGCTGTACGCGGTGATGCTGCTGGCCTGCTTCCTCTCCATCCTGTGGGGGCTTTCGGGCGTGCTGCCGGTGCCGACGCCGTTCGGCACGATTGCCGTGCCCGGGCACATGGTGGCGCTGGCGCTGGCCTATTCCGCCGGGGGCAGCGCGGTGGCCTTCGTGCTCGGGCGGCCGCTGGTGCAGGCCACCGATGAACGCCAGGGGCGGGAGGCGAATTTCCGCTTTGCCCTGGCGCATGCCCGGGGCAATGCGGAGGCGCTGGCCCTGGCGCGCGCCGAGCCGCAGCAGCGCGCCTCGCTCTCGGGATTGTTCGCCGAGCTGGGGCTGATCTGGCACCAGCAGACCCGCAGCCTGCGCAGCCTGCTGCTGTTCAGCGTGGGCTATGGCCAGTTCGCGCCCGTGCTGCCGCTGCTGGTCACCACGCCGCGCTACCTTATCGGCAGCATCACGCTGGGCGGGCTGATGCAGACGGCGCAGGCCTTCCAGCAGGTGGCGGCGGCGCTGTCCTGGCCGGTGGACAATGCGCAGCGCCTGGCGGAATGGCGCGCCTCGGCCGAGCGGGTGCTGGGCCTGCAGGCCGCCGTTGCCGGGCTGCACCTGCCCGAGCGCAACCTGGTGGGTGAGCCGCTGGCGGAACCGGGCCTGGCGCTGCAGGCCCTGGTGCTGCAGGACCCCGACGACAGCGACGCGACCCAGGCGCTGACCGAACTTTTCCTGCCCGGCGAGGGCATCCTGCTGACCGGCGACCCGCATGGCGCGGCGCTGTTGTGCAAGGCCGTTGCCGGCCATTGGCGTTGGGGCCAAGGCAGTGTGCGGCTGCCGCCGGGGCAGGAGGTGGCGATCCTGGTGGCGCAACCCTGGCTGGCGGATGCGCGCCTGGCGGATATTCTCGCCGGGGCCGGCGGCGCCGACCCCGAGGCCATGGCGCAGGCGCTGCACGATGTCGGCCTGGGCAGCCTGGTCGACAAGCTGGAGATGCGCGAAGCCTGGGAGGCCTCGCTTTCGGATGCCGAGCGACAGCGGCTGCAATTCGCCCGTCTGCTGGTGCGGAGGCCTGGTGTCATCCTGCTCGACAACGCGACTTCCGCGCTGGCGCCCGACACCGAATGGACGCTGTTGGCCGGGCTTCGCCAGGCGCTGCCGCAGGCGATCATCCTGCTGGCTGGCCGTGTTCCACCCGCGCAGCTGGGTTACCGGCGCGTGCTGGAGTTGCGCCGGCCCGACGGCGCGCCGCTGCCGCCGCCACCACCAGCGCGCGAAGGCGTCGCGGCCTGGCTGCGGCGCGGCTTCGGCTATCGGATCTGACGCGGCCAGCCGGCGGCGCCCACCGGCAACGTTCGGCAGTGCAAGGCCGCGGATTAGCTGGCCTGCCGCAGCGCCGCCTCCAGGCTCTCGTCTTGGTCGGTCCGGCCCGCTCCTGCGCGTGCCAGCAGCGCACCGGCCCGCGGGATACGGGCAGGACGGGCCGCATGCGCGGCCTGCCGGACCCCGGGGCGATGGATCAGGGGTTCCGTTCCCCTGGTCGGGACCATTCTCCCGGCGCCGCTTCGTTTTGCTTGACGCGGCAGGCATCGCCGGGCTTGGCTTGGTTCCAATAAGAACCAGGGAGGAATGTCGATGACCGGTGCCATCAGCACCCGGCGTGGCGTGTTGCAGGCGGGCGCGGGCGCTGCCCTTGCCGCCAGCGTGCCGGCCAGCGTGCGGTCCCAATCCGGCCCGCTTCGCGTCGGCGTCATGACCGACCTGTCCGGCCCCTTCGCCGGCGCCGGCAGCCAGCCGCTGTTCTGGGGCGCCGAGGTCGCCATCGGCCTGTTCAACGAGCGCGGCGGCGTCGGCGGCCGCCAGGTGCAGATCGTCTCGGCCGACAGCCAGAGCCGCGCCGAGGTCGCGATCAACGAGGCAGAGCGCCTGCTGGGCCAGGAACAGCTGGAGGTCGTCACCGGCATCTACTCCTCCGCCCATGCCGTGCCGCTGTCGGGCCGGTTCGAGCAGGCGAAGAAGATCATGTGGATCACCTCGGCGATCGCGACGGCGGTGCTGAAGGACAAGAACCTGCACTACGTGTTCCGCCCGACCGTGCATTCGGACCAGTATGCCGAGGCCTCGGTCTCCTTCATCCATGAGCACGCCAAGGCGCGGCTGGGCATGGACCCCGAGAAGGTCAGGCTGGCGGTGATCTACGAGGACGGCCCCTATGGCAGCGGCGTGGCCGCGGGGCTGGAGGTGCAGGCGCAGCAGAAGCACATGAGCATCGTGATGAAGGAGGCGTATTCGGCCACCGCGCCGGACCTTTCCACGCTGGTCACCAAGCTGCGGCGGGAACGCGCCGACATCATCCTGCATGTCGGCTACAACCCGGACATCACGCTGTTCCTGCGCCAGGCGAAGTCGGGCGGGCTGCGGTTCAAGGCGCTGATCGGCCATGGCGCCGGCTACAGCCAGATCGACAAGCTGAGCGAGACCTTCGGTGCCGACGTCAACGGCTTCTGCAACGTGGACCCGGCGGCGACGCAGATGCTGGACTGGACCAAGCTGGCACCGGGGGTTGGCGACCTGGCCCGCACCTTCCTGCAGCGCTACCAGGAAAAGCACCAGTCGAACGACCCGCCGACGCATGCCTCCATGGGGTTCGGCAATACCTGGAGCTTCCTGGAATACGTGCTGAAGCCGGCGGTGATGAAGACCGGCGGCATGGCAGCCGATGCGCTGCGCGAGGCGGCGCTGGCGGCCGACGTGCCGATGGGCGGCACCATCCAGGGCAATGGCGTGAAGTTCTTCGGCCCAGGCACCGCCATGTCCGGCCAGAACGAGCGCAGCGTGGCCGTGGTGATGCAGTTCGACAACGGCAAGTCCAAGGTGGTGTGGCCCACCGCCATCGGCATTCCGCCGGTGCTGCCGCTGCCGGCCGGCCACGCCTACGCCGCGCGGTAGCATGGCCGAACCCCTGTTGGTGGTGCAGGCGCTGACCAAGCGGTTCGGCGCCTTCACGGCCGTGGACGCCGTCTCCTTCCAGGTGGCGCCGGGCGAGATCCTCGGGCTGCTCGGGCCGAACGGCTCGGGCAAGAGCACGACGTTCAACTGCATTGCCGGCATGCTGCGGCCCACCAGCGGCTCGGTGCTGCTGGCAGGCCGGGAGATTGCCGGCAGCAGCGCGGATGAGAGCTGCCGGCGGGGCATCGGGCGGACCTTCCAGCTGCCGCGGCCGTTCCGCACCCTGTCCCTGCTGGAGAACGCCATGCTGGCGGCGCATTACGGCGCCGGCGGTGGGATCACCGCCGCGGAGGCGGAGGCGCGTGCCCGCGATGCGCTGCGCCTGGCGCAGTTGCCGGACGGGCCGGATGCGGTGGTGCACGGCCTGGGCGCCGCCGGGCTGAAGAAGCTGGAGCTGGCCCGCGCGCTGGCGACGCAGCCAAAGCTGCTGCTGGCGGATGAATCGCTGGGCGGGCTGGATGCCGGCGAGATGCGCCAGGCGGCCGAGATGCTGAAGCGCATCCGCGACGAGCGCGGCATCACCATCGTCTGGGTGGAGCACATCATGGGCGTGCTGCTGGGGGTGGTGGACCGCGTCGTGGTGCTGGACCACGGCGCGGTGATCTTCCAGGGCACGCCTGGCGAGGCGCAGCGGGATGCGCGCGTGGCCGAGGTGTATCTCGGCCCACCCGAGGCGCGCGTGGCATGAGCGGGGCGCTGGAGCTGACCGGC
>CAIMOR010000107.1 GCA_903843125.1 uncultured Rhodospirillales bacterium
AGCTGGTGAGCTTCCTGGTGGATGTGCGCGGCCAGACCCGGGTGGCGGCGCAGTATGACGGCCTGGCGACCTACCACGACAGCTGCTCCGGCCTGCGGGAGCTGGGCGTCAAGGCGCAGCCGCGCACGCTGCTGGCCAGCGTGGAGGGCCTGGCGCTGAAGGAAATGGCGAACCCGGAGGTGTGCTGCGGCTTCGGCGGCACCTTCTGCGTGAAGTATCCGGACATTTCCGTGCGCATGGTCAGCGACAAGACCGCGGATATCGCCGCCACCGGCGCCGATACGCTGCTGGCCGGCGACCTGGGCTGCCTGCTGAACATGGCCGGGCGGCTGAAGCGCGAAGGCTCGGCGGTGAAGGTGCGGCATGTGGCCGAGGTGCTGGCCGGCATGACGCGCGACGTGCCGCCCCTGGGCGAGGCTGTCGTGGCCGAGGCCGCGCCGCATGCCAACGTGGCGACCACCGCGCCATGAGCGCGCGCCCGCCGGTTGCCGCGTTGCAGGCCGAGATCGCCGAACGCGGCTTCGCCATGCTGCCCGGCGCGCGGCTGGCCGGCCTGATGGGGCCGGCCGGCGCGGCTGGTCACGTGGCGGAGTTCGCCGCCAGCTGGGAACGGCTGGAGGTGGACAGCTTCATGGCCGATGGCGGGCGCTACCGGCGCCGGCGGATTGCCAATTTCTGCGCCCGCGCCGGGGTGCCGGGGCATGTCCGTGGCCCGCATCGGCCGCATTTCCAGGCGGTGGTGCACAATACGCTGAATGGCGGCGTGGACCGCTGGTTCGCGCCGGTGGAGGACGCCGTGGGTGCCTCGGCCCCGGTGCAGGCGCTGCTGGCGCTGGGCCGCGACGTGGCGGACAGCGTGAAGCCCGGCCAGGACTGGTTCGTCGAGATGCATCAGTTCCGGATCGAGGCCGGGGCCGGCGCGCCGGGCTACCCGACGCCCGAGGGCGTGCACCATGATGGCGTGGACGTGGTGCTGATCGCGATGATGGCGCGCACCAACCTGGTGGGCGGCGAGACGCTGATCACCGACGACGCCGACCGCGAGCTGGCGCGCTTCACGCTGCTGGACCGGCTGGACGCGGCGCTGGTGGACGACACGCGAGTGAAGCACGGCGTGACGCCGGTGGGGCCGGCCGACCCGGCGCGGCCGAGTTGCCGCGACGTGCTGGTGCTGACCTGGCGGGCGGGGCCGCCGCCGGGCTGAGGGCTGGCGCGCGGGCCGCGCCAGCCTTGGCGCGGCGGACCGATTTGGCGGGCGGGATTGCCGGCGGCCTGACCACTGCGGCCTGACCACTGCGGCCCGAACCGGCGGCCCGACCATGCGGCCCGACCACAGCGGCCCGACCACGGCATCCTGGCCACTGCGGCCCGAACCGGCGGCCGCTGCGGTAGGGGTGCCGGGCGCTCAGCCCTCGCTGGTGGTTTCCAGCGACGGCGTCGCCCCCGCCTGGCCGACGCTGGGCAGCCACACCTTGAAGCAGGCGCCGCTGCCCGGCGGGCTTTCGATGATCAGCCGGCCGCGATGGCGGTTGACGATGTGCTTGACGATGGCCAGCCCCAGCCCGGTGCCGCCGGCGGCCCGGCTGCGGCCGCGGTCCACCCGGTAGAAGCGCTCGGTCAGGCGGGGGATGTGTTCCTTCGGAATGCCGGGGCCGTCGTCGCTGACGCTGAGCATGACGCCGGGCTGGCCCTGCGCGTCCGCCCGGCAGGTGCGCAGCACCACCTCGCCGGCGCTGCGGCCGTGGCGGATGGCGTTCTCCAGCAGGTTGCGCACCACCTGGGCAAGCTGCTCGGCATCGGCCGGGGCGGCGACCAGCCCTTCGGCCAGGTCCAGGGCCAGCTGCACCTTGCGGGTGGCCAGCAGCGGCGCCAGGGCCTCGGTCTCGGCGCGGACCAGCCTGGCCAGGTCGGCGCGGCCGGCCGGGGCCTGGTGCTCGGTGATCTCGATGCGCGACAGGCCCAGCAGGTCGTCGATCAGCCGGCGCATCCGCTCGGACTGCTCGGCCATGATCTCCAGGAAGCGGGCGCGGGCCGGCGGGTCGTCCTCGGCCGGGCCGCGCAGGGTCTCGATGAAGCCGATCAGGCTGGCCAGGGGCGTGCGCAATTCGTGGCTGGCATTGGCGACGAAATCGGCGCGCATCCGTTCCACCTGGCGTTCCCGGGTGCGGTCGGACAGCACCACCAGCAGCGCGCCGCCGTCCGGCAGCGGCGGGTCCATCGGGATCACCCGGGCCTGCAGGTCGCGCAGCACCGGCACCGGCAGCACCAGGTCGGCCAGGTGCGGCCGGCGCTCGGCCACCGCCCGCTCCACCGCCTCGGCCAGCGCGGGGTGGCGCAGCAGGGCCGCGGTGTCGGCGCCGAACAGCAGCCGGGCGGCGGCATTGGCCCGCAGCGGCTGGCGGTCCGGCGCCAGCACCAGCAGCGGGTCGGGCAGGCTTTCGACGATGACGCCATCGGCGCGGCGCAGTTGGCCGACCAGCTCGCCGCGTTCCTCCAGGCTGCGGGCCATGCGGCGCACGCCATGGGCCAGGTCGCCGGCCTCGGGCAGCAGGGGCGAGACCTCGGGCAGGTAGAAGCCGCCCTGCTCGGCCTGGGCCACGGCGGTGGTGAGCCGCGCCAGGGTATGCACCCAGAGCCAGCCGACCCCGAGCGCGGCGGTGGCGCAGAGCCCCATGGCCAGCAGCGCCGGGCCAAGGCCGAGGCTGCCATCCAGCAGCAGGGCGAGCAGCACGGCAGCCGGCACGCCGCCCACCAGCAGGGCCGACAGCGCTACCCGGCGGGGCGAGGCCATCAGCTGCCGGCGGCGCCGGGCACCGGGGCCGGCTCCACCAGCTTCGGCTCGCCCGAGGGGTCCAGCGCGAAGACCGCCAGGCCGCGCGCCACCTGGCCGTCCGGCAGCAGCCGCAGCGGGCCATCGGCGCCGAGGAAGGCCTCCCCGACCGGCAGGGCGCCGCCGCCATCCCGCGCGGCGCGGGCAGCCAGGCCGGCTGCGTCGTAGGCCACGCCGGCCAGGCGCGGCGGGCGCTCGCCGAAGGCGGCCTGGTAGCGGCTCTCGAAGCCCTGGCGGGCCTGCGGGTCGGAGCCGGGGAACCAGGCGCCGGCCAGCGCCGGTTCCTGCGCCAGCGTGGTGTCCTGCGCCCAGAGCACGCTGCCGAGGATGCGCGGCGGCTTCGGGAACACCAGCGGCACGGCCATGGCGGCGTTGCGGGCGGCCAGCCCGGTCTCCACCAGCAGCAGCGCGTCCACCGGGGCCTCGCCGGCCTGGTTGGCGATGTCGCGCACCGCCTGGGCCATGTCGACCCGCGGCGGGTGCAGCAGCACGAAGGGCGGCGGCAGGCCGGCGCCGGTCAGCCGGGTGCGGAGCGCCTGGGCCATGCGGCGGCCGAATTCGTCGTCCTGGCCCAGCAGGGCGAAGCGCTGCGCCCCGGCGGTGGTGCCGGCGGCCACCATGCGGTCGACCTGCTGGGACGGCGTGACGCCGAGCACCCAGACACCGTTGCCGGCCGCGGCGCCGTCGCTGGTGAAGGCCAGCAGCGGCAGCCCGCCGGCGCGGGCGGGGCCGGCGGCGGCGGCGGTTTCCGGC
>CAIMOR010000108.1 GCA_903843125.1 uncultured Rhodospirillales bacterium
CGATCTCGGCGGGCCGCCGGCGGGCGGGGTTCGTGCGGTCCTCGGGCGCGCGGCGGCTGCGGGCGGAGGGGTTCGACGCGCAGCTGATGGGCAGCGACGAGCCGGTGGACTGGTTCCTGGAGCGCTGGCCGGACGTTCGTGCGTCCGACGCGCTGGAGGTGGCGGCGACCGAATATGCCTGTCAGGGGTTGGAGCTGGACCTGGTCGGCCTGGCCTGGGGTGGCGACTACATCAGGCGGGATGGCGGCTGGCTGCCGCGGCGCTTCGCCGGGCGGGATTGGCAGGTGGTGAACAGCGCCGAGGAGCAGCGCTTCATCCGCAATACCTACCGCGTGCTGCTGACCCGGGCGCGCTACGAGACGGTGATCTGGGTGCCCGCGGGCAGCGCGCCCGGTGCCTTCCACGACCCGACGCGGCCGGCGGCGGAGATGGATGGCATTGCCGAGTTCCTGCTGGCCTGCGGCGCGCGGCCATTGCCGGGCGATGCGGCGGCGGTGGCGATGGCGCCGCTCACCCTGCTTTGACCAGCGCGGCCACCAGCGCGCGGCCCAGCGCCAGCAGGCGTGGCTGGCCGTCGCCCTGGTGTTCGGTGGGCAGCGTCAGGCGCAGCTTCAGGAAGTGGCCCTGCAGCACGCCGACGCAGACGAAGCTGTCGGCCGTGCGGGTGCCGCCTTCATAGGCCAGCAGCATGGCCAGGCAGCGCAGCGCCGGCTGGCCGTCGGGGGCCGGGATCGGCGGTGCCTCGGCCAGGCCGGCCAGGCCGTAGCGGCGCAGCGGCGCGACGGCGCGGATCTCGGCCAGGGCGGATTGCAGCTCGTGCTCCACGGCCGGCGAGGCGGTGCCCTCCGGCAGGCCGGCCAGGCCGCGGCTGTAGCGATAGACGGTGGCGACGCCGCCGCTGCCGTCGCTGGGGCGGTAGTCGGCGGCGGCGCCAAGGCCCTGGCCGCCGGGGCGGGATTCGAAATCGGTCAGGCCACCGCGGCTGAAGCCGGCGGCCTGCATCGGCAGCACGGCGGCCAGGGTGGCGGCGGCGCTGATCGGCGGCAGGGCGGGCGGGGCCGAGGTGTCGCCCGCTGCGGCCCTGGCGCCCTGGGCCAGGCCGGCCACGGGGGCGGTGAGGCACGCCAACATCCACAGTGCCGCCAGCCGCATGGGCGCTTCCTTCCGCTGGTCCGCGGCGCGAGGCCCTGCGCCGTACCGGGGCAACGCGCCAGGGCGGCCCGGGTGCCGCTGCGGGGCCGGGGTGGTGGTGCGCCGGGGGGTGGCGCCGCGCCGGCGTGGCAGGGCGCTGCCGCGTTTCGGGCGGTGCGGCGCGGCCTGGCGCTGATGGGCGGCGGCGGGATGGCGCTGGCGCGCCTGGGCGGGCAAGCTGGGCGGATGCGCCTGCTTCCTGCCCTTGCCCTGGCCTGCCTGCTCGCCGGGCCGTGCCGTGCCGCCGACCTCAAGCTTGCCACCTGGAACCTGGCCTGGCTCAGCCTGCGCCCGGCCGGCGACCCCGCCATTCCCGCCGACGTGCCGCGGCGCGAGGCGGCCGACCTGGACCGCCTGGCCGGCTATGCCCGGCGGCTCAACGCCGACGTGGTGGCGCTGCAGGAGGTGGACGGCCCCGAGGTGGCGGCGCGGATCTTCGACGCCCGCAACTACCGCTTCGTCTTCGCCGAGGAGAACGATGTGCAGCGCGTGGGCTTCGCGCTGCACCGCAGCCTGGTGGTGACGCGCAACCCGGACCTGGCGGCGCTGGACGTGCAGGCGCGGTCCAGGTTCTCGCTGCGGCGCGGGGTGGACGTGACGGTGGAGGCCGGCGGCCAGCGGCTGCGGCTGCTGGCGGTGCATCTGAAGAGCAGTTGCCATGATTCGCCGCTGGCCAATGCCAGCACGCCGCAATGCCAGGCGCTGGCGGCGCAGGTGCCGGTGCTGGCGGGCTGGATGGCGGAGCGCCGGCGGGAGGGGGTGGCCTTCGCCGTGCTGGGCGACTTCAACCGCCGGCTCAGCCCGCGCGACGAGATGTTCCAGGCCTTGTCCGCCGCGGCGCCGGTGGTCAGCGTGGCGGAGGGCTATTCCAACCCGTGCTGGGCGCGGGCCAACAGCGGCGGGCGGGCCTTCATCGACCACATCCTGCTGGGCGGCGCGGCCCGGCAATGGTGGCGGCGGGATAGCCTGAAGGTGATGGTCTATACCGAGAACGACCCGCGGCTGCGCGAGGTGCTTTCGGACCATTGCCCGGTGAGCGTGCAACTGGGCCTGGGCTGATGCGCATCTTCGCGCGGGTGACGCTGCCGCTGGCGGCGATGAACTTCACTAACCAGGCCAGCCGTTCGGTGGTGGCCACCGTGGGGCCGCTGATGGCGGCGGAGCTGGGGCTTTCGGCCTCGGGCCTCGGCGCGCTGGCGGCGGTGTTCTTCGCCAGCTACGCGCTGGCGCAACTGCCGATCGGCGTGGCGATGGACGTGCATGGGGCGCGGAAGGTGCAGACCGTGCTGGCGCTGGTGGCGGCCTGCGGCTTCACGCTGTGCGCGCTGGCGCCGGATACCGGGGTGCTGGCGGTGGGCCGCTTCATCACCGGCATGGGCATCGCCGGGGCGCTGATCGGGATCATGCAGGCCAACCGGCAATGGTACCGGCCGGACCAGTTGGCGCAGATGACCGGCGCGGCGGTGTTCATCGGGGCGAGCGGCGGGCTGGCGGCCACCGTGCCGGTGCAGCTGGTGCTGCCCTTCATCGGCTGGCGCGGCGCCTTTGCCGGGCTGGCGGTGCTGGCCTGCTGCGTGTCGCTGTGGATCAGGCTTTCGGTGCCGCTCAGGCCGCCCGGCTTCAGCGTGCCGCCGAAGCGCAGCCTGGCGCAGGAGGTGGCGGAGTTCGGCCGCATCTTCGCGCACCCGGAGTTCATCCGCTTCATGCCGGCGATGGCGCTGCTCTCCGGCCTGGTGTTCACCTACCAGGGGCTGTGGGCGGGGCCGTGGCTGCGCGATGTCGGGCAGTTGCCGGCGCTCGGGCGGTCGCAGGTGCTGCTGTGCTACGCGCTGGGCATGATGACCGGCAACCTCATCAGCGGGCACCTGGCTTCCCTGGCGCAGCGGCGTGGGCTGGATGCGATGTGGGTGCCCTATGCCGGGCTGGGGGCCATGCTGGTGTTCCAGGCGGTGCTGCTGTGCGGGCCGCAGGGCGGGGTGGTGCTGGCGCTGCTGTGGTTCGGGTTCTCGTTCTCCGGCAGTTGCGGGCCGGCCAGCTATTCGCTGATCGCCCAGCGCTTCGCGCCGGAACTGGTCGGGCGGGTGGCGACGGCGATGAACTTCAGCATGCTCGCCCTCGTTTTCCTGCTGCAGAACGCCATCGGCTGGGTGCTGGACCTGTGGCCGCGCACCGCGGCGGGGGGCTGGGACCCGGCGGGCTACGGCTGGGCGCTGGGCGCGACGCTGGCGGCGGAGGCGCTGACGATAGGCTGGCTGGTATTGGCACCGATGATCTGGAGGAAGGGCTGAATGGACCGCAAGGCGCGGGCGAAGCTGGTGCAGCGCTACCGCGTCACCAGCGGCAAGGGCTTCCGGCTGAAGGATATCGACACCGGCGACACCAACGGCTTTCCCGGCAACAAGGCCGACGCCGAGCAGATCCTGGCCGAGGGCACCGCGCGGCTGGCGGAGCTGCAGGACAAGCTGTACGCGCAGGACCGCTGGGCGGTGCTGGCGATTTTCCAGGCGATGGACGCCGCCGGCAAGGATGGCGCCATCAAGCACGTGTTCAGCGGGCTGAACCCGCAGGGCTGCACGGTGGAGGCGTTCAAGGCGCCGAGCACGACGGAGCTGGACCACGACTTCCTGTGGCGCCATGCGCTGGCGCTGCCGCGGCGCGGGCAGATCGGCATCCACAACCGCAGCTGGTACGAGGAAGTGCTGGTGGCGCGGGTGCATCCCGAGGTGCTGGCGCGGCAGAAGCTGCCGGCGGTGCTGGAGACCGCGAACATCTGGACCGAACGGCTGGAGGATATCGCCGCCTTCGAGCGCTACCTCGGGCGGCAGGGGATCGTGCTGCTGAAGTTCTTCCTGCACATCAGCCCGAAGGAGCAGAAGCGCCGCTTCCTGGCGCGGATCGAGGAGCCGGAGAAGAACTGGAAGTTCTCGGCCGCCGATGTCGCGGAGCGGCAGCACTGGACGGAATACCAGGCGGCCTACCAGGAGGCGATCCGCGCGACGGCGACCGAGGCGGCGCCGTGGCACGTGGTGCCGGCCGACCACAAGTGGTTCACCCGCCTGGTGGTCAGCGAGACCATTGCCGCCGCGATGGAGCGGTTGGAGCTGCACTACCCGGCGGTGGCGCCCGAGGAGCGGGCCAGGTTGCAGGCCGCCAAGGCGGCACTGCTGAAGGAGGATTGATCTCCCCGGGCGCGGCGCGCTTCACTGCCGGGAACAAGATCGAGGAGCGCCGGGATGCATCGCCGTGGCCTGTTGGCCCTGCCGCTGGTGGGGTTGGCTGCACCCGCGCTGGGGCAGGGGGCCTGGCCGGACCGGCCGGTCCGCGTCATCGTGCCCTTCCCGGCCGGCGGCAGCCTGGACGTGCTGACCCGGCTGAGCTGCGAGGCGGCGCAGCACAGCCTGGGCCAGCCGATCATCGTGGAGAACCGCCCCGGCGCCGGCGGCAACATCGGCACCGACCAGGTCGCGAAGTCGGCAGCCGATGGCTATACGCTGGGCTCGGTCTCGGTCGGGCTGCTCAGCATCAACCAGTACCTGTACAGCACCATGCCGTTCGACTTCGACCGCGAGTTGACCGGGATCTCGCTGATCTACGAGTTGCCGAACATCGCGGTGGTGCCGACGCAGTTCAACCCGTCGCGCACGCTGGCGGAGTTCATCGCCTGGGCCCGCGCACGGCCGCAGGGGGTGACCTACAGCAGCCCGGGCATCGGCACCACGCCGCACCTGGCCGGCGCGCTGTTCGCGCAGCGGGCGGGGTACAACGGCATCCACGTGCCGTTCCGCGGCTCGGCCCAGGGCATGCCGGCGGTGCTTTCGGGCAGCGTGGACTTCGCGCTGGACAACCTGGCCAGCTGGGTGCCGGTGCTGCAGGAGGGCCGGGCGCGCGGGCTGGCGGTGACGAGTGCGGAACGCTGGCCGACGCTGCCGGAGGTGCCGACGATGGCCGAGGCGGGAATGCCGGACTTCGTGGTGACCAGCTGGGCCGCGATCATTGCCCCGATCGCGACGCCGAAGCCGGTGGTGGAGCGGATCAGCCAGGCGTTCCGCGCCGCCGCCGAAAAGCCTTCGGTGCAGGCGCGGATGCTGCAGTCCGGCGGGCGCGCGGTATGGACCAGCCCGGCGGCGACGATGGCGCGCGCGGTGGCCGAGCGGCCGATGTGGCAGGAGATGGTGCGGGTTTCCGGCGCGAAGGCGGATTGAGCCGGGAGCGTTGACGGGGCGCGCGGGGCAGGGTTGAACCGGGCCAACGGAGGAGACCCCAACATGCATCGCCGCAGCCTGCTTGCCGCCCCCTTGACGTTGTCCCCTTGGGCGTTGGCGCCGCTGGGCCTGGCCGCGCCCGCGCTGGCGCAGGGCGACTATCCGAACCGGCCGGTGCGGGTGGTGGTCCCCTGGCCGCCGGGTGGTTCCACCGATGTGCTGGCGCGGCTGCTGAGCGAGCAGCTGTCGCAGCGGCTGGGGCAGAACTTCGTGCTGGAGAACCGGCCGGGCGCCGGCGGCAATATCGGCATGGAGGCGATCGCGAAGTCGGCGCCGGATGGCTACACCATGGGGCCGGCGACCATCGCCAACCTCAGCATCGCGCAGTTCCTGTACAGCCACCTGGCGTTCGACCCGGAGAAGGATTTCTCCGTGGTGTCGATGCACTGGGAGTTGCCGAACGTGCTGGTGGCGCCGGCGCAGTTCACCCCGCCGAACACCATGGCGGAGTTCATCGCCTGGGCGAAGGCGCGGCCGAAGGGGATCACCTATGGTAGCCCGGGCATCGGCACCACGGCGCATCTCTCGGGCAGCCTGTTCTGCAACCGCCAGGGGATAGATGGCGAGCACGTGCCGTTCCGCGGCGCGGCGCAGATCGTGCCGGCGATGCTGAGCGGCGACCTGACCTGCGCGCTGGACAACCTGGCCAGCTACATCCCGATCATCGCCGAGGGCCGGCTGAAGGCCTATGCGGTGACCAGCCCGGCGCGCTGGCCGACGCTGCCGGACATTCCGGTGATGGCCGAGGCGGGCGTGCCCGACTTCACGCTGACCAGCTGGTGCGCCTGGGTGATGCCGGCCGGGGTGCCGCGGCCGATCGTCGACAAGCTGAACGCGGCGATGCAGGCGGTGGCGGCGGACCCGGCGGTGCAGCAGCGCTTCCTGCGGACCGGGGCGAAATGCGTCTGGAGCACGCCGGAGGAGGCGGTGCGCTACGCCGCCGCGCAGCGCGTGTTCCTGCGCGAGGTGGTGCGGATTTCCGGCGCGAAGGCGGATTGACCGGGCGCGGTTGACGTGGCGCGCGGAGGCACGGCTTGATGGCCCCGAGTGAGCGGCGGGCGGTCTCGCCGAAGGAGCCAGCCGATGCGCGTCAGCGTCATCCAGATGAACCAGGGCAGCGACAAGGCGGCCAACCTGGCGAGCGCCGAGGCGCTGGTGGGCGCCGCGGTTGCGGCCGACCGGCCCGGCCTGGTGAGCCTGCCGGAGACCTGGACCAACCTGGGCGGCGGGCGGGACAGCCGGCGCGCCGCGGCCGAGGTGCTGCCGGCGGTGGGCGAAACGGGCGGCGCGGCGTATGAGCTGCTGCGCGGGCTGGCGCGACGGCACGGCATGTTCGTGCATGGCGGCAGCATCATCGAGGATGGCGGCGAGAAGCTGTTCAACACCACGCTGGTGTTCAACCCGGCCGGCGAGGAGGTGGCGCGCTACCGCAAGGTGCACCTGTTCGACATCGTGGCGCCGGACGGCACCGGCTATCGGGAAAGCGCGCTGTACGGCGCGGGCGAGGAGCTGGTGCTGTTCGAGGCCGGCGGCATCCGCTTCGGCTGCACCATCTGCTACGACATGCGCTTTGCCGAGCAGTACGTGGCGCTGCGGCGGGCGGGGGCCGAGGCGATCCTGGTGCCGAGCAACTTCACGCTGCAGACCGGCAAGGATCATTGGGAGGTGCTGCTGCGGGCGCGGGCGATAGAGACGCAGTGCTGGATCATCGCGGCGGCGTCCTACGGGCAGTACGAGGAGCGCGGGGCGGCGCGCAGCGTCTACGGGCATTCCCTGGTGGCGGACCCCTGGGGGCATGTGGTGGCGAAGTGCAGCGACGGCGTGGGCTGGGCGACGGCGCGGCTGGACGAGGCGCTGACCGCGCGGGTCAGGCGGGACATGCCGGTGCTGGAGCATCGCGACGCCAGGCGCGTGCAGCTGGAGCATCGCGACGCCGGGCGCGTGCAGTTCGATACCGCCGCCACCAAGCAGGCGCCATGAGCGACAGCCCCGCGGCCTTTCCGGTGGCGACGCCGCTGCGCGAGGCGGAGCTGCAGGGGCGCATCGCCTTCATCGCATCCTCGGCCGACGCGGCGCTGGAAGCGCAGGCGCGGCTGGTGGCGCGCTACGGCGATTGCGAGGCCGACCACGCGCTGGCGATCGTGGCGCTGGGCGGCGACGGGCTGATGCTGGAGACGCAGCACCGGTTCCTCGGCCGC
>CAIMOR010000109.1 GCA_903843125.1 uncultured Rhodospirillales bacterium
CCCTGCAGCTGGAGGCAATGCGTGACCATGTTCACCGAGGAACTGGCCTGGTTGCACGGCCAGGATCTGGAATTGGTGATGGGCCGCGGCCTCTGCGACTGGATCGGCTGGGAATTCCCGGCGTGAAGGAGGAAGTCGCCCGCTATCGCGAGCAGCTGGGGGTGGATCACTTCATCATGCGGGTGCAATGGCCGGGGCTGCAGCAGGACAAGGTGCTGGCCAGCATCCGCCGCCTGGGTGACATTTTTGCCTGAGGACCCCACATGACCGGCATGATCCCGCTTTCCGTCCTCGACCTCTCCCCCGTCCCCGAAGGCCTGGAGCCTGGCGACGCGCTGCGCAACTCCGCCGACCTGGCGAAGCTGGCGGATGGCCTCGGCTACAACCGCTACTGGATGGCGGAGCACCACAACATGCCCGGCATCGCCAGTGCGGCGACCGCCGTGGCGCTGGCGCATGTGGCGCAGGGGACGAAGCGCATCCGCTTCGGCGCCGGCGGTGTGATGCTGCCGAACCATTCGCCCTACATGGTGGCGGAGCAGTTCGGCACGCTGGCGGCGCTGTATCCCGGCCGTGTCGACTTGGGGTTGGGCCGCGCACCGGGCAGCGACCAGACCGCCGCGCGCGCCATGCGCCGCAACCTGGCGGGCGGCGGCGACGACTTCCCGCAGGATGTGCTGGAACTGATGCGCTACTTCCAGCCCTCCGAACCTGGCCAGTCGCTGCGCGCGGTGCCGGGCGAGGGCAGCAACATCCCCGTGTGGATTCTCGGCAGCAGCACCTATGGCGCGCAGCTGGCGGCCATGCTGGGGCTGCCCTATGCCTTCGCCAGCCACTTCGCGCCGCAGATGATGATGCAGGCCATCCAGCTCTACCGCGCCAATTTCCGGCCCTCGGCGCAGCAGGCGACGCCGCATGTGATGCTCGGCGTCAGCGTCGTCGCGGCACCGACGGATGCCGAGGCGCAGTACCTGTTCACCTCGCAGCAGCAGAGCTTCATCAACCTGCGCACCGGGCGGCCGGGCAAACTGCCGAAGCCGGTGGAGGGCTTTGCCGAGCGGTTGGATCCTCGCGCGCGCATGGTGCTGGCGCAGACGCTGTCCTGCGCCGTGGTCGGCGGGCCGGCCACGGTACGCGAGGGCCTGGCCGCCTTCATCGCGGAAACCGGCGCGGATGAGCTGATGGTGACCGGCGGCATCCACGACCACGCCCTGCGGCGCCGCAGCTACGAGCTGCTGGCCGAGGCGCACCAGGGGCTGGCGCAGGCGGCCTGAGCCGGTATCTTCCTGGCCAGCCAGGGGAGACGCGCCGTGGGCTTCAACCGCACCGCCGAACAGCAGGAAATCCGCGAGCAGACGCTGCGCATCTGCGCCGATTTCGGTGACGACTACTGGCTGAAGCGCGACCGCGACGCCGCCTTCCCCGAGGAGTTCTTCCGCGCCATGGCGGATGGCGGCTGGCTGGGCGTGGCCATGCCGCAGGAATATGGCGGCGCCGGCCTCGGCATCACCGAAGCCGCCGTGATGATGCAGGCGGTGGCGGAATCCGGCGCCTGCATGTCCGGCGCCTCCGCCATACACATGAACATCTTCGGGCTGAACCCGGTGGTGGTCTTCGGCACCGAGGCGCAGAAGCGTCGCATGCTGCCGCCGCTGGTGGCGGGCACCGACAAGGCCTGCTTCGGCGTCACCGAACCCAATGTCGGCCTGAACACCACGGAGTTGAAGACGCGAGCCGAGCGCGTCGGCGACCGCTACGTGGTGAATGGCCATAAGATGTGGATCTCCACCGCGCAGGTGGCGACGAAGATCCTGCTGCTGGCGCGCACCACGCCGCTCGACCAGGTGAAGCGCAAGACCGACGGCCTGTCGCTGTTCTACACCACGCTGGACCGCAGCAAGGTGGAGGTGCGCCTCATCGAGAAGATGGGCCGCCACGCGGTGGATTCGAACATGCTGTTCTTCGACGGGCTGGAGATTCCGGAGGAAGACCGCATCGGCGAGGAAGGCAAGGGCTTCCGCTACATCCTGCACGGCATGAACCCGGAACGCATATTGATCGCGGCCGAGGCGGTCGGCATCGGCCGCGCCGCGCTGGCCAAGGCCAGCAGCTACGCGAAGGAGCGCATCGTCTTCGGCCGGCCAATCGGGCAGAACCAGGGCATCCAGCATCCCCTCGCGCGGTGCTGGGCGCATCTGGAAGCCGCCGACCTGATGACCTTCAAGGCGGCGGAGCTGTATGACCAGGGGCAGGAATGCGGCGCCGAGGCCAATGCCGCGAAGTACCTGGCCGGGGAGGCCGGCTTCACCGCCGCCGAAACTGCGGTGATGACCCATGGCGGCATGGGCTACGCGCAGGAATACCACGTGGAGCGCTACCTGCGCGAAAGCCTGATCCCGCGCATCGCGCCGGTCTCGCGCGAACTCATCCTGTCGCACATCGCCGAGCGGGTTCTGGGGCTGGCGAAGAGCTATTAGGCCCCAGTAACGCCCTTACTGGTACTGTACTCGAAGTGCAGCGCCTGGCCCGGGAAGACGCGGGGGTGGATGGCATGCGCCGCCATCGCCGCCTCGCTGAACCCCTGCAGGATCAGCTTCAGCTTGCCCGGATAGGTGGCGATGTCGCCGATGGCATGCACGCCGGGGATGTTGGTTTCACAGGTCGCCGGGTTCACCGAGACATGGCTGTGCGAGAGGCCCAGCCCCCATTCGGCAATCGGCCCGAGTTCCATGGAAAGCCCGAAGAAGGCCAGCAAATGGTCCGCCGGCACGGACTTAACCTCGCCCTTCAGCGTGGCCAGTTGCACGCCCGTGAGCGTGGTGCCGTCGCCTTCCAGCCCGTGCAACTGGTAGGGGATGGCCATCTCCACCTCCCCCCGCGCTGCCGCCGCTTCCAGCTGCGCCGCGGTCTCAGGCGCCGCGCGGAATTTCGGGCGTCGATGCACCACCGTCACCTTCGCTGCCACCTGCTTCAGCGACAGCGCCCAGTCCACCGCACTGTCGCCGCCGCCGGCGATCACCACGCGCTTGCCGCGGAAATCCTCACGCCGCGCCACCAGGTAGCGCACGCCACCGCCGGCCTCGTAGCCCGGCAGCCCTTCCAGCGGTGGCCGATTCGGCCCGAAGGCGCCGGCGCCGGCGGCGATGATCACCGCCTTGGCCGTTACGGTATCGCCGGCCGAGGTGGTCAGGGTGAAGCCACCCTGCCGCGGCACCAGCGTTTCCACCCGGCGGCCCAGAAGGTACAGCGGCAGGAAGGGCGCGGACTGCTTCTCCAGCGCCGCCACCAGGTCGCCCGCTTCAATCGAAGGGTGGGCAGGAATGTCGTAGATCGGCTTTTCCGGGTACAGCGCGCTGCACTGGCCGCCCACCGCCTCCAGCGCATCGATCACCACGGCCTTCATCTTCAGCATGCCGCATTCGAACACGGCGAACAGCCCCGCCGGCCCGGCGCCGATGATGGCGACATCCGTATCAATATTCGCGGTCATGGCGCCTTCAACCCCACTTCCCTAGGTAAGGCCCGGCGTCATAAGGGGTATGCGCCCGGCCACCAAGGCCGAAGCGGCCGCGGAGACCCAATGACCCTGGACCTGCCCGACCTGGCAGCCACCGAAGCCCTGGCCGCGCGCCTGGCCGCCCAGGCCCGGCCGGGCGACGCGCTGCTGCTGAGCGGCCCGCTCGGCGCCGGCAAATCCGCCTTCGCCCGCGCCTTCCTGCGCGCCTGGGCCGGCGACCCTGGGCTGGAAGTGCCCTCGCCCAGTTTCACGCTGGTGCAGGCGTATGAGCGCGCCGACGGCGGCATCGCCTGGCATTTCGACCTATATCGCCTCTCCGGCCCCGCCGAGGTGCCCGAGCTCGGCTGGGACGAAGCCCGCCACGGCATCGCCCTGGTGGAATGGCCGGACCGGCTGGGTCACCTGGCCCCCGCGGACGCCCTGACCCTCACCCTGGCTCAGGGCGCCACCGAGGATGCCCGCGTGGCGGAACTTCACGGCTGGGCCGACCGCTGATGAACCCGCACGACTTCCTCCGCGCCGAAGGCTTCGGCGCCGCCACGCTGCACCCGCTGCCGGCCGATGCCAGCTTCCGCCGCTACACCCGCCTCATCGGCGGCCCACGCCCGGCCCTGCTGATGGAAGCGCCGCCGCCGGAGGACACGCGCCCCTTCATCCGCATCGCCCAGCACCTGCTGGCCAATGGCCTCTCGGCGCCCGAGATCATCGCCGCCAACAAGACCGCCGGCCTGCTGGTCATTGAGGATTTCGGCCCGCAGACCCTGGCGCAGCTGCTGGACGCCGGCGCCGAGCCGGTGCCGCTCTACGCCGAAGCGGCCGAGGCGCTGGCCCGCTTGCACGCCGCCCCGCCGCCCCCCGGCCTGCCGGCCTGGAACGCGGCAGCCATGGCCAAGGCAATGGCGGCCACCTTCCTCGACTGGTGGTGGCCCGAGGTGTTCGGCGAACCCGCCGCCGAAGCCATCCGCGCCGAACTGGCCGAGGCCCTGCACGCCATGCTGGCGCCCTTCGACGCGGCCGGCTTTGTCCACCGCGACTACTTCCCGGCCAACCTGATGCGGCTGCCGGCGCGGGACGGCGCCCGCCGCATCGGCATTCTCGATTTCCAGGACGCGGCGCTGGGCCACACGGCCTACGACCTGGTCAGCCTGGTGGAGGACGCCCGGCGCGACGTGGCGCCGGAAGCCAGGCGAGCGGCGGTGGCGGCCTATCTGCGGCACCGCAGCGGCGTGTCACCGAACGATCTTCTGGCCGGCATGGCGGCGCATGGCGCGCAGCGCCACCTTCGGGTGGCGGCGCTGTGGGTGCGGCTGGCCCGGCGAGACGGCAAGCCGGCCTACCTCATCCACGGCCCGCGCTGCTGGCGCCTGCTGGCGCGGTCGCTCTCGCACCCCGTCTGCGGGCCACTGGTAGAGTTCCTGGACAGGCACGTGCCGGATGAGCGGCGCGGCAACCCCCCCTCTCTGGCGGAGGCGACGTGATTTCCCTGACCCATGGCATGCTGCTGGCGGCCGGCCTTGGCCTGCGCATGCGGCCGCTGACCGAGACCACCGCCAAGCCGCTGCTGACCCTGTACGGCCGCAGCCTGCTGGACCGCGGGCTGGACCGCTTTGCCGACGCCGGAATTGGCCAGGTGGTGGTCAACGCCCATTGGTGCGCCGACCAGGTGGCCGCCGCCGCCGAGGCGCGGGGCGCCCTGGTGCAGCGGGAGGAAACCCTGCTGGAAACCGGCGGCGGCGTGGCCCTGGCGCTGCCCTGGCTGGGCCATGGCCCCTTCGCCGTGGCGAATGGCGACAGCGTGTGGCTGGACGGCCCTTCCCCCGCGCTGGCGCGCCTGGCGGAGAATTTCGACGACGCCCGTATGGACGCGCTGCTGCTGCTGGTGCGCTCGGCCCAGGTGGAAGGCGAGGTAGGCCGCGGTGACTTTTTCATCGACCCGCTGGGCCGCGCCCGCCGGCCGAAGGAACGCGAGCTGGCGCCGTACATTTTTGCCGGCGTGCAGGTGCTGTCGCCCCGGCTGTTCGCGGCGGCGCCGGCCGGGGCCTTCAGCCTGAACCGCGTTTATGACCAGGCCATTGAGGCCGGGCGGCTGTACGCCCTGGTGCATGACGGGGTGTGGTTTCACCTCTCCACCCCCGCCGACCTGGCGCGGGCCGAGGCGGCTATGGCCGCGGGGTTGGTGAAGGCGATGTTTTAGGGGGATTAGACTTCAAGCTTTAGATCAAGTTTAACGGCCTCGAGGCGAACGCCTGCCAAGTCCGCGATCTTAACCCGTGCAAAGGCCATTACCTCTCCGATCGTCGATAGCCGAAGAGGTTCCGCCGCTTCTAATTCCGTGTCCTCGGCGTCAACGGCGGGGCCGCCGCTTTCGGTGTCAGCGTGGTCGTCACTAGTATCGAGAAGTGATTCTATAGTGTAGACCGCAACAGGCTTAAATTTCCCCGCGATCCCGGACCCGATGCTTGAAGCAATACCCCGCTGGTCGTGGTCCATAGGAACCCACATACCGAAGTTGTCCTTGTGGAGTTGTCCTGCCTGGGTCCGTGCCGCATAAGCGGCGTCGAAGCGCTTGCGCACTTCAAGCGCTGGGAAAAAGTAAACTTCAATCTTACTCGGATCGTCCTTGACGTTGACTGCCGCAACGATGACTAAATCGACATCGCTGAGGGTCTTCCAGCGGCTGCCGGAAGCTAGAGGAGGGAAGGCAATTGAGCGATCTCGCGTCGTTCGGATTGCCGCCTTAAGTGTCATTCCCTCCTTTTCCACGTTCCACACATTAGAGAGGCCGCGACCAGGAACGCGATTCAGGCTGTACCGCGCAGCCTCGGCGGCGCGCTTCGCCGCTTTGACCATTAGCCCCCTCGATGCGCTCTCACCAAGATCGTTGAGGATGTTTGGCATTTTACGCCTCATTCGGTTTAGTGGATGCCGATCTGGCAGAGAGAATCTATCAAATAGATAGATAACTGTCAAACCATTTAAATGGCTTTAGAACCGACTAAACCTGATGGACGCTGCGTCTGGTCGGCCGCATACCCGCCCCCCGACTCGTCCACCCCATGCCAAACTCCCCCGCATGAACCTCTACTCCATCCCGGCGCACCTCCCCTTCCTGGACTGCCTCGCCGCCGGCATCCTCGCCGCCGCCCGCGGCCATCAGCCGGAACGCCTCTCCCGCACCACCATCCTGCTGCCCACCCGCCGCTCCGCCCGCGCGCTGCGCGCCGCCTTCCTGCAAGCCGCGCGGGGAGAGGCCCTGCTCCTCCCCCGCATGCGCGCCCTGGCCGGGCTTTCCACCGAGGATGCGGACGAACTCGCCCTGCCCGCCCTGCTCAGCCTGCCCCCGGCGGTGGAGCCGCTGCGCCGCCAGGCCGTGCTGGCCGGCTTCGTCACCCGCTGGCAGCCGCGCCATGGCGGCCCCGGCACGCCGGAACAGGCCTGGTCCCTGGCCGGGGAACTTGCCACCCTGCTGGACGAGATCGCGCTGGAAGAACGCGACCTGGACCTGCTGGAGAACGCCCCCCCGGCCGAGCTCATCGCCACCTGGCTGGCCCGGCTGGAAACCCTGGTGCCGGAACAGCACGCCCAGCACTGGCAGATCACGCTGCTGTTCCTGCGCGGGGTGTTCCAGGCCTGGCAGGGCTGGCTGGCGGAACAGGGCCTGCTGGATATCGGCATGCGCCGCGTCCAGGCGCTGCGGGCGCAGTCCCGCGCCTGGGTGGCGGAGCCGCCTGACTACCCAGTCATCGCTGCCGGCATCGGCGTGGGCGGCACCATCCCCGCCGCCGCCGAACTGCTGAAGGTGCTGGCCAGCACAGCCCAGGGCGCCGTGGTGCTGCACGGCGTGGACCAGGCCAG
>CAIMOR010000110.1 GCA_903843125.1 uncultured Rhodospirillales bacterium
ACGAAGGAGATGTACTCCTTCGAGGATCGCGGCGGGGAGAGCGTGACGCTCAGGCCGGAGAACACCGCCGGCGTCTGCCGGGCGCTGGTTTCCAACGGGCTGACCCAGGGCGGGCTGCCCCGCAAGGTGTTCTATGCCGGGCCGATGTTCCGGTATGAGCGGCCGCAGAAGGGCCGCTACCGGCAGTTCCACCAGATCGGGCTGGAAATCCTCGGCGCGGCCGAGCCGCTGGCCGATGCCGAGGCGATTGCCGCGGGATGGCACATCCAGCAGGAGCTCGGCATCAGCGAGGGCACGGTTCTGGAGGTGAATACGCTGGGCGATGCAGCCAGCCGGGACGCCTATCGGGCCGCGCTGGTGGGGTATTTCCAACAGCACGCCGAGGCGCTTTCCGCCGACAGCAAGACCCGGTTGGAGAAGAACCCGCTCCGCATCCTCGACAGCAAGGACAAGGGCGACCGCGCGCTGATCGAGGATGCGCCGACGATCTTTGCCCATCTGACGCCGGCGGCCGCGGCCTTCTTCGAGGGCGTGCAGAAGCACCTGGTGCGCTTCGGCGTGCCGTATCGGATCAACCCGCGGATCGTGCGCGGCCTGGACTACTACAGCCACACGGCGTTCGAGTTCGTGACCGAGAAGCTGGGCGCGCAGGGCACGGTGATGGCCGGCGGGCGGTACGACGGCCTGGTCGAGGAGATGGGCGGGCCGGCGACGCCTTCGGTCGGCTGGGCCGCGGGCGTGGAGCGGTTGGGCCTGCTGCTGGAAGTGGCCGGCAGCACGCCGACGGCGGCGCGGCCGGTGGCGGTGATCCCGGTGGGCGAGGCGGCCGAGGGCGCCGCACTGGACATGGTGCAGGCGCTGCGCCGCGCCGGGGTGGTGGCCGAGATCGGCTACAAGGGCAACCTGAAGCGGCGGATGGAACGGGCCAACAAGCTTGCCGCGCGCGCCGCCGTGATCATCGGCGAGGACGAGATGGCCAAGGGCATGGCGCAACTGCGCGACCTGGACGCCGGGACGCAGGAGATGGTGGCGCTGGGCGAGGTGCCTGCGCGCCTGGCGCCCATGGCGCGTGGGTAACGCCGGATGAGCCTGGCCGATAAGCTGGACCGGGTGCTGACCCGGGCGGAGGAAGTGCGGCACCAGCTCTCCAGCGCCGATGGCAGCCAGTTCGGCACGCTGTCGCGCGAGCTCAGTGAGCTGGAGCCATTGGTGGAGAAGGTGACGGCGCTGCGCGAGGCCGAGCGCGCCCGCGCCGAGGCCGAGGCCATGCTGGCCGACCCTGAGATGAAGGAGCTGGCCGAGGCCGAGTTGCAGGCGCTGAAGGAAGGGCTGCCGCTGCTGGAGCGCGAGGTGCGGCTGATGCTGCTGCCGAAGGACAGCGCCGACGAACGCAACGCGATCTTGGAGATCCGCCCCGCCGCCGGCGGCGACGAAGCCGGGCTGTTCGCCGCCGAGCTGTTCCGTGCCTACCAGAAGTTCGCCGAGGGCCAGCGCTGGAAGTTCGAGGTGATGGACTACGACGAGAGCGAGCTGGGCGGCGTGAAGGGCGCGGTGGCCGAGATTGCCGGGCGCGGTGTGTTTGCCAAGCTGAAGTTCGAAAGCGGCGTGCATCGGGTGCAGCGGGTGCCGGCGACGGAGACCCAGGGGCGCATCCATACCAGCACGGTGACGGTGGCGGTGATGCCGGAGGCCGAGGAGGTCGACGTGCAGATCAACGAGGGCGACCTGCGGATCGACACCTATCGGGCCAGCGGCGCCGGTGGCCAGCACGTCAACAAGACCGACAGCGCCGTGCGGATCACCCACCTGCCGACCGGGACGGTGGTGGCGATGCAGGAGGAGCGCAGCCAGCACAAGAACCGCGCCAAGGCGATGAAGGTGCTGCGCAGCCGCATCTACGAGGCGCAGCGCCTCAGCCTGGCCAACGCGCGGGCGGCGGAGCGCAAGGGCCAAGTGGGCACGGGGGATCGCAGTGAGCGCATCCGCACCTACAACTTCCCGCAGGGGCGGGTCACCGACCATCGCATTGGCCTGACCTTGCACAAGATTGACCGGGTGATGCTGGGCGAGTTCAACGAGATCATCGACGCGCTGACCGCCGAGGATGAGGCTGAGCGCCTGGCGGCGGAACTGGATTGAGCCCGCCGCGGTCGCGCAGCCCCGCAGGCCGCTTGCGGCTGAGGAGCGGAGCGTGAATCGCGGCGGCGGTTCATCCTGCGCCGAGCCGGCCGGGACGGTCGGCTTCCTGCTGTGCCGCGGCGGGCAGGTGCTGCGGGCGGCGGCCATCGAGGCGCCACGGATGGAAGCGCGGTTGCTGCTGTCGCACGTGCTGGACTGCCGGGCAGAGGATTTGCTGCGCGACCCCCGCGCGGCGGTGGCGGCAGCGGCGGCGCAGCGCTTCGTCGGCCTGGTCCAGCGGCGGGCGCAGCATGAGCCAATGGCCTTCCTGCTCGGCTGGCAGGAGTTCTGGTCGCTGCGATTCGCGGTGTCGGCGGCCACGCTGATACCGCGGGCGGATAGCGAAACCTTGCTGGACGCCACCTTGGCAGCCTTCCCGGTCCGCGACGCGCCACTCCGGGTGCTTGACCTCGGCACCGGAACCGGGTGCCTGCTGCTGGCGGCCCTGACCGAGTACTCCAACGCGACCGGGGTGGGGGTGGACCGCAGCGCGGCGGCGGCGGCGCTGGCGGCGGGGAATGCGCGGTCGCTGGGACTGGCGGGGCGGGCGGCCTTCCTGGTGGCGGATTGGGCCGCGCCGCTGGCCGGCCGGTTCGACCTGGTGCTGTCGAATCCGCCCTACATCGAGGCGGCGGTGGTGCCGGCGCTGATGCCGGAGGTGGCGCGGCATGAGCCGGCCAGCGCGCTGGATGGCGGGGCGGACGGGCTGGCGGCCTACCGGGCGATCGTGACCGAGCTGCCGCGGCTGCTGCGGCCCGGCGGCCGGGCAGTGCTTGAACTGGGGGCAGGGCAGGGGCCGGCGGTGGCGGCGCTGGCCGAGCAGGCGGGGCTTGAAACCGCGAGGGTGCGGGCCGACCTGGGGGGCATCGACCGCGCGCTGGTGCTTTTGGCCCGAGCCGGACGGGCGGGCTAAAATACCGTTTGGCGCCGGCGATGCGGCGGCGTAGCCTGCTGGAGGTTCCCAGCGCCTCTCAGCCCTGGGAGCGCCTGGTGGGCCGGCCGGTCATTCGGCACCCCGCCGCGATGCAACGACAGGATGTGACCGCCCGAGCAGGCCTTTCCGGCTATCAACCGGATGGTTGGCATGTGCCAGGTGCAGGGTTTGGTCCCGCTGCGAGACGGCAGACACGACACAGATGAACATGAAGCGCATGCGCGGCCGCGGTCAGAATCGGCACGGCGGTGGGGGCGGCGGAGGCGGTGGCGGCGGCGGCCACTTCCGCAATGCCGGTGGCGGTGGGGGTGGCAGCGGTCATCAGCCGATGAACCGCAACCACGTCTTCGACTCGACCGGTCCGGACATGCGGCTGCGTGGCACCGCCCAGCAGCTGTTCGAGAAGTACCTGCAGCTGGGGCGCGACGCGACCAGCGGTGGCGACCGGGTGATGGCCGAGGGCTATTTCCAGCACGCGGAACACTATTTCCGCATCCTGAACGCCATGAGCCAGGCGCAGCAGCCGGTGCCGCAACAGCAGCAGGGCCAGCCGCGCGGCCGCTACCAGGGGCCGGAGCAGGGCAGCGACATGCAGGGCCAGGACGGCGGCGGCATGGACCAGCCGGAGTTCGGCGCCCAGGGTGGCGGCAACCTGGAGGCTGAGCTCGAGGCCGAGGTTCAGCAGATCAACGACCCGCGCGACCGCGAACCGCGCGACCGGGACCGCGATGCGCGCGAGCGCGATAGTCGCGATCGTGACAACCGGGAGCGTGACCAGGGCTGAGCCCTGGTTTGACACCCGGCTGGGCCGGCGAGACACTGACAGCGTTTCCAAGGGGAGCCCCTGCAGGGGCTGAGATACCGCTGATGCCGCGGTGACCCTGCGAACCTGATCCGGGTCATGCCGGCGTAGGGATAGGAACGGGCTGGCGCGTTGCGTCGCACCAGGCCCACCCCGCGTCAGTTGAAGCGCCGGATCTCTTGATTTTTCAGGGAGATCCCAGATGCCAGATGCACTTCCCCCCGACCTGCCGCAGGTCACCACCGGGCCCTTGCCGGCTTCCCGCAAGCTGTATGTGCCGGGGCGGGTACATGCCGGCGTGCGCGTGGCGATGCGCGAGATTGCGCTGAGCGAGGGCTGCAACGAACCGCCGGTGCGGGTCTACGATACCTCCGGCCCCTATACCGACCCTGGCGTGCGCGTGGACATCCGGGCTGGGCTTGCGCCGCTGCGCCAGGGCTGGGTGGAGCGCCGCGGCGACGTTGAGGCTTATGCCGGCCGCGACGTGCAGCCCGAGGATAACGGCTTGAAGCCGGGCGAGGCGAGCCGCGTGCCGGTGTTCGACCGGGCGCATCGCCAGCCGCTGCGAGGCAAGCCGGGCCGGGCGGTGACCCAGCTGGCCTATGCCCGCGCCGGGATCATCACGCCGGAGATGGAATACGTCGCGATCCGCGAAAACCTGGGCCGCCAGCAGGCCGCCGCCGCAGCGCGGGACGGTGAGGATTTCGGCGCCGCCATCCCGGACCTGGTGACGCCCGAGTTCGTGCGGGACGAGGTGGCGCGGGGCCGGGCGATCATCCCGAACAACATCAACCACCCCGAGAGCGAGCCGATGGCGATCGGGCGCAACTTCCTGGTCAAGATCAACGCCAACATCGGCAACTCGGCCGTGACTTCCGGCGTGGCGGAGGAGGTGGACAAGCTGGTCTGGGCCATCCGCTGGGGCGCGGATACGGTGATGGACCTCAGCACCGGGCGGAACATCCACACGACGCGGGAATGGATCATCCGCAACTCCCCGGTGCCGATCGGCACGGTGCCGATCTACCAGGCGCTGGAGAAGGTGAACGGCCGCGCCGAGGACCTGACCTGGGAGGTATTCCGCGACACGCTGATCGAGCAGGCCGAGCAGGGGGTGGACTACTTCACCATTCATGCCGGGGTGCGGCTGAAGTACATTCCGCTGACGGCCAGGCGCGTGACCGGCATCGTCAGCCGCGGCGGCAGCATCATGGCCAAGTGGTGCCTGGCGCACCACCAGGAGAACTTCCTCTACACGCACTTCGAGGACATCTGCGAGATCATGAAGGCGTATGACGTGGCCTTCAGCCTGGGCGACGGCCTGCGTCCGGGCAGCATCGCCGATGCCAACGATGCCGCGCAGTTCGGCGAGCTGGAGACGCTGGGCGAGCTGACCAAGGTGGCCTGGAAGCACGACGTGCAGACCATGATCGAAGGCCCCGGCCATGTGCCGATGCACAAGATCAAGCTGAACATGGACAAGCAGCTGCGCGAATGCGGCGAGGCGCCGTTCTACACGCTCGGGCCGCTGACCACCGATATTGCGCCGGGGTATGACCACATCACGTCCGGCATCGGCGCGGCGATGATCGGCTGGTTCGGCTGCGCCATGCTCTGCTACGTCACGCCGAAGGAACACCTGGGGCTGCCGGATCGCGACGACGTGAAGGTGGGGGTGATCACCTACAAGATCGCCGCCCATGCCGCCGACCTGGCCAAGGGCATGCCGGCGGCGCAGGAACGCGACGACGCGCTGAGCCGCGCGCGCTTCGAGTTTCGCTGGCGCGACCAGTTCAACCTGAGCCTGGACCCCGACACGGCCGAGAAGTTCCACGACCAGACCTTGCCGGCGGAAGGCGCGAAGCTGGCGCATTTCTGCAGCATGTGCGGGCCCAAATTCTGCAGCATGAAGATCAGCCAGGAGGTCCGTGAGGCCGCCGAGGGCATGCAGCAGATGAGCGATAGCTTCCGGGCCAATGGCGGCGAGCTCTACCTGCCGCCGAGCGCGGCGGAGTAGGGCCAGGGCCGGCCCGGGCGGCGCACCCGGGCCAACCGCCTGCCCTTTGGCGATATGGCCCAAGCTGGAAAAAATTCCTCTGTTCGGGCCTTGAACCGGATCAAGGCGATTTCCCACATCGAGCGTTAGATGGTGCTGCCCATTGCCTTCGGGGGTGGGCGTACCGGTCGCCGGAAAGGGACATCGCCATGGACATCGAGAAATTCACCGACCGCGCAAAGGGCTTCCTGCAGGCCGCGCAGACCATAGCCATCAGGGAATACCACCAGCGCGTGACGCCGGAGCATCTGCTCAAGGCGCTGCTGGATGACGAACAGGGAGCCGCAGCCGGGCTGATCCGCGCCGCCGGTGGCGATGCCGCCCGCGCCAAGCAGGCGGTGGATGCCGAGATCGGCCGCCAGCCGAAGGTGACCGGCGGCGGCGCCTCCGGCCAGCAGCCGCAGTTCACGCCCGAGATCGTGCGGGTGCTGGACGCGGCGCAGCAGCAGGCGCAGCGCGCCGGCGACGAGTACGTGGCGCAGGACCGGCTGCTGGTGGCGCTGGCCGCGAGCGACACGCCGGCCGGCAAGCTGCTGAAGGCGGCGGGCGCCGATGCGCAGCGGCTGGAAGGCGCCGTGACCGACCTGCGCAAGGGTCGCAAGGTGGATAGCCAGAACGCCGAGCAGAGCTTCGACGCGTTGAAGAAATACGCCCGCGACATCACGGAGCTGGCGCGCAACGGCAAGCTGGACCCGGTGATTGGCCGCGACGAGGAAATCCGCCGCTCGATCCAGGTGCTGGCCAGGCGCACCAAGAACAACCCGGTGCTGATCGGCGAACCTGGTGTCGGCAAGACCGCCATCGTGGAAGGCTTGGCGTTGCGCATCGCCAAGGGTGACGTGCCGGAGGCGCTGAAGAACAAGCGCGTCATGGCGCTGGACCTTGGCGCCATGGTTGCCGGAGCGAAGTACCGCGGCGAGTTCGAGGAGCGGCTGAAGGGCGTGCTCAGCGAGGTGGAGCAGGCCGCGGGCGAGATCATCCTGTTCATCGACGAGATGCACACGCTGGTCGGCGCCGGCAAGGCGGAAGGCGCGATGGATGCGTCGAACCTGCTGAAGCCGGCGCTGGCGCGGGGCGAGCTGCACTGCATCGGCGCCACCACGCTGGATGAATACCGCAAGCACATCGAGAAGGACGCGGCGCTGGCGCGGCGCTTCCAGTCGGTCTTCGTCGGCGAGCCGAGTGTGGAGGACACCATCTCGATCCTGCGCGGGATCAAGGAAAAGTATGAGCTGCATCACGGCGTGCGGATCACCGACGCTGCGCTGGTGGCGGCGGCGACGCTGAGCAACCGCTACATCACCGACCGCTTCCTGCCGGACAAGGCGATCGACCTGATGGACGAGGCGTCCTCGCGCCTGCGGATGCAGGTGGACAGCAAGCCGGAGGAGCTGGACGCGATCGACCGCGACCTGATGCGACTGAAGATCGAGCGCGAGGCGTTGCGCAAGGAGGATGACGCGGCTTCGAAAGAGCGTCTGGCCAAGCTGGAGAAGGAGCTGGCGGACCTCGAGGAGCGCTCCAACGAGATGACGCAGCGCTGGGCGGCCGAGAAGGGCAAGGTGGTGGAGAGCCAGAAGCTGAAGGAACAGCTGGACCAGGCGCGCACCGAAGCCGAGATGGCGCAGAACCGCGGCGACTTCGCCCGGGCCTCGCAGCTGCTCTACGGCGAGATCCCGCAGTTGGAGAAGAAGCTGGCAAGCGCCGGCGACGGCGATGCGCGCCTGGTGAACGAGGCGGTGACCGAGGAGGGCATCGCCGGCGTGGTCAGCCGCTGGACCGGCATTCCGGTGGAGAAGATGCTGCAGGGCGAGCGCGCCAAGCTGCTGAAGATGGAGGACCAGCTGCGGCAGCGCGTGGTCGGCCAGCAGGAGGCGCTGGAGGCGGTCAGCAAGGCGGTGCGGCGGGCCAGGGCAGGGCTGCAGGACCCCAACCGGCCGATCGGCAGCTTCCTGTTCCTCGGCCCCACCGGCGTGGGCAAGACGGAGCTGGTGAAGACGCTGGCCAGCTTTCTGTTCGACGACGAGCGGGCGATGACCCGGATCGACATGAGCGAGTTCATGGAGAAGCACAGCGTCAGTCGGCTGATCGGCGCCCCGCCCGGCTATGTCGGCTACGACGAGGGCGGCGCGCTGACCGAGGCGATCCGCCGGCGGCCGTACCAGGTCATTTTGTTTGACGAAGTGGAGAAGGCGCATGACGACGTCTTCAACGTGTTGCTGCAGGTGCTGGACGACGGCCGCCTGACGGACGGGCAGGGGCGTACGGTCGACTTCCGCAACACCATCATCGTGCTGACCAGCAACCTGGGCAGCCAGGCGATTGCCGAGTTGCCGGAGACGTCGGACGTTGAGGCGGCGCGGCCGGCGGTGATGCGGGCGGTGCGGGAACGCTTCCGGCCGGAGTTCCTGAACCGGCTGGACGAGATCGTGCTGTTCCGTCGCCTGGCGCGGGCGGACATGTCGACGATCGTGGATATCCAGCTGGGCAACCTGCGCAAGCTGCTGGCAGACCGGCACATCGCGCTGGAACTGGACGACAAGGCGCGGGAATGGCTGGCGGAGGCCGGGTACGATCCTGCCTACGGCGCCCGGCCGCTGAAGCGGGTGATCCAGCGCAACCTGCAGGACAAGCTGGCCAACCTGCTGCTGGAGGGCCTGGTGCATGACGGCCAGACGGTGCGGGTGACCGCCTCGGCGGATGGGCTGGAACTGCATCAGGCGCTGGCGGCGGCTGCCTGAGGCACGTTGGATGCGGGCCGGCGGAATTTATTTTCGCCGCCCCGCCCGGATTTCTGCCCCGGCGATGGCTGAGTCGGCCTCGCCGGCGGGCGGAGGGAGGGAGGCACAGGATTCGTGCCTCCCCTGATTACAGTGACTTAGCGGGGTAGTTCCCCGGCACTCAGCGATTTCTTCCAGGGGATGCAGAAAGGGGTTTGACACCCCCGGCCCCCGGACATAAAAGCCGCCTCCCGACGCTGACCCACACGGTCAACGACGGGCCGCAAAGAAAGCGGGCCTTGACGGTGAGGGCGAAAGCCACTAGCTTCCACGGCCCGCGGTTGACGCGGAAAACCCCAACCCGGCAGGGTAAATCGCCGGTCGCGCCGCAAGGCCGACCGTAGATGGGGGTTTGTTCATTGACAGTTGCATCTGGTCTCGATTGAGAAGATTTGGGATATCTGCGTGAGCGGGTATTCTGGAGAGGATGGGTGTTTTGGTGCTGTGGCCTGATGGCTGTGGTGCTGGATTGCTTGGGTGTTGTTCTGCTTGTG
>CAIMOR010000111.1 GCA_903843125.1 uncultured Rhodospirillales bacterium
CCACCGTGGTGCAACCCCGCCCGGGTTTGGGGGAGGCTACTGCTCCTGGAACGACCGCTGGAAGCTATCGCGGATCGGCTGGGTAATGTAGCGGAAGAAGCTCCGCTCGCCGATCTTGATATGGCCTTCCACGGGCATGCCGGGGGTCAGGAACACGTTGGGCAGGGCCGCCAGCTGGTCGGGGTCGATGGCGATGAATGCCCGATAGTATTGCTGACGCGTCTGGTCGTTGGTGGTCACGTCCGCGGCGACCCAGGTCACGTGGCCGTGCAGGTAAGGCACCAGCCGCTGCTTGAAGGCCGGCAGGCGAACCTCGGCAAGCAGGCCGGGGTAGACCGTGTCGATGTCGTTCGGCTGCACGTTCACCTCGGCCACCAGCCGGTCTCCATCCGGCACCAGGTCCATGATCGGGTCGGCCGGCTTGACGATGCCGCCCAGGGTGAACTGGCGCAGGTTGACGATGGTGCCGGCTTCCGGCGCGGTGATGTCGCGGCGGGTGACGATGTCCGTGGCGGCGCGCAGCCGCTCCTCGGTCTCGGAGAGCTTGCCGCGGACGTCGCGCAGGTCCGTGCCAGCTTCCTGCAGCCGCTGGTCGATGGTCTGCTGCATCTGGCGCCGGGCCTCGGCGATGCTGGCCTGGGCGCGGTCAATCTGCCCGGTCAGGTCCACCAGGCTGCCATCCAGCCCGGCCAGGGAGCGCTGCACCGCCAGCAGGTCCGGCAGGCGCGCCAGGCCCTGCTGCACCAGGCCGCGACGCATCGCTTCCTCCTGCCGGATCAGCACCAGCTGGCGCTGGGTGGCGGCAAGCTGGCCGCGGGCGCCGGAGATGACGGCGTTCTGCTGGTCGACGCGCGCCTCCAGCACCTGCAGCTGGCTGTTGATGCTGGCCTGCCGCGCCTGGAACAGCGCGCGCTGGCCGGCCACCGCCTCCATGGCGCGGGGGTCCGTGCTGGCCAGCAGGTCGGCCGGGAAGGTGACCTCCGGGCGCCGGGCGATCTCGGCGTTCAGCCGGGCATCCTGCGCCAGCAGCGCCCAGCGCTGGGCGCGCTGCGTCTCCAGGCTGCTGTCGGCCTGGATCATGTCGAGGCGCATCAGGACCTCGCCCGCCTGCACCTTGCTGCCATCGCGCACCAAAATCTCGCGGACGATGCCGCCTTCCAGGTGGGAGATGGTGCGCCGGGTGCCCTCGACGCGGATCACGCCGGGGGCGATCGACGCCTCGGCCAGCGGCGCCAGCACCGACCACAGCGCGAAGCCGCCGACGAAGACGATGCTGGTGATCAGGCCCACCAGCATCGGCGCACGCGTGCGCGGCGCCGGGCGGTCCAGCAGCGGATGCGGCGGCACCTGCGGCGGCGGGATGATGACGCCGCCGCGCTTGCGCTCGGCCAGGGCGCCGACGGCGGGGATGGCGATGTCGCTGCTCATCGGGCGGCACTCCCTTCAAGGCGGGGCGTGGTCGGGCCACTGGCCACTTCGGCCGGCCGGCCGGCCGGCTGCATCAGGCGCTTCATGACCTCGGCGCGCGGGCCGAACATCTCGATGGCGCCTTCCTTCAGCAGCAGCACCTTGTCCACGCCCTGCACCAGCGCCGGCCGGTGGGAGACGAGGATGACGGTGGTGTTCTGCGCCTTCAGCTTCTCCAGCGCGCGGGTCAGGGCCGCCTCGCTGTCGCCGTCCAGGTTGCTGTTGGGTTCGTCGAGGACCACCAGCTTCGGCCGGTTGAACATGGCGCGGGCCAGGCCGATCAGCTGGCGCTGGCCGCCCGAGAGGTGCTGGCCGCCGTCGCCGATCTCGGTCTCGTAGCCCTGTGGCAGGCGCAGGATCATGTCGTGGCAGCCGGCCAGCTGGGCGGCCTCGTATACCGCGTCGGGCTCGGCATCGGCCATGCGGGCGATGTTCTTGAAGACGGTGCCGTCGAACAGCTCCACATCCTGCGGCAGGTAGCCGACATGGCGGCCGAAATCCTCGCGCAGCCACATGTAGACGTCGGCGCCATCCAACCGGATGCTGCCAGCCGAGGGTTGCAGGGTGCCGATCATCATGCGGATCAGCGTGGTCTTGCCGGCGGCCGAGGGACCGATGATGGCCAGGCTCTCGCCAGGCTCAAGCGCGAAGTTCACGCCCTTGATCATGGCCACGCCCTGGCCCGGGAAGGCGTAGGAAACGCGCTCGACAGCGACGCGGCCATCCGGCTCCGGCAGCGGCAGCCCGGTTGGGCGCAGCCGCGGCTGCGCCAGGAAGGCCTGCAGCCGACGGAAGCTCTGCCGCGCCTGCACCAGTTGCTTCCAGCCGCCGATCATCTGTTCCACCGGCGCCAGCGCGCGGCCCATGATGATGGAGCCGGCGATGGAGGCGCCCGAGGTCAACTCCTGCCCCAGGACCAGGTAGGCGCCGACGCCGAGGATGGCGATCTGCACCGCCAGGCGGAAGAACTTGGTCAACGCCACCAGGATGGCGGCGCGATCCGCGGCCTGCTGCTGCGGACCCTGGGTCTCTGCCATCGCCTCGCGCCAACGGCCGATGACCGCCGGCAGCATGCCCATGCTGTCGATCACCTCGGCATTGCGGGAGATGGCGTCGGCCCGGCGCTGGCTGGCCATGGCCGAGACATTGGCCTTCTTCAGCAGGTTCGAGGTCGTCATCTCGCTGGCCAAGGTCAGACCGAACAGGATGAAGGCGCCGGCCAGGGCGATCAGCCCCATCACCCAGTGCAGCGCGAAGATCACCGCGATGTAGATCGGCACCCAGGGCACGTCGTACAGCGAGAGCATGCCGGGCGAGGCCAGGTAGCCGCGGCACACCGCCAGGTCGCGCAGCGCCTCCATCCGGTAGGGCCGGCCGCGCAGTGTGCTCTCGATGGCGCGGATGAAGCCTTCCGGCGCCACGCGCTGTTCGATCCAGCCGCCGATGCGCTGCATGATCTGGCCGCGCACCGCTTCGAGCAGCGCCAGGGTCAGCACCGCGAAGATGGCGATGGCGGAGAGGTAGATCAGCGTGTCGGTGATGCGCGTCGCCAGCACGCGGTCGAACACCTGCATCATGTAGATGCTGGTGGTCAGTTGCAGCAGGTTGACGACGCCGCTGAACACGCCGACCGCGACGAACTGCTTGCGGCACATGGCCAGGGCGCGGCGCAGCGGCGTGTCGGCCTGTAGCTCGGAGCCGGGAAGGGCGAGGCGCGGTTGGGACATGGTTCGTTCAGCCTCGCAGCAGGCCGACGAGTGCGGCCAAGGTTTCAGGATGCAGGTATAGCGCGCCGGCTAGCAGGCCGGCCATGAGCAGCGCCAGCAGGTTGGCCATGACAATCTTGATAAACCCCATCGGCCGAGCGAATCGGCCCATGTATTCCATTACCGCCTCCTGCCTGATTTCCGCCACCCGGTTGTGCAGGTTACGAATCGAATAGGTTGCCAACGCCGCATGCGCCTGCTCCCGCTGGGCATGGATGACCTCTGGCGAAACGGCCAGGCCGCGCTCGGTTGCCATGGCGAAGGCCAGCAGATCCACCAGGTGCTCCTCCGCCGGCCGGCCGGCCAGCCAGGGCCGCAGGGCAGCGCCGGCGGGGTCGGTGTCGTTGGCCGCGGGGTCGCTGCCCAGCATGTCGCCGCGCAGGGGTTGGATGGTAGCCATGCTGTCACTCCGAATGCAGGGCGACCCGGCGGTTTGCCGCCCGGCGCCACGACCCGGATCAGCGCGCTAGGACCCAGGCCCGCCGCGTATACACTCTGTGGCACTGCCCCAATGCAAGCGCAAAGGCCCCCGTCACGACAAATCAACTACAAGCGTACTCTCCTGCCCGTTAATATCGCGCCATTAACGACAAAACACGGCAGCGCCGCTCGCTTCGCCGGCACGGCCTTCGCTTACGCGTGCGACCCGCCAGCCACACGCTACCGTGAATGGATGCGGTCATTCCGCCGGGCTACCGGGCATTGGGGACCAAATCGGAGAGGCTGAAATATGACGAGGGGAATCAGGTACGGGACGGTTGCGGTGCTCCTGGGGGCGGTGCCGCTGGCCGCCGAGGCCCAAAGCGTCGCGCCGCAGGAGGTCGCACGCGGCGTCACGGTCTTGAACCGGCCCCGGCCGGACTTCGACCCGCTCGGCATCCGCCTCGGCAGCTTCCGGCTTGACGGTGCGGTCGAGGCCGGCGGCGGCTACGACAGCAACGTCTACGGTCGTCAAGCGAACGTGAAATCGAGTGGCTACGCCACCGAGGCCGGCGTGCTGTCCATCAACAGCGACTGGACCCAGCACGCCGTCGGTGCCTCGGCCAGTACCCAGGAGCGCCAGTACCTGACGCGGAACTCGCTGGACTGGACCGACTACAACGTGGGCGGGTTCGGGCGCTACGACTTCGCCGCCGACACCAATATCGAAGCCCGCTACCGCCACTATCGCGAGCATCTGGATGTCTACAACTTCGACGTCCAGACCGCCGGGATCGTGCAGCCGGTGCCCTACGACTCCGACGAGGTGGCGGTTACCGGAACCACCCGGCTGAACCGCTTCGGCCTGCTGGCAACCGGCGTCTACCGCACCTACCGGTTCGAGGACGTGTTGATCGGCGGCGTCCGCAACAAGGTCTCGCAGCAAAGCTTCAACAGCGCGGTCGGTGCCTTCGGCGGCAGCTACGCCATTGCCGACGGCCGCTACGTCACCGCGATCATGCGGTTCCAGGACATCAACTACACCAACAGCGTCTCCACCGGCCGCGACAGCTTCACCTACGAGGCGCTGCTGGGCTTCCAGTACGATTTCGACGGCGTCTGGCAGGGCCGTGCCGCCATCGGCTGGCGCCACCGCGACTATCGCAGCGCCGCGATCAAGCCGCTGGAAGGCCTGGCCGCCGAGGGCTCGCTGACCTGGCAGCCGACACGGCTGACGACGGTGACCGCCAACGTGGCCCGCACCATCGAGGAATCGATCCGCCAGAACGCGGTCAGCTACACCCGCACCCAGGGCGGCATCCGGGTGGACCATGAGTTGTTCCGCAACGTGCTGCTGATGGGCGATGTGCGGCTGGACAACCGCGTCTATCAAAGCCCGAACCAGTCGGCGACGGACCTGGTGTTCACCGCGGGTCCGCGCTGGCTGATCAACCGCAACCTGTCGCTCAGCGCCAGCTATTCCTACGCGCGGCGCATCCAGTCCAGTGGCGGCATCCAGGAGTACGACCGCAACGTGCTCGAAGTCAGGCTGCGCGTTGCCATCTGACCCGCCGACCACGACGCTCCTCGGGCTGGACTTCGCTTGTCTGGACCTGACGGCAACGCTCCGGCTGCTGGCGGAGCGACCAGCGCAGGCGCCCTTCGCCGCGGTGGTGACGCCGAACGCAGACCACCTGGTGCGGCTGGCCCAGCAACCAGGCCTGCTGCCGCTGTACCAGGGGGCCTGGCTGCGCCTGCTGGACAGCCGGGTGGTGGCGCGGGTGGCGCAGGCCTTCGGCCTGCTAGCGCCGCCGGTGGTGCCGGGCAGCGACCTGACCTCGGGGCTGTTCCACCAGGTGATCCGGCCGGACGAGCCGGTGACGGTACTGGGCGGCGAGCCGCGGGTGATTGCGGCCGTCCAGGCGCGCTTCGGCCTGACGCGCCTGGCGCATCACAACCCGCCGATGGGGTTCGACCGCAACCCCGAGGCGATCGCCGCCGCGATCGGCTTCATCGAGGCGCATCCGGCGCGGTTCACTTTCCTGGCCGTGGGATCGCCGCGGCAGGAGGTGGTGGCGGCTGCCCTGGTCAAGCGTGGCCTGGCCACCGGGGTGGGGCTGTGCATCGGCGCCAGCCTGCTGTTCCTGGCCGGCGAGGAACGGCGCGCCCCGGCCTGGTTGCAGCGCGCCGGCATGGAATGGGCCTGGCGGCTGGCGCAGGACCCGCGGCGCCTGGCGCGACGCTATTGGGGCAATACCGCCATCGTGCGGCTGCTGTTCCAGGAAAGCCGGCGCGACGGCTGATGCCGCCGCTCAATCCTCCAGCCGCGCCGGGTCCAGTACCACCTGCGGGATGGCGTAGGCCTGCAATTCGCCGAAGAGACGCGGCATGTCCGCTGCGAACAGACCCTTGGTCACCCCGGCCGCCAGCCGCGGCGCGGCGATGCTCATGGCATTGATCGAGGAGCCGGACGGGCCGAAGCTCATGGTGTTGCCGATACCGAACAGGTGGAGATCGGCAATCCACGGCGTCTCGCCCGGCCGGCGCTCCATGAATGCACCCTCCTGCGACAGGTAGGGGAAGCGGCCCAGCCGCTCGTTCGCCTCCTCGGCCGGCGGCGTGTAGCGATCTGCCCACAGCGTGATGTTGTCGGCGCAGTGCGCCAGCATCGGCACCTTGGCCGGGTCCATGCGGCCGCCGGTGCCGGCGATTAGGTAGTCCGCGGTGAAGGCGCCACGTTCGGTCGCCACGGTCACGCGCGGGCCATCCTCAGCTGCGTCGGTCCAGGGCCAGCCGACATGCATGTGGAAGTTCGGGAAGGCGAGCACGCGGGTGTAGGTGTCCTGCGGGAAGCCTTCGCGGAGTCCCAGGATATAGCTCATGAAGCGCCAGCGCCATTCATCCGGCATGGCGCCGAGGTGCCGCAGGAAGCCGGCGAAGGTCAGCCAGCGATAGGGCTGGATGATCATCGGCGCCGCCCGGCGGCAGAACAGGTGGACCTCGGCGGCGCCGGCCTCCAGCGCCGTCGCGGCATTGTCGAAGGCGGAGGCGCCGGCGCCGAGTACCGCCACCACCTTGCCGCGCAGCGCGGCGAAGTCGATGGCATCGCCGGCATGGGCGCGCAGCCTGGCGGGCAGGCGTTCAAGGAACTCCGGCATCCACCAGCCGCCGACGGCTTCCTGCCCGGTGGCCAGCACCACCTTGCGGGCATGCATGGTGCCGGCGCTGGTCTCCACCCGCAGGCAGGGCAGGTCGTCATCGGTGCGGCACGGCGAGATGGCGCCGGCGGTGACGCCATTGCGCACGGGAATGCCGGTGATGCCGCGGAACCACAGCAGGTAGTCGTTCCAATGCCCCTTGGGAATCCACCGCATCGCCTCGAAATCGGCCTCGCCCCACTGCGCCTCATGCCAGGCCTGGTAGGTCAACGAGGGCAGGCCGAGGTCGGGGCCGGTCTGGTTCTTCCAGCTGCGCAGCGTGTGCATGCGGGCATAGGTGACCCACGGGCCTTCCTCGCCATGGGGTGCGCGGTCGATGCAGAGAATGT
Organism: uncultured Rhodospirillales bacterium; assembly: GCA_903843125.1. Lineage (GTDB taxonomy): Bacteria > Pseudomonadota > Alphaproteobacteria > Acetobacterales > Acetobacteraceae > CAIMOR01. The sequence continues at coordinate 7,201 of CAIMOR010000111.1, forward strand.
TGGTCACCTGGTCGCGCCGCAGCGCGAAGGCAACCGCCATTGCGCCTTGTCCGGCGCCGACGATCAGCACGTCCAGCACCGGCGCGCCGCCGCAGGTCTTCGGGAGCAGCCAGGGCGCCCGCGGATGCGCGGTCAGCTCCAGGTCGCGGGCGATATCGGCTTCGAGTTCGGCGAGGGTCTGCGGCTTGGGCATGGCGGTCTCTCTCAGCCGGTCGGGGCGAGCAGGTGGCAGGCGGCAAGATGCCCGGGCGCGGCGGAACCCGGCAACAGCGGCGGATAGGCTTCGCGGCAGCGCGGCATCGCCTGGGCGCAGCGGCTGGCGAAGCGGCAGGTATGTGGGTCCGGGTTCACCGGCGACATCGGCTCCCCCTCCGGCAGGGCACGGTTGCGCTGCGCTTCCCCGGTCGGGATCGCCGCCGCCAGCGCGCGGGTATAGGGGTGCGCCGGGTGGTCGAAGACCGCGTTGGCCCGGCCGATCTCGGCGATGCGGCCGAGATACATCACCATCACCCGGTCGCACAGCAGCCGCACCACGTTCAGGTCGTGGCTGACGAACAGGTAGGTCAGGCCAAGCCGCGTGCGCAGCTCCGCCAGCAGTTGCAGCACCACGGCCTGGACCGAGACATCGAGCGCGCTGGTCGGCTCGTCCAGCACCAGCAGCCTCGGTTCCGGCGCAATGGCGCGGGCGATGCCGACGCGCGCCTTCTGCCCGCCGGAAAGCTGGTGCGGATAGCGCGACAGCAGCTCCCCCGGCAGGCCGGTCAGCGCGGCGCATTCCGCCACGCGCGCGGCCAGCGCGGCGCCACGCAGGCCGCGCAGCCGGCGCAGTGGCTCGGCAATGGCCTGGGCGGCGGTGAAGCGCGGGTTCAGGCTGTCGGTCGCGTCCTGGAACACCAGCTGGATCGCGCTGCGGCGCGGGTCCCGGGCGAAGCGCGCGGCGGGAATGGCGGCGATATTGGTGCCGTCGAACTGGACGCTGCCGTCGCTGGCATCCGCCAGCCGGGCGATGATGCGCGACAGCGTGGTCTTGCCGCAGCCGCTTTCGCCGACGATGCCGAGCGCCTCGCCCGGCTGCACGTTGAAGCCGACATCGGCCAGCGCATGCAGTGTGGCGCCATGGCCGAGCGCGAAGCGCTTGCCAAGACCGGCCACTTGCAGCAACGGAGCGCTCACAGCGGGTTGTGGCAGCGCAGCACGTGCCCCTCCTCGCCGGCATCCGGCAGCGGGGTGGTGGCGCAATGCGGCAACGCACGCTCGCAGCGGGCCAGATAGCGGCAGGCCGGCAGGTCGGCCGCGCGCAGGTCCGGCAGGCTGCCGGGGATGGGCCGCAACCCCGCGATGCTGCTGCCGCGCCGCGGCGCCGTCGCCACCAGCCTGGCCGTATAGGGGTGGCGAGGCGCGGCGAAGAGCGTGGCGGCCGAGGCGACCTCCACCACCTGGCCGGCATGCATCACGGCGATGCGGTCGCACAGCTCGGCCGCCAGCAGCAGGTCGTGGGTGATGAACAGGCACCCCATGCGGTCGCGCCGGACCAGCGTGGCGATGAGGTCCAGCACCGCCGCCTGCACCGTGACATCAAGGCCGGTGGTGGGCTCGTCGGCGATCAGCAGGCGCGGCCGCCCCGCCAGGGCCAGCGCGATCATCACCCGCTGGCACATGCCGCCGGAAAGCTCGAACGGATAGGCACTGGCGCGGCGTTCCGGGTCGGGGATGCGGACCTCCGCCAGCAGCGCCACGGCGCGCTCGGCGGCTGCCCGGGCGCCTAGGCCCCGGTGCGCCGTCAGCACGTCGGCCAGTTGCCGGCCAACGGTGCGGATGGGGTTCAGCGCGGTGCGCGGGGACTGGAACACCATGGCCAGCTCGTTGCCGCGCAGCTCGCGCATCGCGCGCTCCGGCAGGTCCAGCAGGGACTGCGCCTCGAACCCGATGCGGCCGCCGGTGATGCGCGCCGCCGGGTCCAGCAAGCGCATCACGGCATAGGCGGTGACGCTCTTGCCGCTGCCGCTTTCGCCGACCACGCCGAGGATCTCGCCGCGGGTCAAGCTCAGCGAGACCTGGTCCAGCGCGCGGACGGTGCCGGCGCGGGTGGCGAATTCGACCGAGAGCCTGTCGACGTCGAGCAGCGTCATGTTCGTCTGCGCGGATCGACGAGGTCGCGCAGGCCATCGCCCAGCAGGTTGAAGCCGAACACCGCCAGCATCAGCGCCAGGCCCGGGAACAGCGCCGCCCACCATTGGCCGGAAAGCACCAGCGCCGCGCCCTCGCTGACCATGATGCCCCATTCCGGCGTCGGCGGCCGCACGCCCAGCCCGATGAAGCTGAGCGACGCTGCGTTGAGGATGGCGAAGCCGAGGTTCAGCGAGACCTGCACCATCATCGGCGGCAGCGCATTCGGGATCAGGTGGCGGAACAGCACGCCGGCGCTGCCGTTGCCGGCCAGGCGCGCCGCTTCGACGAAGCCGGCCTCGCGCCGCACATTCACCTCGGCCCGGGCGACGCGGGCGTAGAAGGGCAGGTTCACCACCGCCGTCGCCCAGATGATGTTGGTGATGGAATTGCCCAGCGCGGCGACAATGCCCATGGCCAGCACGAACAACGGGAAGGCCATCAGCGTGTCGTTCACCCGGCCCACGGCGCGGTCCACCCAGCCGCCCAGCCAGCCCGCGGCGCCGCCCAGCACCAGGCCGAGCGTGAAGGACAGCAAGGTCGCCGAGATGGCGATGCCGAGGTCCAGCCTTGTCGCCACCAGCACGCGGGAGAGCATGTCCCGCCCCACCTGGTCGGTGCCGAACCAATGCGCCGCGCTGGGCGGGCGCAGCGACAGCGCCGCGCTGGTGGCCATGGGGTCGTAGGGCGCCAGCCACGGGCCAACCACCGCCAGCAGCGCGAAGCCGCCGCAGATGAGGGCGCCGGCCAGCGTCGCCGGATTGCCGCGCAGCACGTGCCAGGCATTGGCGGAGAAGGAGAGGCTCATCCCTCCACCCGGATGCGCGGGTCCGCCAGCACCAGCAGGATGTCCACGCCCAGGTTCAGCACCACGTAGAGCACGCCCAGCACCAGCACGAAGCCCTGCACCGGCGCGTAGTCCAGCTGCATCAGCGCATCCAGCGCGAAGCTGCCAACGCCGGGCCAGCTGAACACCTTCTCCACCAGCACCGCACCGCCGAGCGAATAGCTGAACACCATGCCCAGCGTGGTCAGCACCGGCAGCACGGCGTTGCGGAAGGCGTAGGTCCACAGCACCTGGCGCGGCGGCAGGCCGGCGGCGCGCGCGGTGCGGATGAAGTCGCTGGACAGCGCCGCCAGCATGGCGCCGCGCGTCATCCGGGCGATCGGCGCCAGCGTGACCAAGCCGAGCGACAGCGCCGGCAGCACGATCTGCGCCGCCGCGGCATGCCAGGTTTCCCAATCCCCCAGCAGCGCGCAGTCGATCAGCAGGAAGCCGGTGATGCGCGGCGGTGCCTCCGAGAAGGCATCCAGCCGGCCGACCGGGGAAGGCGCCCATTCCAGCAGGTAGTAGAACAGGAAGATCAGCATCAGCCCGCTGAAGAAGGCCGGCAGCGAGACGCCGGCGGTGGTGATGACGCGCACCGCCTGGTCTGCCCAGCCGCCCTGGCGCACCGCCGCCAGCACGCCCAGCGGCACCGCCAGCGCCGCGCCGAAGGCGACCGCCACCAGCACCAGTTCCAGCGAGGCCGGTAGCCGGTCCAGCATCTCCGCCAGCACCGGCCGCCCGGTGGAAAAGCTGCGGCCGAGGTCGCCCTGCGACAGGCCGGTGATGTAGTGCAGGAACTGGATCGGCAACGGCAGGTCCAACCCCATCGCGTGGCGTATTTCCTCGATGGCGGCCTGGCTGTCCACCTGCCCGGCGAAGTAGGCGGCGGGGTCGCCGGGCAGCATGCGCGTCAGGATGAAGGTGACGACCACCACCCCGGCCAGCACCGGCAAGGCCGCCAGCACCCGCTTGCCGATGATGAGCAGCAGCGATGGCCGCATCAGCTTGTGCGGACGGGTCGAACTTGCGGCAGGATGCCCGGGCCGAGCATCGGTTGCTTGCTGTTCAGGTCGGCGCGGACGGCCATTCTGTCGCGATCCCTCAGGGCTTCTGGAAGAAGCGGTATTCCAGCTGGCGATGGAACACGTAGCGGTGGCCGGTGACGCCATTCTTCACCGCCACGTCCTGGAAGGGCTGCACGAGGGGAATGAAGGGCACGTCCTCGAAGGCGATGGCGAAGATGCGCCGGACCATCTGTTCGTACTGCGCGCTGTCGCGCTCCAGCCGGGCGCGGTCGATCAGGCTGGTCATTTCCGCACTGACATAGTTTGCGCTGTTCCACGGCCCGTTGCTGCCGTGGTAGGCGATGAAGAAGAAATAGTCGGGGTCGTTGAACCAGGCGCCGAAGTCTTCCACGAAAAACGGCAGCTGCTTGTTGGCCAGTTGCCCGCGCAACTGCCCGGCCGGCACCTTCTCCAGCGTGACGCGGATGCCGATCTTGGCCAGTCCTTCCTGCAGCAGCAGGCCGATCGGTTCGTGCAGGGTCGCCTGGGAGATATCCAGGTGGAAGGTGGTCTCGAAGCCGTTGGGGTAGCCGGCTTCGGCCAGCAGCGCGCGCGCCTTGTCCAGGTTGGTGCTGTAGGGGCTGGGGCTGGGCCAGGAGAGGTCGGCCGGTGCGCCCGTTGCGCCCCACAGCTTGCGCCCGCGCTCGAACAGCGCGGCCTTGAAGATATCCTCATACGGCACCGCCCAGGCAATGGCCTGGCGCACGTGCTTGTCGTCGAACGGCTTCTTTTGCGTGTTCATGCCGAGGAAGCGCCAGGCATTGGCCATGGGCGTGGAGAATACGGTGGCGCGGCGCGCCGCGATCAACTCGGAAAAATCCTTGGGCGGCAGGTCGGCCAGCACATCGGCGTCGCCACGTTCGATCAGCGCGCGACGGGTGGCGGCGGAAGGCACCTCGCGGATGATGATGCGCTGGACGTTGGTCTGCGGCCCGCCCTTCCAATCGGCGAAGCGCTCCAGGATGGTCTCCTGCCCCGGGCGCCAGGCTGCGACCTTGAAGGCGCCGCCGCCGCAGTTGTTGGCGCGCGCGTATTCCACCGCCCAGGGGTCGGCCGCCGTGGCATGAGCCTTCAGCAGCTCGCTATCGAATATGTTCGGGATGGCGTTGGACAGGTTGGGCAGCAGCAGCTTGTCCGGGTTCTTCCAGTGCACGCGGATGCGACGTTCATCCAGCACCTCGAACTGCGCCGGCTCGAACATGCTGCCGCTGTTCATCTGGTTCTTCGGAAAGCCCGGCAGCGTCACGGCGCGGTCCAGCGACCACTTCACGTCGGCGGAGGTAACGGGATTGCCCGAGTGGAATTTGGTCTGCTTCAGCGTGAAGTCGATGAACGTGCCGTCGGGCGAGAGCACCCAGCTCTCTGCCAGCTCCGGCGTCAGGTGGAAGTAGTCGTACATCTTGTGGCCCTGCGGCAGCGTGGTGTCCGCGAAGCCCATCAGCCGGTCGAAGGTGGCCCAGACCAGCGCCTGGGTGGGGCGGTTGGCGCCGGGGGCGTGGATGTCGAGCGAGTTCGGCCCGGCTTCGACCAATATCAACAGCGTGTTTGAACGGCTCTGCGCCAGGGCCTGCGGCAGGGTTGTCGTGGCCAGCACGCCACCGGCCGTGGTGGCGAAGGTAGCGTGCCGCAGCAGGTCGCGACGCAGCATGAGGTAGCCTCCGGTCGGAAAGACGTGCGCGGGCGAAGCAAATAATACGCCAGCCTCAACGCCTGGGATGGACGGGAACGAATACCGGCCGCAGCCCCCAGCGCCGCGCCAGGTGGGCATAGCCGGGGAAGACGAAGTGCCCGTTGTGCTGCAGCAACCGCTCGCGGTTGCGTCGCCAGAAGCCCGGGATCTCGAACCATGACATCGTCGGATACAGGTGGTGCACGATGTGCAGGTTGTTCCACAGGAACAGCAGGCCGAAAACCCAGTTGCTCTCCACGCTGGCGGTGCGCTGGCCCGGTCGCTCGCCCCAGCGATGCTCAATGAAGGCGCGCAGCAGGCCCAGGCTGATGCCCGGCAGTACCCAGACGAGGTAGTAGCGCCACACCGGCATGCCGGCGACCTGGCTGACGAACCACAGGATCGGCGCCAGCCCGGCGAAGAAGCCCAGCCAGATGCGGACATTGCGGAAGTCTCCGCGCAGCAGCAGCCCGCCTTCCACCAGCACCAGCTTGCGCAACCGCAGCAGGGGACCGACGGTGAGCCGGCCCAGCATGGTCTGGTTGAACAGCAACACGCCGCGCCATAGCGGTGAATAGCCAGCCCAGTTGGCCTGGCTGTGGTACTGCGTCTCGGTATCCTCGCCGGGAATGGTCAGCAGGCTGTTGCGGTGATGCAGGCTGTGGCTGCGGCGGTAGATCTCGAAGGGCCACCAGCCCCCGATGGGCGGCCAC
>CAIMOR010000112.1 GCA_903843125.1 uncultured Rhodospirillales bacterium
CCGGACATTACCGGCAAGGACCTGGCCAATCCGCTGGCGAGCATCCTCTCCACCGCGATGATGCTGCGGCATTCCGGCTGCATGGAGGCGGAGGCGCAACTGGTGGAGCGCGCGGTGCGCCAGGTGCTGGCCGATGGCTATCGCACCGGCGACATCATGGAGGCAGGCGCCACCCGGCTTGGGTGCGACGCCATGGGCGATGCGGTTGCCGCCGCCATTCTCAGGCTGAAGGGTTGAACGCCATGTTGGGTCGTCGCGCATTGCTCGCCTCCACGCTGGCGGCCCCCGCCCTGGCGCAGGAGGCCTGGCCGAGCCGGACCATCCGCTTCGTCGTCGCCTTCGCGGCCGGCGGCGCGGCGGATACCGCGGCGCGGGCGGTGGGGCAGAAGATCCAGGAGATCCTGGGGCAGTCCGTCGTCATCGAGAACCGCACCGGCGGCAATGCGGTGGTGGCGGAAAGCGCGGTGATGCAGGCGCCGCGCGACGGCTACACCTTTCTGGTGGATGCGGCGAACCAGCTGACCAACCCGGTGCTGATGCATCCCTCGCCGTTCGACTACCGGCAGGACTTCGTGCCGGTTTCGCAGATCTGCGATTTTCCGCAGGTGATCGGCGTGAAGCACGATTTTCCGGCCCAGGACATTCAGGCCTTCGTCGCCTATCTGCGCGCCAACCCCAACAAGGTGAGCTGGGGCACGCCGCCGGCGGCCGGCATGGCGCACCTGGCCGGGGAGGAGTTCGCCCGGCGGCTGGGGGTGCGTTGGCTGCACACGCCGTATCGCGGTGGCGCGGATGCGGCGCGCGACATCACCGCCGGGGTGATCGACAGCGTGTTGATCACCACCAACTCCATCCGGCCGCCGGTGCAGGCGGGGCGGGCGCGGATTCTGGCGGTGACCAGCAGCCAGCGGGTGCCGACGCTGCCGGCGGTGCCGACCATCAGCGAATCCGTGGCACCCGGCTTCGACATGAATGACTGGAACGGGTTGTTCGCGGCGAAGGGCGTGCCGATGGAGATTTGCCTGAAGCTGGCGGCGGCCAATGCGCAGGCCTGCCGCGATGCCGGCGTGCGGGAGCGGATGGACGCCGCCGGCGCGATCATGGCCGGCAGCACGCCGGAGGGGTTTTCCGCCTTCCTGGAGAAGCTGCGCGGGCCGGTGGAGCAGGTGATCCGCGCGGCTGGCATCAGCCTGGGCTGATCATTCCGCCGCGCGCCGGTTTTCCAGCGGCGCGCGGTACTTGTCGCGGCGGGGCAGCCATTCATCGGCGCCCATGCGGTGGAAGACTTCCGTGGGCTTGCCCATGTGGGCGCCGCTTGGGTAGCCCTTGCCGGCCTGGATGCCGGCAAGCACCGCGTCGCAGGCGCCGATGATGGTGCGCAGCAGCATGCCCGGCAGGATGGTGAGCCTGTAGCCGGCGGCCTCCGCGACCTCCAGCGGCACCTCCGGCGTCTTGCCGCCGTGGACGATGTTCAGCATGCACGGCCCGCGCACCAGCTTGGGCACCGCTTCCAGCTCCGCCATGGTCTGCATGGCTTCGACGAAGGCCATGTCGGCGCCGGCCTCGATGGCGGCGTTGGCGCGGGCGATGGCGTCGTCGAAGCTGGTGACGGCGCGGGCGTCGGTGCGGGCGATGATCAGGAAGTCCGGGTCGCGGCGGGCATCGGCGGCGGCGCGGATCTTGGCCGCGTAGTCGTCGATGCTGATGACTTCCTTGCCGTCCAGGTGGCCGCAGCGCTTCGGCGTCACCTGGTCCTCGATATGGATGCCGGCGACGCCCTCGCGCTCATACTCCTGCACGGTGCGGAAGACGTTGAGCTCGTTGCCGTAGCCGGTATCGGCATCCGCGATGACCGGAACCTTGGTGGCGCGGGCGATGCGGCCGGCGTTGGCGGTCATCTCGGTCTGCGTGATCAGGCCGTAGTCGGGGAAGCCGAGCGTGGCCGAGGTGCCGGCGCCGGTCATGTAGATGCAGCTGAAGCCGGCCTGTTCGATCAGCCGGCCGGTGATGCAGTCATAGGCGCCGGGGGCGACGACCATGCGGCCGGAGGCGAGCAGGGCACGCAGTTGGGCGGGGCGGGACATGCGGGTTCCTCCGTGCGGTTGGACGCATGCAAGCACGTGGCAGGGTGGCGCGCTACACCGGCTCCAGCGGTAGCCGCGGGCCCTGGGGCAGGGTCACGGCGATGGCGTCGCCGGGGCGGACCTCGCCGCCTTCCAGCACCACGGCCATGATGCCGGCCTTGCGGACCAGCTTGCCGTCCGGGGTGCGGTCCAGCGTGGCGGCCATCAGGCCGGGGGCGAACTTGTCCAGCTGGTGGCAGGGGTTGCGCAGGCCGGTCACGCGGACCAGCGCCTGCGCGCCCAGCCGGAGCAGCGTGCCCTGCGGCAGCGCCAGCAGGTCCAGGCCACGGGTGGTGACGTTCTCGCCGATGGCGCCGGGGGCGATGGTGAAGCCCTTGGTGGCCAGCTCGTCGAACAGCTCGGCGTGGATCAGGTGGACCTGGCGCAGGTTGGGCACCGTGGGGTCCTTGGCCACGCGGCTGCGGTGCTTCACCGTGGTGCCGGCGTGGATGTCACCCTCGACGCCGAGGCCGGCCAGCAGGGTGATGCTGGCGGCATTGGGCTTGGAGAAGCGGTACTGCCCGTGCCGGCTGACGGCGATGACCTGGCCCATGGCGATGCCCCTGCTGCGCGCCGGCATTCAGGCCGGGGCGAGGGCTCCGGTCAACGCGACAACCGCGCTGGTCGTGCCAGGCGCGCGGGGCAGCGTGGTCAGGCCAGCGCCTGGGCGGGTGGCCGGGCCAGCCAGTTCATCGCGGTGGCGCTGATGCCGACCACGACCATGACCGGCCAGAAGGCGTCGTAGTTGCCGGCGTACTGGATCAGCAGCGCGCCGCTGCCGGCGCCGAGGAAGCCGCCGACCTGGTGGCTCAGGAAGCAGACACCATAGAGCGCACCGAGGTCGGCCATGCCGAAGCGGCGGGCGATGGCAGCGTTGGTCAGCGGGATGGTACCGAGCCAGACGAAGCCCATGACGGCGGCGAAGACGATGGTGCCCACCGGCGTCGGCACGCTGGCGGCAAAGGCGGCTATGGCCAGCGTGCGGACCAGATAGATGGCACCGAGCGCGAGTTCGGGCCGGATGAAGTCGCTGGCGCGGCCGCAGAGCCAACTGCCGGGGATGTTGAACAGGCCCACCGTCATCAACGCCATGGCGCCCATGGCGGGCAGGCCGCACAGCGCCAGGTGCGTCGGCAGGTGCACGGTCAGGAAGGCGAGCTGGAAGCCGCAGG
>CAIMOR010000113.1 GCA_903843125.1 uncultured Rhodospirillales bacterium
ATAAGGCGAAGAACTGATATTGGTCCTCAGGCGCCGGCGCGGGCCTCCGCCCGCTTGGCTTGCGTGCCCATGAGGGCACGTCGGCCATTCGGCCTCTCGGCCCTGCGGGCCGCCTGAGTGAGCTGAGAGCAGCCTTCGCGTTCGCGCGGAGGCGGTGGGGTTGGCGAAGGCCGTGGTGGTGACACCGCGGCCTTTTCTGTTAGCGTCCCTGGAAACGGAGGAACGCATGTCCATCCCTCGTCGTGCGCTGGTGCTTGCCACGCTCGCCGCGCCGGCGCTGGCGCAGGGGCAACGGCCGCTGGCGCGCATGCTGGTCGGGTTTCCGGCCGGCGGCAGCGCCGACATCGTCGCCCGCCTGGTGGCGGAACGGCTGCGCGGCGCTTACGCGGCCAACGTGATCGTGGAGAACCGGCCCGGCGCCTCCGGCCGGCTGGCGGTGGAGGCGCTGAAGACGGCCGAGCCGGATGGCAACACCATGCTGATGACGGCGAGTTCCATGCTCTCGCTGCTGCCGCACATCTACCCGACCAGCACGCGCTACGACAGCTTCGCCGACTTCGTGCCGGTGTGCAGCGCGGGCGACTTTCCGCTGGGCATGGCGGCCGGGCCGCGCGCGGGCATGCCGGGCACGCTGGCCGAGTTCATCCAGTGGGGCCGCGGCCAGGCGGAGATCGGCTACAGCAGCCCCTCGGCCGGCACCACGCCGCATTTCCTCGGCATCCAGTTCGCCCGCGCCGCCGGGCTGAACATGACGCATGTCTCCTACCGCGGCAGCGCGCCGGCGATGCAGGACCTGATCGGCGGCACGCTGGGCGCCAGCTTCCACCCGGTGATCGACCTGGTCGGCGCCACCGATGCCGGGCGCGCCAGGCTGCTGGCCATCACCTCCCCGGCGCGGGAAGTGCGGTACCCGCAGGTGGGCACCTTCGCCGAGCAGGGCTTCCCGCAATTCTCGTCGCGCGAATGGTTCGGCGTGTTCCTGCCGGCGCGTACGCCGGGGGAGGTGGTGGCGGCGCTGAACCAGCAGATGCAGCGGCTCTCGGCCACCGCGGACTACACGGCGGCGCTGGCCCGGCTGGTGATGCAGCCGCGGGCCACCGGCACGGCGGAATTCGCCGCCATGCTGCGGGCGGATTGGGACCGTTGGGCCAGGGTGGTCCAGGAAAGTGGCTTCAAGCCGGAGGATTAGGGCAATGGCGGCGCGTGGCGACTACCCGCTCGAGGGGCGCGAACTGGTGGCGCAGGCGAATGGCCTGCGGATGCAGATATTGACGCTGGCGGCGGGCCAGGAAGTGCCGTGGCACTGGCATACCGAGGTGACGGACACCTTCTTCTGCATGGAGGGTCCGATGGTGATCGAGACCCGTGCGCCAGCCGGCGAGACGGTGCTGCAGCCGGGCCAGATGCATGCGGTGCCGGCGCGCACGGCGCATCGGGTGACCGGGCAGGGCGGCGGCCGGGCGAAGTTCGCCATTCTGCAGGGGGTGGGCAGCTACGACTTCATGCCGGTGGGGTAGGGCGCCAGCAGCGCCGGGTTCAGCAGCAGGCCGCCCGGCAGCGCCGCGATGCGGTCGTACAGCACGCGGTCCAGCTGGTGGTAGGCCTCGGCGGCGGCGAGGTCGTCCGGCGCCAGGCGCAGGTCGCTGGGCGGGGCCACGTTGAGCATGGCGGCCTTGGCGTCGGTGGGCAGGCCCAGCGCCGCCATCAGCGCGGCCAGGTGCGCGTCCAGGTCCTCCTGCCGGCCGACGAAGGCGAAGTCGCGCGCCAGCGTCGCCATGGCGCGGTCCACCAGCGCCAGGTCGGTCTCCGGCGGCAGGTCTGGCGCCTCCAGCAGCGTCTCGCCCTGGCGGCGCCAGACCTCGGCGGGCAGGTCGAAGCCGCTGAACTCGGCGCCGATGCCGTCGATCTCGGCCCAGCGGGCGCGTTCCGGCGGGGCGCCGAGGATCTTGTGCAGCATCAGGTTGCCGCGCAGCACGCCCTTGCGCAGCAGCAGGCCGAGCGGCGCCTCCAGCAGCGGCGTGGCCATGAACGGCGAGGAGGCTTCCCGCAGCAGGTGCCGGTACTGCGAGACGACGCGCTCCAGCGGGTCCCGCAGGATGGTGCCGTAGGTGCAGTCCCAGCCCACCTGGGCGCCGAAGCCGTGGCTGACATGGCTGATCAGCACGTCCACGTCCGGCAGCCAGCGGCGCAGCTTGCCGATGACCGCGGCATTGCCTTCCTGGCAGCCCAGCAGCGTATGGGCGCTGATGTCGCGCACCGTCAGCCCGGCGGCCTGGCGCCGCAGCAGGTCCGCCAGCGCGGTGCCGGCGGTCTTCGGCACGTGGACGATGCCGAGCGGCCGGTGGCGCGGCAGGCGGTAGCGGTGGCGCCGCGCGACGGCACCCAGGCGATAGCGCGTCTTGACCTCCGGCGAGGGGTCCAGCGAGGGGTCCTGGTAGGGGTCGCTCAGCGCCAGGTCGCGCCAGCGGCCGGCGAAGATGCTGAGGTCGCGCTGGTGGCGGGCGCGGTCCTCCTCGGTGCGCGGGGTGCCACGGCTGGCGCTTTCCTTGTGCAGCAGCTCGGCGAAGGGGGTCCAGACGCAGCGCAGCCCGCGGTCCACCAGCTTCATGCAGTAGTCGATGTCGTTGTAGCCGATCGGCAGGTGGACCTCGTCCATGCGGCCGAGCGCCTCGTAGACGTCGCGCCGCGTCACCAGGCAGGCGCCGGTGACGGCGGAGACCGAGCGGACCAGGCGCATCTTGTCCGGCACCGCGCCGCGGCTGGCCTGGCGCAGCAGGTGCATCGGCAGCGCGCTGCGCGGGTTGAACATGACGCCGCCGTGCTGCAGCGTGAAGTCCGGGAACCACAGCGCGGCGCCGACGGCACCGACCTCCGGCCGCATCGCCTGGGCCACCATCTCGTGCAGCCAGCTGTCGTTCAGCACCTCGGTGTCGTTGTTGAGCAGGCAGAGCACCTGGCCGGTGGCCGCGGCGGCGGCGCGGTTGTTCAGGCGGGACCAGTTGAAGTTGCCGTCGTCGCGCAGCACCCGCGCCAGGCCGGCGTGCTGCAGCTGCGCCAGGTAGGCCAGCGTCGCCGGCTGCTCGGAGCCGTTGTCGATGATGATGATCTCGACGTCCGGGTAGTCCGTGCGGTCGAGGATGCTGCCGATGCAGGGCGCCAGCAGGTCCATGCCGTCGCGGGTCGGGATCAGGATGCTGCAGCGCGGCGCCGGCGCGGGCAGGGCCGGGCGGATGCGGTAGCCCGGCGCGTCGTGCAGGCGCTGCGCCCGGGCGGTGCTGCCGCGGCGGGCCAGGTGGGCGTTGACCGCGGCTTCGCCGGCGGCCCAATCGGCGGCGGCTTCCGGCGCGGCGAGGTGGCAGAGCGGGTGCGGCACATGGCCGAAGGCGCCGGGCGGCAGCTGCTCCAGCAGGCGCAGCGCCAGGTCGTGCGCCAGCACCCCGGCCGGTGCCTCGGTGGCGGCCAGGGCGGGGCGCAGCGCTGCGGTGCGGACCAGCGCGCTGCGCAGCAGGTAGTGGTGGGCGGCGGCCAGGTCGGGGTCCAGCCCCGGCAGCCAGCATGGCGAATGGCGCTGGCCGGCGGCGTCCAGCTGGTCGATGTCGCTGTAGACCACGGCCAGGCCGGGCTGGCGCAGCGTTTCGCCGACCAGGAACAGCAGCGCGTGCGGCGCCAGCGCGTCACCGGGGACGAGCATCAGGCAGCAGGGGCCGTGGGCCTCGGCCAGGGCGGCGCGCAGCAGCGCCGCGGCGCCGGTGGCGGCGGC
>CAIMOR010000114.1 GCA_903843125.1 uncultured Rhodospirillales bacterium
ATCCACGCCGCCGAACAGCCGCGCGAGGTGGCGGAATGCCTGGCCTGGTCCGGCGCCCGCCCGGTGGAATGGCTGCTGCGCGAACGCGGCGCCGATGCCCGCTGGTGCTTCATCCACGCCACGCACATGACGGCGGCAGAAACCAGCGACATGGCCCGCGCCGGCGTGGTCGCCGGGCTCTGCCCGCTGACCGAGGCCAGCCTTGGCGACGGCATCTTCAACGGTGCCGAATATCTCGCCGCCGGCGGCCACTTCGGCATCGGCAGCGACAGTCACATCCTGATCGGCGTTGCCGAGGAGTTGCGCCAGTTGGAATACGCCCAGCGGCTGCGCCTGACCCAGCGCAACGTGATGACGCGCGCCGAGGGCGACTCCGCCGGCCGTACGCTGTACGAGGCCGCGCTGCTGGGTGGCGCCCAGGCCTGCGGTGCGCCGGCGGCCGCGCTGGCGCCGGGTGCGCCGGCCGATATCGTCGCGCTGGATCCGGCGCATCCCTCGCTGTGCGGCCGCCAGGGCGATGCGCTGCTGGATGGCTGGATCTTCGCCGCCCGTGGCAGCGCCGTCAGCGCGGTCTGGGTCGCCGGGCGGCAGGTGGTGCGGGATGGCCACCACGCTGCGCGGCCGGCGGTGCTGGCCCGCTACCGCGAAAGCCTTGCCTGGCTCATGGCGCAGCCGTAGCGCCGCGGTTCAATGCGCGCCGCCACCGGGCGGTGCCAGCCGCGGTCGCGCCACCAGGAAGGCCAGCGGCGCCACCAGCAGGAACAGCAGCGCCATCACCACCAGCACGTCGTTGTAGGCCAGCACCAACGCCTCCCGCTGCACCATGGCGGCGATCCGCCTCAGCACCGCCAGGTCGACATCGCCCTGGAAGCGCGGCGTCAGCGCCAGGGTCATGTTGTCGACGAACTGCGTCGCGCCGACCCGGCCCCAGCCCACCGCCTCGTCCAGCTGCGCCCGGTGCAGGTAGCTGCGGTCCTGCACCAACGTGTTGATCACCGCCAGCGCCACCGCGCCGCCCAGGTTGCGCGTCAGGTTGTACAGGCCGGAGGCGCCCTTCAGCATGGAAGGCGGCAGCGTGCCCAGCGCCACCTGATTGACCGCCAGCATGGCGCACATGGTGCCGGCGCCGCGCAGCCCCAGCGGCAGCGCCATCTGCCAGAAGCCGGAAAGGTTGGTCAGGGTCGCCGTCAGCCAAACCGCCAGGGCCATGGTCAGAAAGCCCGTCACCATCAGGATGCGCAGGTCGATCCGCTGCGCCACCCGCGCGATCAGCGGCGAGACCACGAACATGACCGCGCCGGTGATGAACATCGTCTCACCGATCTGCAGCGAGTTGTAGGCCCGCACCCGCCCGAGGAACAACGGCACCAGGTAGACCGAGCCATACAAGCCGATGCCGACACAGAAGCTGAACAAGCTGCCGATGGCGAAATTGCGGTTGCCGAAGGCGCGCAGCTCCACCAGCGGATTGGGCCTGGTCAGGCTGCGCCAGAAGAAGCCGACGCAGCAGACCGCGCAGAGCACGGCGCCGTTGCGGATGGAGGCGTCCGCCAGCCATTCCCACCGCGGGCCCTCCTCCATCACGTATTCCAGCCCGCCAAGGAAGCCGGCCAGCAGACCCAGCCCGAGCCAGTCGAACTTGGCGAACAGGCCGGGTTCCGGCTTGTCGATGTCGATGCACAGCCACACCACCAGCGCCACGGCCGCGCCGATCGGCACGTTGATCAGGAACAACCAGTGCCAGGAAAGCGCCTGGGTCAGGAAGCCGCCCAGCGTCGGCCCGATGGTCGGTGCCATCGTCGCGGTCAACCCGATCAGGACACTCATCTTCAGCCGCTGCTGCCCGGCGAACATCAGGAAGGCGCTGGCGAAGACGGTCGGGATCATCGCCCCACCGAGAAAGCCCTGGCAAGCCCGGAACACGATCATCGCCTGCAGGTTCGACGCCATCGCGCAGGCCAGTGAAAACACGGTGAAGCCGGTCGCGGAAACCACGAACAGCACGCGCGTCGACAGCATGCGTGACAGAAACCCGGAAAGCGGGATCATCACGATCTCGGCGATCAGGTAGCTGGTCTGCACCCAGCTCGCCTCGTCCGGCCCCGCCGCCAGCCCGGCCTGCACCTCAGCGATGGAGGCGCTGACGATCTGGATATCCAGGATAGCCATGAACATGCCGACGACCATGGCCATGAAGCCGATGAAGCGTCGGCGCAGCGCGGCCGGAGAGGGCGGGGCGTCCCAGTCGCGTGTCGTCGCCGCGCTCATGGCTGGGCGGCGCGGGCCGGGCCGCCGAACACGTGCGCCAGCGTGGTGCCCAGGGCGCCGAAGGTGCTGCGCGAGGCCGTCGGATCGTCGCGGGTATCGGCCTCGGCCACCACCGAAAGCCCGGGCCGCAGCAGCGCCAGCCTGGCCGCATCCGCGGCATCCAGCGCCACGCGCACCGGCACGCGCTGGACGATCTTGGTGAAGTTGCCGGTGGCGTTTTCCGGCGGCAGCAGGCTGAACAGCGACCCCGTCGCCGGCGCCAGGCTGTCGATGCGGCCATGCAGTTCCAGCCCGTCCAGCGCATCCACCGTGACCCGCACCGGCATGCCCGGGCGGAAGCGCGCCAGCTGGGTCTCCTTGAAGTTGGCCACCACCCATTGCCGCTCCGGCGGCGGCGCCACGGCGATGAGGTTCTGCCCCGGCCGGACATATTGGCCCAGCTGGGCCGCACGGTTGCCGACGATGCCGTCGAACGGTGCCCGCAGCACGGTCTGCTCCAGGTCGATCTGCGCCAGCCGCAGCGTCGCCGCCGCCTGGTCGCGCCGCGCCTCGGCCTGCCGTGCCTGGGCCTGCAGCACTACCATCTGCTGCCGCGCCGCGGCCAGCTGCGCTTCGGCCGAACCTATCGCCGCCGCGGCCTTCAGCCCATCGGCGCGGGCGCGCTCCTCGGTCTGCCGGCTGCTCCAACCCTGCGCAGCCAGGCCCTGGTAGCGCCGCGCATCCGCGCTGGCGCGGGCCTGCTCGGCGCCGGCCTGGGCCAGCAGCGCCTGGTTCACGGTAACCTGCGCGCCCTGCAGCGCCAGTTGCTCGGCCAGGGTGGCGATGGCGCCGGTGGCATCGGCCAGGCTGGCTTCAGCCTGCGCCACGCGCGCCCGGTACAACGCCGGGTCCAGCTCCAGCAGCACGTCGCCACGCACCACCCGCTGGTTGTCGGCCACGCGGATCGCGCCAACATTGCCATCAACCCGGAAGGCCAGCATGGCGACATCGCCCTGCACATAGGCGTTCTCGGTCTGCTCCAGGAAACGCCCGACGCTCCACCACCAGGAACCGCCAAGGGCCACGCCGCCCAGCAGGAGCCCGGCCAGGCTCAGCCGCACCAGCTTGCGGCGGAGGCCGCCCGGCGGCGTCGCCGGCGCGGTCGAGGTGGAGGAAACTGGGGCCATCGCGTTCATGGGGCGCTCGCTGGTGGGTGAACTGGACCGTTCAGTCTAGTTTGCATTTGCCGCTGTCTGCCGCTAAACTGCCGCCCTGTCAACCAAACTGAACTGCCTGGTTCACCCTGCATGAGCGCTAGCGCCGAAGCCACCGCCGCCCCGGCCTCCGCCAAGGCCCGCGCCATCCTGGACGCGGCGGCGGAGCTGTTCATTACCCACGGCTATGGCGCGGTCTCGATGGATGCGGTGGCCAAGCGTGCCGGCGTCTCCAAGGCCACGCTCTACGCCCATTTCGGCGCCAAGGACCGGCTGTTCGCCGCCATCATCCAGTCAGCCTGCCTGGACATGCGTGGCGAGACGCCGGAGATGGGCCCGGCCGGCGGCAGCCTGTTCGACGCCATGCTGCCGATGGCGATCCGCTGGCTCGGCTTCCTGCTGCGCGAGCGCTCGCTGGGCATGTACCGCGTGGTGGTCGCCGAAGGCGCGCGCTTCCCCGAACTGGCCATGGCCTTCCACGAGAACGGCCCGCGCGCGACGCGGCAATGGCTCACCGGGTGGCTGGCCGCGCAGGCGGCGCGTGGGCTGCTGCAGGCACCGGACCCGGCGCTGGCCGCCGACCAATGCCTGGCCCTGCTGCGCAGCGAGATGTTCCTGCAGGCCACGCTCGGCATCGGGCCGGTCCCGAACGAAGCCGCCATTGCCACCAGCGCTGCGGCGGCTATCCGAACCTTCTGCCGGGCGTATGGGGCCGCCGATTAGGCCAAGGCCCGGGCGATGGCGGCCAGCCGCATGTCGGCGCCGCGCCAGCCGATGATGGAAAGCCCCACCGGCTTGCCACCCACCTGGCCCAGCGGCAGGTTCAACTGCGGCAGCCCGACCAGCCCGGCGAAGGAGGTGGTGACGCCGATCCGCGCCTGCAGGGCATCGATCTCCGGCAGCGGCAGGCCGAGTGGTGGCGCGGGGAATGGCGTGGTCGGCAGGCAGAGGATCGTGCCGCCTTCCAACAGCCGCCGCGCCTGTTCCACCACCTGGCGCCGCACCACCTTGGCCACCGCCACCTGCTCCGCGGTGATGGCCGAACCACCGGCCAGGTTGCGGGCGATGTTGTAGGCGAAGGTCGGATTCTCCCGCTCGATCCAAGGCCGGAAGGTGGCCCAGGACTCCGCCCGCTGCAGGATGTTGCGCTGCCCGGCCCAGGTCTCCAACTCGCCCGGCTCGCCCAGCGTCATGCGCGTCAGCCCGCCGAATTGCGCGCCCAGCCGCTCCGCCACCGGCAGCAGCGCGGCCGCCACCTCGGGATCGGCCAGGGCGAAGGCGTCCTCGGCCAGCAGCACGCCGGCGGCGCCGGCGGCGGGCAGCGCTTCGTCGAACATGGCAGCGGCGACGCGCCCGAAGGTCGCGGCATCGCGCGCGAACCAGCCCACCGTGTCGAAGCTCGGCGCCTGCGCCAGCAGACCGGCGACCGAGATGCGCCCATGCGTCGGCCGCAGCCCATACAGCCCGCAGAGGCTGGCCGGCACCCGGACGGAACCGCCGCTATCCGTGCCCAGCGCCACGTCGGCCAGCCCCGCGGCTACAACCGAGGCCGAGCCCGACGACGACCCACCCGGCAGGCACCCCGGCGCCGCCGGGTTGGGCGGCGTGCCATAGAACTGGTTGTAGCCGAGGATGCCGAGCGAGATTTCGCAGGTGATGGTCTTGCCGACCAACTCGGCGCCGCCTTCCAGCAGCCGCTGCACCGCCCATGCATGCGCCGTGGGCACGGGATGCGTCCGCCCCCAATCCGGATTACCGCCGATGGTCGGCACGCCGGCGACGTCGAACAGGTCCTTCGCCGCAAAGGTGAGGCCAGCCAGGGGGCCACCAGGCATGCCGGGCAGGGTGGTGCGTGGCCCCGGCAGGAAGCCGTTCTCAGGGTGCTGCATGGGCGGCTTCCTTCTGCAACCAGGCGGCGCCGGGCACCGCGGCAAACAGCGCCTTGGTATAGGGGTGCTGGGGCGCGTGGTAGATATCCGCGGTATCCGCCAGTTCCACGATGGCGCCCTGGCGCATCACCGCGATGCGGTCGCAGATCTGCAGCGCCACGCGGAGGTCATGCGTGACGAACAGCAGTGAGAGATGCAGCCGCGCCTTGATATCCGCCAGCAATGCCAGCACCTGCGCCTGCACCGAGACGTCGAGCGCCGAGACCGGCTCATCCGCCACCAGCACCTGCGGCCTGAGCGCCAAGGCGCGCGCAATGCCGATGCGCTGCCGCTGGCCGCCGGAGAACTCATGCGGGAAGCGATCCGCCGCCGAAGGGTCCAGCCCGACCAGGCCGAGCAGTTCGCGCGCCCGCGCCTCGGCCTCGGCCCGCGGCAGGCCATGGATGATCGGCCCTTCCGCGATCACGTCGACCACCTTCTGCCGGGGGTTCAGGCTGGCATAGGGGTCCTGGAAGATCATCTGGATCTTCTGCCGGTGTGGCCGCATCAGCCGCTGCGGCGTGCGGGTGATCTCGTCGCCATCGAGCACGATGTCGCCGCTGTCGATGCTCAGCAGCCGCGTCATGGCGCGGGCGAGCGTGGACTTGCCGGAGCCCGATTCCCCCACCAGCCCCAGCGTCTCGCCGCGCCGCAGGGCGACGCTGACGCCATCCAACGCCACGGTCGTGCGGCCACGACCGAGGAGTGCTCGCTGCCGGTATTCCTTGCGCGCCTTGATGCTCTCCAGCATCACGATGCCCGGCTGCTGCGGCGCGCGCTGCGGCACCACCAGCCGCGGCACGGCGGCCAACAGCGCCTGCGTGTAGGGATGCTGCGGGTTGTCCAGTACGGCATCGCGCGGCCCGGCTTCCACCAGCACGCCACGCTGCAGTACCGCCACCTGGTCGGCGATATCCGCCACCACGCCGAAGTCATGGGTGATGAAGAGCACGGCGGTGCCGTGGCTACGTTGCAAGTCGTGGATCAGGTGCAGGATCTGCGCTTGCGTCGTGACATCCAATGCCGTGGTCGGCTCGTCCGCGATCAACAGCTTCGGGTCCAGCGCCAGCGCCATGGCGATCATCGCCCGCTGCCGCTGACCGCCGGAAAGCTGGTGCGGGAAGCTGCGCGCAATCCGCGCCGGCTCCGGCAGATGCACATCCGCCAGCAGCGCCACTACCTTGTCCCGCCGCGCCTTCCGGTCCAGCGGGGTGTGGATGCTGAGCACCTCCTCGATCTGCCGGCCGATGCTGTGCAGCGGGTTCAGCGCCGTCATCGGTTCCTGGAAGATCATGCCGATCCGCGCACCGCGAATCTTTGCGAGTTGCGCCGGCGTGGCCTTGGTCAGGTCCTGGCCTTCGAACATGATGCTGCCGGCGGCAACGCCGACGCGCGGCGGCAGCAGCCCCAGCACCGCCCGCGCCGCCAGCGATTTGCCGGAACCGCTTTCGCCCACCAGGCAGGTAACCTCCCCGGCGCGCAGCACCAGGTTCATGCCCTGCACGGCGCTGGCGCGGTCGGCGCCCGGCGGCAGGCCGATGGTCAGGTCGGCAATGTCGAGCACCGCATCGCTCATCGCTCGCGCAGCCTCGGGTTCAATGCCTCGTTCAGGCCGTCGCCGATCAGGTTGATCGACAGCACCGTCAGCAGGATGGCGATGCCCGGGAAGGTGCAGACCCACCAGGCCGAACGCAGCGTGACGCGCCCGGCGCTGATCAGCAGCCCCCAGCTCATCACGTTGGGGTCGCCCAGGCCGAGGAAGGCAAGGCCGCTTTCCAGCAATATCGCGCTGGCCACCAGCAGCGAGCCGATGGCGATGATGGAGGAAACGCAGTTCGGCAGCAGGTGGCGGAAGATGATGCGTGGCCCGCTGGCGCCGAGCCCGATGCTGGCGAGCACGAACTCACGTCCGCCCAGTGCCACGAACTCGCCGCGTACCAGCCGTGCGATGCCGGGCCACGAAACCGCCGAGATGGCGATGATGACGCTGAGCACCGAGGGCGACATGATGACGACCAGCAGCATCGCCAGCAGGAAGGCCGGTATGGTCTGGAAGAACTCGGTCAGCCGCATCAGCACGATATCGACCGCGCCACGGTAATACCCCGCCAGTGCGCCGATCAGCGAACCGAACAGCACCGCCGACAGCGCTGCCGACAGCCCGATCAGCAGCGACGTGCGCGCCCCCTGCACCACGCCGGCGGCGACATCGCGTCCCAGCGCATCAGTGCCCAGCAGGAACCGCGCGCCCGGGGGCTGCAACGGCGGCCCGGCCAGCGTGAAGGCGCCGGCGGGATACAGCAGCGGTGCGGTCACGGTCAGCACCACCACCCCGCCGATGACCAGTGCCCCCAACACCGCCATGCGGTTCCGCGCGAAGCGCTGCATTGCCGCACGCATCAGGCCTGGATCCGCGGGTCGAGCGTGATGGTCAGCAACTCCACCGCCAGGTTGATCAACACCACCAGGCAGGCGGACATGAAGAAGATGCCGAGCAGCAGGTTCAGGTCGCGCGATTGCAGCGCGTTGAATGCCAGCGTGCCAAGGCCGGGCCAGCCAAACACCGTCTCCACCACCACCGAACCGCCGATCAGGTTGCCGGCCTGTACGCCGGCCATGGTCAGCACCGGAAGGAAGGCGTTGCGCAGCATGTGGCCGAACACGATCCGGCCTTCGGTCTGCCCCTTGGCGCGCGCCGTCACCACGTAATCCATGCCGGTCTGCTCCAGCATCGAAGCGCGCATGACCCGCGTGTAGAGTGCCAGGTAGAACAGCCCGAGCGCGGTGCCCGGCATCACCAGATGGCGGCCGATATCCACCCATCGCTCCCAGCCTTCGTAGCCCTCGGCGATGTTCTCGAAGCCGCTGGTCGGCAGCCAGTTCAGGTTTACCGAGAACACCACGATCAGCATCAGTCCCAGCCAGAACACCGGCGTGGCGTAGCAGACCAGCGTGATCACGCTGATCAACGCGTCACGCCACGAATTGCGCGCCACTGCCGCCAGCACGCCCAGCGCGGTACCAAGGCCGAGTGCGGCACCGAAGGCGGTCAGCATCAGCAGCAGCGTCGGGCCGAGGCGCGCCAAAATCAGCTCGAACACCGGGCTGTCATTGCGGAAGGAATAGCCCAGGTTGAACTGCAGCGCGTTGGCGATATAGGCCAGGAACTGCTCCAGAAGCGGCCGGTCGAGGCCGAATTTCTCCCGCAGCAGCGCGGTGTATTCCGGCGAAGCGGCGCCACTCTCGCCGGCCAGCACCGAGGCGGCGTCGCCCGGTGCCAACTGGATCAGGAAGAAGTTCAGCACCAGGATGCCGAACACCACCGGCAGCGCGAAGACCAGGCGATAGCCGAAGTAGCGCCAGCGCCGCATCGGCTCAGCGCTCCAGCCAGGCCCGGCTGAACGCCTCATAGGTGCCGAGCGGTCCCATGGTGTGGTCATGCAGCTTCTTGTTGAAGATCGTCACGTACTGCACCTCCGCCAGCCAGGCGCCGGGGCTGTCCTCCACCATCTGCTTCTGCGCTGCGTGGTAAAGATCGGCGCGCTTCGTCGGGTCCAACTCGCGCGTCGCGTCGTCCATCAGCTTGTCGACGACGGGGCTGCGATAGTCCTTGTTGTTGACGAAGGTGGTGCCCTGACGGATGGCCGACGATACGTAGTGCCGATGCACGCCGATCACCGGGTCCGCGCCCGCGGAGTAGAAGGGCTCGTTGATGTCGAAGTCGTAGTCGGTGTAGCAGCGCCGCAGCCAGGTGGCGGTGTCCTCGCTGCGCAGCGTCAACTCGACGCCGATCTGGCCCAGCGCCTGCTTCAGGTACTCCGCCTGGCGCAGCCATTGCTCGCCGAAGCTGTTGACCTCAAGATGCAGGCCGAAGCGCACGCCGTTGGCGCCGCGCGGATAGCCGGCGTCGTCCATCAGCTTGTTGGCAATCTCCAGCCGGTTCGGCACGTCGAAGTGGCGGACATCATCGGTAAACCAGCCGCTGGTGGTGAACACGGAGGAAAGCGGCCCCACCGCGGGCTTGCCGAAGCCGTAGAGAATGTTGTCCACGATGAACTGCCGGTCGATCGCGTAGCAGATCGCCTGGCGCACTTCCTTCTTCGCCAGGTGCGGCCGGCGCATGTTGAACTCCAGCACGCTGGTCGCGGCCGTGGTGCCATAGCCCAACGTGGTGCTGCCCAGGATCGGGTTGGCCTGCATTCGCTTGATATCTGCGGCGTTGACCGCGCTGTAGCCGGCATAATGCGCCTCCCCGGTCTCCAGCGCCGCGGTCCGCGTCGCCGCATCCGGGATGAAGCGGGCGATGATGCGGTTCAGCAGCGGCAGCCCGGGCTTCCAGTATTTCTCCCACTTGTCCAGCCGCACGAACTGCCCGCGCTCCCAGGCGGCGAACTTGAACGGGCCGGTGCCGATCGGCCGGTTCGCCGTCGGGTTCTGCATAGGCGCGGTGCCCTCGAACACCGACTTGCAGATGATCGGGATGTTGTTCGACGACAGCGACATCATCAGGTAGGGCGCGGGATTCGCCAGCTTGAAGATTGCCGTCATCGCATCCGGCGTCTCCACGGCCTCCAGCTCGCGCAGGATCACGGGGCCGTTCGGGTTCACCTTCTTGGCTATCTCCATGAAGGAGTACGCCACGTCCGCGCTGGTGAAGGCGGCGCCATTGTGGAAGGTCACGCCCTCCTGCAGCTTGAAGGTGATGGTCTTGCCATCGGCCGAGACCTCGAAGCTTTTCGCCAGCAGCGGCTGCGGCTTCAGGTCCCAGTCGTAGGTCAGCAGGCCCTCATACACCTGCGTGGTGATCGGCGGAATATTGCCGGCCGAAACCGCATAGCTCGCCAGCGTCGCCGGCTCCGGGTTCACGATCATCACCATGGTGCCGCCCGGGCGCGGCGTCTGCGCTTCGGCGGCGGGCGCGGCAATGGCGGTGGCGGCGCTGGCCAGCAGCAGGGCGCGGCGGCTGAGGCGCGGGGTAGGTATGCCGGACATGGCGATGCTCCGAGATGTCGGCGCATCGCAATGCACAAACCGCGCCAACGCGGCTGGTCAGTCGCCGGCGATGGCTGCGGCTACGGCGTCGACCGGCAGCACGTCGGCGTATTTCACCGCCATGTCGTAGAGGCTGGCGAAGTGCGGGCCCTCATGCCTGTCGGACGTGCATTCCTCCGGCACGATCATGCGGAAGCCGCAGGACAGCCCCTCCACCACGGTGGCCCGCACGCAGCCGGAGGTGCTGCCACCGGTCACCACCACCGTATCGACGCCATGGAAGGTCAGCAGGGAACGCAGATGCGTCTCGAAGAAGGCCGAGGCCATGCGCTTGTTGAACACGATGTCGCCGGGCGCGCGCTCCGTCCGCGGGTCCAGCTCCGCCTTCGCCGAGCCGACCTTGGTGTTCTGCAGGCTGTCCGGCGTGTTGGTGCGGGTGCCCCAGACGCCGCAATCCTCGCCCGAGGGCAGATAGGCCACGTAGGTCCACACCACGGGCAGCGACTTCGCGCGGAACAGCCGCGCCAACCCGTTGATGTGCTCGATCTGCCGCGGATCGGTCTCATAGGCGGTGGGATAGATGTGCGGCTGGGTATAGCCGCACTGCACGTCCACGTTCACCAGCGCGGCGCGCCGACCGAAGCCGAAGCGCGGCCGCGGCGGGCCGGCCTTCAATTCAGCCCACAACTGCTTCGCGGTCTTGCCTTCCTCGATCATGCGGCGATGCCCTCACGGCAGCGCATCAGTGGCTGGATGCGCGTGCCGAATTGCTCAAGCCCCACCAGGTAGTCGTCGAAGGTCAGCATCACCCCCTGCAACCCATCGATGGCGGCGCATTCGTCCAGCAGCTTGGCCACCGTGGCGTAGGAGCCGACCAGGCGCAGCATGTTGGTCGGCAGCCGCTCGCTCCGCACCATGCGGCCCACGGTGGAATGCGCTTCCGCCGCGGTATCCTGCGCCGCCTGGCCATCGCGCCAAGCCAGCGCCTCCAGGTCGGTGCCGGCGCAATAGTGGTTCCACTTGGCCATCGCCGCCTCGTCGGTCTCGTCGGCAATGATCATGGTCAGCGCCAGCGCGCCGCATTGCCGCCCGCTCAGCGCCGTCGCCTCGCGCAGCCGCGCGACGAACGGCGCCAGCGACTGCGGCGTGTTCATGCCGCCGCCGCTGATGAAGTTGTAGTCGGCATACTCGGCCGCGAACCGCATGCCCCGGTTGGACTGGCCGGCGGCGATCACCTCGATCGGCGCCGTCGGCAGCGGGCTGACGCGGCAATCCTCCATCGTGAAGTACTCGCCCTTCAGGTTGCTGACGCCACTGGCCCACAGGTCGCGCATCACCTGCACGTATTCGCCGCAGTATTCGTAGCGTCGGCTGAAATGCGCCTCGCCCGGCCACATCCCCATCTGGGTGTACTCCGCCTTCTGCCAGCCGGAGACGATGTTCACCCCGAACCGACCATGGCTGATGCTGTCGTTCGTCACCGCCATCCGCGCAATCAGCGCCGGCGGAATGGTCAGCACCGCGACCGAGGCGAACAGCTTTATCCGCGTCGTCACCGCTCCCAGCCCCGCCATCAGCGTGAAGCTTTCCAGGTTGTGGTCCCAGTACCGGCTTGGGCCGCCGAAGCCGCGCAGCTTGATCATCGACAACGCGAAGTCGAAGCCGTAGCGCTCCGCCTTCAGGGTGATGTCGCGGTTCAGGTCGAAGCTCGGCATGTACTGCGGCGAGGTGGTCGAGATCAGCCAGCCATTGTTGCCGATGGGAATGAAGACGCCGATCTGCACCTGATGAAACTCCTGCCTCAGCCGGCGGGATGCTGCGATGCGGCACCTGACCGGTAAACCATGGCCGCGACGGAAAATGACCTCGACGCGGCGGTAAAGCCCGCGGCATCGGCAGCGCCGTCGCAGCCTGCCGCTTCGCTGGTCACTCCGCCACCTGCGCCGTGCCGCGCAGCGCCGCCGCCATCGCCGCACGCCGATGCGAGGCCGGCGCCAGACCGAGGTTGCCCCGCAGCGTCGTCGCCTCGTAGGCGGTGCGGTACAGGCCGCGCCGCTGCAGTTCCGGCACCACCATCTCCACCACATCCTCCAGCCCGCCGGGCAGCCAGGGCGGCAGAATGTTGAAGCCGTCGGCGGCCTCGGCATGGAACCACTCCTCCATCGCGTCGGCGATATCCGCCGGCGTGCCGATGACGGTGCGGTGCCCGTTGCCGCCGGCAACCGAGAGATAGAGCTGGCGGATCGTCAGGTTGCCGCGCGCGGCGATGTCCAGGAAGATCTGCGCCCTGCTGTGCATGCGCCGGTTGACCGGCGCCGGCACCGGGCCATCCAGCGGGTAGTCCGAAAGGTCACCCAGGTAATTCGCCAGCGCCCCCAGCCCGACCACCGGCTGCACCAGCTCCTGAAGCACCTCGTACCGATCATGCGCCTCCTGCCGGGTCCGGCCCGGTATCGCCATCAGCCCCGGCATGATCTTCAGCTCGTCGCGCTCGCGCCCGTACTTCGCCATGCGGCCCTTGACCGAGGCGTAGTAGGCCTGCGCATCCGCCAGGGTCTGCGCCGCGGCATAGACCACGTCTGCGGTCGCGGCGGCCAGCTCACGGCCCTGCTCGCTAGCGCCGGCCTGCACGATGACCGGCGCGCCCTGCGGCGTGCGCGCCACGTTGAGCGGTCCGCGTACCTGGAAATGAACGCCCTTGTGGTTCAGCACGTGCAGCTTGGCCGGGTCGTAGTTCACCCCGCTGGCCTTGTCGCGAAGGAAGGCGTCGTCCTCCCAGCTTTCCCACAACCCCTGCACTACCTCGACGAACTAGGCGGCGCGGTCGTAGCGCACGTCGTAGCCTGGGGCGCGGTCCAGGTTGAAGTTCTGCGCCTCCATGTCGGTGACGCTGGTCACCACGTTCCAGCCGGCGCGTCCGCCGCTGATATGGTCCAGCGAGGCGAATTTGCGCGCCACGTGATACGGCTCGTTGTAGGTCGTCGAAGCCGTCGCCACCAGGCCGACGCGCTGCGTCACCATGGCCAGCGCCGAGAGCAGCGTCAGAGGCTCGAACTGCACGTTCTTCGAGGTACGGCTCAGCGCGCCCGGTGGTTCGTCGTGGAATCGGATGCCGACGCCATCGGCCAGGAAGGCCATGTCGAACAGGCCGCGCTCAGCGGCCTGGGTGACGCGGATGAAGTGCGGCAGTTCCATGTTGCCGCCGGCCGGCGCCTCCGGGTGACGCCAGGCCGCCAAGTGGTAGCCCAGCCCGATCATCGAGACGCCGAGCTTGATCTGCCGCTTGCCCATGCCGCACCCTCCGCCTTCAGCGAAAGGTAACCAGCAAAACCCGGGCCGGCACCAGCGGAAATGCGGGGCCGCGCCGATGGCGGCCCCGCGCTTCGGCTCAGGCCACCTTGACGCTCAGGTGCGGGAACATGGCCAGCTTGGCGGCCTCGTCCATCTCGGCCTTGAAGCTGTGCTTGTCCTTCAGCGCCAGCGCGGCCACGGCGGCCGGGCGGGCGTTCACCGCGGCGACGAAGCGGCCGATGTTCGGGTATTCGCCGTAGCCATCCAGCCCCAGCACGAAGGGCAGCAGCCGCGCCCAGCCCCACAGCGCCATGTCGACGAAGGTATAGTCGTCACCCAGCAGGTAGGCGTGCTTGCCCAGCTGCGCCTCGATGATGCCCCAGTGGCGCTTGGCCTCGAAGGTGTAGCGGTTCACCGCGTAGTCCTTAGGCTCCGGCGCCACGTTGCGAAAATGCACGCACTGGCCGGAGTACGGGCCGACGCCGCTGGCGATGAACATCAGCCACGACAGGGCCTGGCCGTGCTGCGCCGGCTTCGGCAGGAACTTGCCGGACTTCTCGGCCAGGTAGAGCAGGATGGCATTGCTGTCGAACACCGTGGTCTCGCCATCGACGATCGCCGGCACCTTGGCATTCGGGTTGATCGCCAGGAACGCCGGGCTGTGCTGCTCACCCTTGCGGGTGTCGACGGGATGCAGCTCGTAGGCCAGGCCCATCTCCTCGAGCGCCAGTGCCACCTTGGTCGGGTTCGGCGCCAGGTTGTAGTAGAATTTGATCATGCGTGCCTCCGTGAGTGTACGAACGGGGCGCATTAGGCACCGGTCGGGACCGCTTGTCCAAGCACGCCGCTTGCCTCCCGCGGAAGGTCATGGTGCTGTCATGTCATGCCCTTCGAAACCCCGCTGCGCCTGGTTGCCGTGGAAGCCTGGCCGCTGGCCCTGCCGCTGCGCCACCCGATGCGCCTGGCCAGCGAGACCATCCGCACCGCGGAGACCCTGCTGGTGCGCGCAGTGGACGCCGAAGGCCGCGAAGGCTGGGGCGAGGCCTCGATCGCGCCAACGATGACCGGCGAATTGCTGCCCGGCATGGTCAGCGCCGTCCGGCGTTTCCTGGCGCCGGCGCTGCTGGCCGCGCCCGTCGGCGTCGCAAGCCTTGCGCATCGGCTGGACCGTGCCCTGCGCGGCAACAGCGGCGCCAAGGCCGCAACCGAGATCGCCGTGCTGGACCTGCTGGCGCGCCGGGCTGGACGGCCGCTTGCCGACCTGCTGGGCGAGGCGCGCCGCGACCACGTCCCGGCCATCCGCATGGTCGGCGAGGCCGATCCCGAGGCAACCCTGGCCGGCGTTCAGGCCGCCAAGGCGGCCGGCTTCAGCCACGTCAAGCTCAAGCTCGGCATGGCCGAGCGGCCGGAGGACGACGCCCTGCTGGTGCAGCGCGCCCGTGCCATCCTCGGCGCCTCGACGCACCTGTCCGGCGACGTCAACATGGCCTGGAGCGTCGAGGCCGCGCGCCGATTCCTGATGGCGCTGCCCGCCGGCACGCTGGACTACCTGGAGCAGCCGGTCGCCGACGACGACCTGGACGGCATGGCCGAGCTCGCCACGCTGGGCTGCCCACTCTGCCTGGATGAAGGCATGCACGCCGGCGCCGATATCGACCGCTACGCCGCCCGCCGGGCCGCCGCCGGCTTCGGCCTGAAGGCCCTAAAGCTCGGCGGGTTGCTTGCAACGCGGGCGGCCGACCGCCGCGCCCGCGCGCATGGGCTGCAGACCACGCTGGCCTGCAAGATCGCCGAGACCTCGGTGGGCGCTGCCGCCACGCTGCATCTGGCCGCGGTGGTGGCCGATGTCTCCTGGGGCGTCAGCGTCACCCAGCCCTACCTGGCCGAAGACATTACCGCCGCGCCGCTGACCGTAGCGCGCGGCGCCGCCGCGGTGCCACCCGGCCCCGGCCACGGCGTGGTACCGGAAGCCGCACGGCTGGCCCGCTTCACCTGGAAGGATGCCTGATGCCTGATGACGTGGTGCTCGCCCTGGCCCGCGTGGCTGCCGATGCCGGCGCCGCCGCCGGCCCCGAGGACGCGCTGTGGTGCGTCACGCGCACCTTGCCGGCGCTGCTCGGCGACCCCGCCGCGGCACTGCGCCCCAACGCCTACCGCGAGAACCCGCCGCCCGCGGTGGGCAGCGCCTGCGCCGTGTTCCTGCGCACGCCAGACGGCGCGCACCACATGGTATCGGCGCCGGTCAACTTCGCCCCGGCGCAATACCACGAACTGGTGGGTATCGAACTCGGCCACCCCGGCGACGTCGCCCGCCACCGCCGCCCGCTGCTGCTGCACGACACCGCGTTGCACCACGGCTTCGTCAAGATCCTGCAGAGCTTCCGCGCCGGCTCGTCGATGTTCTCGCCGCTGCTGTGGCGCGGCGACTACCTCGGCGTGCTGATCACCGCCAACGCCGCCCGCGGCACGTTCGGCGAGGCCGACCTGGCGGCGCAGCAGGCCTTCGCCGCGCTCGCCGCCGCCTGTTTCGTGGCGCAGGGCGGCCCGGCCTGGGTGGCCGGGCTGGATTTCTCCGGGTTGCCGGTGCGGATGGTCGGGACCTGAGCCCCTAGTCCTCTAGCAAGGCCACCGCGCGGATCGGGCTGCCGGTGCCGCCCTTGATCTTCAGTGGGAAGCCGATGAAGCGGAAGCGCCCCTTGCCCACCAGCTTCTCCAGGTTCACCAAGCCTTCCATGTGGGTGAAGCCGAGGTCGCGGCAGACATGGTGCACCTCGAAGTTGCTGCGCCCAGGGCGGCCCGGGCTGGCGGCCTCCACGCCGAACATCATGATGCCCTTCCTGCCCAGCCAGGTCGCGCTTTCCTTGGTCAGGCCGGGGAAGTCGTTGATGTAGGCCTCGGTGCCATAGGTGCGGTTGTAGAAGTTCATGTGCAGCAGCACCGTGTCGCCGGCCTTGATCTCCACGCCGGCGGCCTTCTCGGCGGCTTCCAGGTCCGCAATGCTGATGTCGCTCTTCAGCTCCTTGTGCGACAGGTCCAGGCAGACCGCCTCGGTGAAGAAGTTCTCCAGCGGCATCTCGTCGATGCCCTTGGCGCCGGGCTTCTCGTCGAAATGCACGGGAGCGTCGACATGGGTGCCGGAATGGTCGCCCATGTTCAGCGTCAGCACCGCCGAGGAGAACTCGTAGCCGTCCACCACGCGCTTCTCGGCGTGGTCGGTGAACTGGCTGATGTTGATCATCGGGTGGTTCGGCAGCCGCGGCGCCTTGTGGTACAGCGTGCGGCTCAGGTCGATCAGCTTCATGGCATGCGCTCCGGCAAAGGTCGGCCGAGTATGAACAGCCCACGCCGGCGCGCAACCGGCCGCGCGCATGGCCACCGCGTTCCCTTGGCCTCGTCCTTGCTTCATGCTGTGATCACAGTCGTCTCTGGGAATCCGACCATGCGCCTTCGCCTGCTGCTGCTGATGCCCCTGCTGGTTGCCCTCGTGCCCGCGGCCAGGGCCGAGACCTTCCCGGAGCGGCCGATCCGCATCATCGTGCCGATCAACCCCGGCGGCGGCACCGACATCTTCGCCCGCAAGCTGGCCGAACTGGTCGGCCCGATGCTCGGCCAGAATGTCGTCACGGAAAATCGCCCCGGCGCCAGCGGCACCATCGGCGTGCAGCAGATCGTCGAGGCTCGGCCGGACGGCTACACCCTCGGCTTCATCTGGAACACGCCGTTGACCGCCGCGCCGCACACCCTGGGCGCCCGCTACACCAGCGAGAGCTTCACCAGCGTCCTCGCGGTCGGCTACTCGGCCTACGCGCTCTGCGCCCAGCCGGACTTCCCGGCCAACAACCTGCGCGAGATGGTCGACGTCGTGCGCGCGCACCCCGGTGAATACACCTGGGGCAACGAGGGCCTGGGCGGCGCCATGCACCTGGGCGTAGAGCGCATCCTGCGGCGGCTGAACATGCAGATGACCACGGTGCCGTTCCAGGGCGCCGGGCAGACGCTGCCGTCCTTCCTCGGCCGCCACATCACCTTCTATGGTGGCTCGGTCGTCGGCGTCATCGGCGCCGCCCGCGCCGGCCAGGCCAAGTGCCTGATGCTGACCACCGCCGAGGACCACCCGGAGATGCACAATGCCTCCGGCCTCGCCAGCATCGGCCTGGCCGACCATGCCATCACCATCTGGTGGGGGCTGATCGCACCGAACGGCATCCCGGCCGACCGCATGGCGCGGCTGGAGACCGCGTTCGTCCAGGCCGCCCGCACGGATGCCTTCCGCCAGCTGGTGGAAGGGCAGGGCGCCACCTATCGGCTGCAGCTCGGTGCCGACATGGCGGCGGCAACCCGCGCCGAATACCAGGCACTCGGCGAGGTCGCC
>CAIMOR010000115.1 GCA_903843125.1 uncultured Rhodospirillales bacterium
GCCCTTCGTGCCGGCGCCCACCGCTCCCTCGCCGGTGCCGCCGGCGCCACAGAGCGCGCTGCCGCCGCTGTCCCCGCTGCCCACCGCCGCCGGCAGCCCGGCCGGCCAGGGCGTGCTGACGCCGCGCGGCACCATCACGCCCTCCACCACGGTCGGCAACACCTCAACCTTCAACACGCCGGGCGGCCCCAGCGGCACCATCACGCGGGACGGCAATACCGCCATCATCAGCCGCCCGGGTGAGCCGCCACAGATCGTCCAAACCCCGCGGTGAGGATCCTCTACTTCGCCTGGGTCCGGCAGAAGGTCGGCCGGGCCGAGGAGGAAGTGGCACCTCCGCCGGAGGTGACGACGGTGGCCGCGCTGGTGGATTGGCTGGCGGCGCAAAGCCCCGGCCATGCGGATGCCTTCGCCAACCGGCGCACCATCCGCTGCGCGGTGAACCAGGAATTCGCCACGCCGGACCAGGCGGTGGCGGCGGGCGACGAGATCGCCTTCTTCCCGCCGGTCACGGGGGGCTGAGCCATGGCCACCGTGCGCGTGCAGCACGCTGCCTTCGACCTCGGCGCCGAGGCCGCCCTGCTGGCGGCCGGCCGCACCGATGTCGGCGGCCTCGCCAGCTTCGTCGGCCTGTGCCGCGCCGATGACGGCCTGGCGGCGCTGACGCTGGAGCACTACCCCGGCATGACCGAGCGCGCGATCGAGGCGATCGCCGCCGAGGCCGAGGCGCGCTGGCCGCTGACCGGCTGCACCATCATCCACCGCGTCGGCCGGCTGCCGCCGGGCGAGCCCATCGTGCTGGTGCTGACCGCCTCCTCCCACCGTGCCGCGGCGCTTGAGGCCTGCGCCTTCCTGATCGACTGGCTGAAGACCCGCGCGCCGTTCTGGAAGCGCGAGGAGTTCGCCGACGGCCGCGAGCGCTGGGTCGAGGCCAAGGCCGCGGACGATGCCGCCGCTTCCCGCTGGGACCAGACGTGACCCGCCTTGCCCGGATCGAGTTGGCCTGCCGCGACACCCGCCGGCTGGCCGAGTTCTATGCCCGCGTGCTGGAACAGCCGCCCAGCGGTGGCTACGGCAGCCCGCGCTTCCGGCTGGAGGGCGTGGAACTGGTGCTGCGCACCCGCGGCGACGCGCTGTTCCCGGTCAGCAGCGGCGCCGGCACGCTGCTCGCCTTCGCGCTGCCGGAAAGCGACCTGGAAACCTGGCACCGCCGCCTGGTCACCGCGCGCATCCCGGTGCTGGAAGCGCCCGGCCATGCCGGCGGCCCGCCGCGCCACCTGCGCCTGGCCGACCCCGAGGGCAATGTGGTCGAGTTCTTCGCCGCCCCATGATCCGGCCTGCCGCGTCGCGCCGCCGGCCGCCCCGTGCGGCTGCAGCCCCGGCCGCCCTGCCGCCGCGCCGGCGGGTGCGGCTGGCCGCCATCCTCGGCGGCGGCCTGCTGCTGACCTGGCCGGCCTGGCTGCTGAACGGCTATCCGCTGCTGTTCAGCGACACCGGCGCCTTCCTGCACCAGACCCTCGGCCCGCTGATGATCTGGGACAAGCCCTGGGTCTATGGCCCGATGCTGGCGCTGTTCCACTGGCAGCTCTCGCTGTGGCCGCCGGCACTGGCGCAGGGCGTGGCGCTGTCCTGGCTGCTCTGGCTCAGCCAGCGCGCGGTGCGCGGCAGCGTGACGCCGCGTGGCCACCTGCTGCTGGTGGCCGGCGTCGCGGCGCTGACCGCGGCACCCTGGGTTGCCGCGTTGCTGATGCCCGACATCCTGGCGCCGATGGTGGTGCTGGCGCTCTGGCTGCTCGCCGGCCCGACGCTGTCCCGCGCCGAGGCGGTGGGCATCGGCGTGCTGGCCACGCTCGGCATCGCCGCGCACCTCTCCCACCTGCCGCTGGCCCTGGCGCTGGTGGCGCTGCTGTGGGTGCTGCGGCGCGGCCAGCCCCAACGCTGGCGCCCGGCGCTGCCGCTGGCCGCCGGCGTGGCGCTGCTGCTGGCCACCAACCTGGCCGGCCACGGCCGCCTCGCGCTCTCCCCCTATGGCGACAGCTTCCTGCTGGCCCGGCTGCAGGCCGATGGCCCGGCCGCCCGCACCATCAAGGCGGAATGCCCCGAGGCCGGCTGGTATCTCTGCGCCTTCGCCTGGCGCCTGCCGATGAACAGCGACAGCTTCCTCTGGGCGCCCGACAGCCCGGTGAACCGCGACGCCGAGGGCCAGGACCGCTTCCTCGGCGGCGCGCTGCTGGCGCCGGAGGCCGGCGCGATCATCGCCGAGACGCTGCTGCGCGAACCCTTCGGCGTGGCGGGCGCCATGCTGGGCAATGCCTGGCGCCAACTGTTCATGGCCCGCGTCGGCGATACGCTGGGGGCGGACCACCTGGGCGCCAACGTGGCACCACGGCTGCGCCAGGGCTTCCCGGCCTGGGAGGTTGCGGCCTTTGCCGGCGCCCCGCAGGCCAACGACCTGCTGCCGGGCCTCGCCGCCGGCTGGCTGCTGCCGCATCGGCTGGTGCTGGTGCTGGGCGGCCTGGGCGCGTTGCTGGCCTGGCGCCGCGCCGCCGCCTGGGGCGACCGCGAGCGCCTGGCGCTGGTGCTCTGCGTGCTGGTCGGCGTCACGGTGAACGCCGCGGCCACCGGGGCGCTGTCCGGCCCGCACCATCGCTACCAGGCGCGCATCGCGTGGCTGCTGCCGCTGGCGGCGGTGCTGGGCATGCGCCGCCCGCGCCCCGGCCGGCCTTCCAGCTACGACGACTACGGCCTGGCCGTCGCCGCGCCGGCCCATGCCGGGCAACAGGGGAAACCGGCGCTCCGGATCGTCGGCGGCTCCTGACGGCAACCGGCGCCGGCAGCCCAGGCGCGGCCGGTCTCGCCGGCCTGGCTTCGGCGCAGCCCGAAGCCAGCCTGGCCGCAATGGTCTAGGCTGCCGGCCATGCCCGATTCGCTGCCCCTGGCCGACCTGCTCGTCGTCGCCGGCATCTTCGTCCTCGGCGGCTTCGTCAAGGGCGTGGTCGGCTTCGGCCTGCCGACCATCACGCTCGGGCTGATGGCGCTGACCCGGCCGCTGCCGGAGGCCATGGCCCTGGCGGTGGCGCCGACGCTGGCCACCAATGTCTGGCAGGCGCTGGCGGGCGGCCAGCTGCGCGCCACCATCGGCCGGCTGCGCGGCTTCCTGCTGCTGTCCGGCCTCGGCACGCTCGGCGCCACCGGGCTGCTGGCGCGCTCGGATGCGCGGCTGCTGTCCGGCCTGCTCGGCATCCTGGTCGCGGCCTCGGCGCTGCTGGCGCTGCTCGGCCCACGCTGGCCGCAGCCCTCGGCGGCGCGGGAGCGTTGGCTGTCGCCGGTCATGGGGGTTCTGGCCGGCATCGCCAACGGGCTGACCGGCAGCTACATGATGCCGGCCGCGCCCTGGCTGGCCGCCATCCGCCTGCCGCCGGACCAGTTCGTCCAGGCCTTCGGCCTGGGCGCCACGGTCGCCACCGCCACCCTGGCGCTGGGCATGGCCGGCCAGGGCATGTTCACCGCGCAGCTCGGCATGGGCGGGCTGGCGGTGCTGGCGCCGACCTTCCTCGGCCTCTGGCTCGGCCGCCTGGTGCGCGCGGCGCTGGCCGAGAAGTGGTTCCGCCAGGTGGTCCAGGCCTTCCTGCTGCTGATCGGCCTGCAGCTGATGGTCCGCGGCCTGTTCTGAGCCCTGCCGCCGAGCGCCGGGCTATCCGTGGCCCGCAATGGTGCTCTACGATGGGGCCGGTTTGTGTCATTCATCCACGGCGACGCGTCGGCGCGCACGGTCCCCCGGGCCGGGCCGGCCGGCGCCACTGGAAAAAGCGAGCCACTGATGCCGAACGACAAGGCAGGCGGACGAGCGGACGACATGGCCGTGCTGGCGGAGCGCCCGGCCGCCCCGCGCCCCGCGCCCAACCGGCCCGCCGCCGAGATTCCACCCGCCGCGCCGGTCGGTGCCGGCCGCAACCTGCTGTTCCTGCGGGAGGAGGAGCTGCGCCTGGCGCAGGACCTGCTGTTCTTCGGCTACCGCGACTTCACCGGCGGCGCCGACCGCATCCTGGAGGAGCTGGGCATGGGCCGGGCGCACCACCGGGTGCTGCACTTCGTCGGCCGTCGCCCCGGCATCACGGTGGGGGAGCTGCTGGCGATCCTGTCCATCACCAAGCAGTCGCTCGGCCGCGTGCTGACGCCGCTGGTGGAGGAAGGCTACGTCACCCAGGCCCCCGGCCGCAGCGACCGCCGCCAGCGCCTGCTGACCCTGGCGCCGAAGGGCCAGGCGCTGGAGCAACGGCTGTTCGAACGCCAGCGCGAGCACGTGATGCGTGCCTACCGCGAAGCCGGGCCGGTCGCGGTGGAAGGCTTCCGCAAGGTGATGCGCGGCCTGATGGGCACCGAGGCACGCGGCCAGCTGGAACGGCTGGAACGCCCGGGCGGCGACCACCCGGCCGACAAGCCCGCCGGCCGCCTCGCGCGGCTGGGCTGAGGGGAGGCGCGGGACATGCCGGGCGAGACCCTGGAGCAGCCGCACCTGCTG
This sequence comes from uncultured Rhodospirillales bacterium, assembly GCA_903843125.1. Taxonomy (GTDB): domain Bacteria; phylum Pseudomonadota; class Alphaproteobacteria; order Acetobacterales; family Acetobacteraceae; genus CAIMOR01. The sequence goes on from CAIMOR010000115.1 coordinate 4,523, forward strand.
GTGGTTGACGACGACGCCCGGCTGCGCGGCCTGCTGCAACGCTTCCTGGCCGAGCAGGGCTTCCGCATCTCCGTCGCCGGGGACGCCGCCGCCGCCCGCCAGGCGCTGGCCGCCATGAGCTTCGACCTGCTGGTGCTGGACGTGATGATGCCAGGGGAAAGCGGGCTGGAGCTGGTGGCCAGCCTGCGCGAGACCGGCAACGCCGTGCCGGTGCTGATGCTGACCGCGCGCGGCGAGCCGGATGACCGCGTCGCCGGGCTGGAAGCCGGGGTCGACGACTACCTGGCAAAGCCGTTCGACCCGCGCGAGCTGGCGCTGCGCATCCGCACCGTGCTGCGCCGCGCCACGCCCCCCGCTGCCGCCCAGGCGATATTGCCGGTGCAGCTCGGCGGCAGTTGGTTCGACCCGGAACGCAGCGAGCTGCGCACGCCCGAGGGCATCGTGCGGCTGACCGGCGGCGAGGCCAGCCTGCTGACCGCCCTGGCCAAGCGCCCCGGCGAGGTGCTGAGCCGCGAGGAGATTGCCGCCGCGCTGGGCACGCCCGATGCCGGCGAGCGCGCGGTGGACGTGCAGGTGACGCGCCTGCGCCGCAAGATCGAGCCCGACCCGCGCGAGCCGCGCTTCCTGCACACGGTGCGCCACCGCGGCTACGTGCTGCGGCCCGGGCCGTGAGCCGGTGACCTTCTTCTCCGGCGCCACGCTGGAACGCGCCGGCGGCGGCGTCAGCTTCGCCGGCCGCAAGCTGAACCGCTTCGGCAAGCTGCTGTCGCGCTCCATCCGCTTCCTGCTGCCGCGCGGCATGCTCGGCCGCTCCCTGCTGATGATCCTGGTGCCGCTGGTGGTGGTGCAGCTGGTGGCGCTGCAGATCTTCTACGGCGCGCACCTGGACGTCATCAGCCGCCGGCTGGCGGCCGGCGTCGCCGGGGAGGTGGCGATGCTGTCCGAGCTGATGCTGCGCGAACCGGACGAGCGCCGCGGCTGGGTGGCGCGGGAGGCGGCCTGGCGGCTGGACCTGGTGATGGCGTTCGAGCCGGGCGCGCACATGCAGGTGGTGCGCCGCCCCGAATCCATGCCGCTGCTGCCGCTGGAGGAAGACCTGGACCACGCGCTGGAGGAACGCCTCTCCCTGCCGTTCGACACCGACTGGCTGGGCGAGCCGCGCAGCGTGGTCATCCGCGTGCAGCTGCCCGACGGCGTGCTGCTGGCCGAGGTGCCGCGCAAGCGGCTGTTCACCGCCACCATCTACCTGTTCGTCATCTGGCTGGTCGGCTCCGCGCTGCTGCTGGCCGGGGTTTCCGTGGTGTTCCTGCGCAACCAGGTGCGCGCCATCCGCCGCCTGGCCGGCGCGGCGGAGGCCTTCGGCATGGGCCGCGATGTCGGCAGCATCAAGCCCGAGGGCGCCACCGAGATCCGCCAGGCCGCCGTTGCCTTCAACCGCATGCAGGACCGCGTCCGCCGCTTCGTCTCCCAGCGGACCGAGATGCTGGCCGGCATCAGCCACGACCTGCGCACGCCGATGACGCGCCTCAACCTCGGCCTGGCCATGCTGCCGCGCCAGCCGGAGACCGAGGAGGACATCGCCGCGCTGAACCAGGACCTGGCGGAGATGGAGCGCCTGATCGCAGCCTACCTGTCCTTCGCCCGGGGCGAAGGCACCGAGCAGGTGCAGCCGGCCGACCTGGTGGAGCTGGTGCAGGACGTGGCCGGCAAGGCCCGCCGCGCCGGCGGCGAGGTGGCGGTGACCGCGCCCGACAGCCTGACCCTGCCGCTGCGGCGCGACGCCATCCGCCGCTGCCTCGGCAACCTGCTGGACAATGCCCGGCGCCACGCCAGCCGGGTGGCGCTGACGGTGGAATACCTGCACCGCAACGCCCCGGAGACCGAGGGCCGCGCCGCCGGCTGGGCGGTGGTCTCGGTGGACGACGACGGCCCCGGCATTCCCCCGGCGCAGCGCGAGCAGGCCTTCCGCGCCTTCGCCACCAGCCGCGCCGATGGCTCCGGCCTGGGGCTGGCCATCGCGCGGGACATCGTGCGCGCGCATGGCGGCGATATCGTGCTGGAGGACAGCCCGCTGGGCGGCCTGCGGGCGCGGCTCAGGCTGCCGGTGTAGCGCTCCCTCGTCGCCGGTCGGCCCACCGGCGGCGCGCATCGGTTGCTCGCACAACGCCTCCCGTCGGCCCCGGCGCCGCTCAGCCGCCCAGCACGCGCGCCGGCACGCCGCCCACCGTGGCGCCGGCCGGCACCGGCTGCGTCACCGCCGCCCCGGCGCCCACCACGGCATCGGCACCGATCACCGCGCCCACCACGCAGCAGCACCCCGCGCCCAGCAGCGCCCGCGCCCCCACGGTGACATGCCCCGGCAGCACCGCCCCCGGCGCCACATGCGCGCCCGCGCCAATTTCGGCGTCGTGCTCCACGATGCAGCCGCTGTTGAGGATGGCGAAGGCGCCGACCCGTGCGCCGGCCCCCAGCACCACCCGCGGCAGCACCACCACGCCCTCGTCCAGCCAGGCGCTGCCGGCCAGCACCGCGCTGGGATGCACCAGGCTGGGAAAGCCGAAGCCCAGCGCCCGCAGCCGCCCGGCCGCCGCCAGCCGCGCGCCGTTATGGCCGATGGCCACCAACGCCTGGCGCACGCCGGCGGCCCACAGGCCAGGCAGCACCGATTCATCGCCCAGCACCGGCACGCCCAGCACCGGCCCGGCCGGGGGGTTGCCGTCCACCAGGCCGACCAGCTCCCACCCGCCCAGCGCCCGCAGCAGCTCTATCAGCGTGCGGCCATGGCCACCGGCGCCCAGGATCACCAGCGCAGACATTCCGCCTCCTCGCGGCTTGGCCGGCGGGTATAGCGCAGTTCGGCCATTGCCGCTGGCCGGGAAGATTTCGCGCCGGCAGCGGTTGCGCTAACCTGTCCGGCGCATGCCAGAATCCCGCCGTCGCCTCCTCGCCGCCCCCTTCCTGCTGCCGTTGCTGGCCCCGGCCGCACGCGCCCAGGCGCCGCGCCCGCGCCCCGCCGAGCCAGCCCCGATGCCACTGGCGCCCGCCACGGCGCCCTGGCGCGGGGTGAACATGGCGCAGGTGGAAAGCCACCCCTTCGGTGGCCCAGATGCCCGGCTTTCGCTGCGCCGCGCCGCCGCCGCGGGCGCCGATTCGGTCGCTATCGTGCCGTTCCTGTGGCAGTCCGGCAGCGCCAGCCCGGACGTCATCCTCGGCAGCGACATGTCGGCCGACCAGCTGAAGGCCGGCATCCACCAGGCCCGCGAGCTGGGCCTGCGCGTGCTGGTGAAGCCGCACCTGTGGGTGCAGGGCGGCCAGCCCGGCCAGATCCTGCTGCCCAACGCCGAAGCCTGGCGCCGCTGGTTCGCCAGCTATACCGCCGCCCTGCTGCAGGTGGCCAAGGTGGCGCAGGAAGCGGGGGCCGAGGCGTTCTCGGTCGGCTCCGGCCTGTCGCGCAGCCTGGCCCGGGCGGAATGGCGCGGCGTGGTCGGCCCGGTCCGCGGCGCCTTCCGCGGCAGGCTGATCCAGGTGGTGGACAGCACCGAGATGGCCGACCAGGTGCAGCACTGGGACCAGTTGGATGCCATCGGCGTGAAGCTGTACCCGGCGCTGGGCCGCGACGACGGCCCCGAGGAATGGCTGCCGGTGATGCACCGCGAGGCCGAGCGGATCGACCGGCTGGCCGCCCGCTGGCGCCGCCGCGTCTGGGTGGCCGAGGTTGGCCTGCGCAGCGCCGCCGGCGCCGCCGCCCGCCCCTGGGAAGTGGTGGAGGACCGCCGCACCCAGCCCGACCCACGGGTCCAGGCGGAAGTCCTGGCGCATTGGCTGCACGCGCTGGAACGCCCGAGCGTGGAGGCCGTGCTGGTCTGGCGCTGGTTCACCGACCCGCTGCGCGGCGGCCCGCAGGACAGCGACTTCACCGTGCAGAACAAGCTGGCCGAGGGCGTGCTGCTGGGCGCCTGGGCGCGATAGGGGCCAGGCCGACCCGGCGCTTCACGCCCTTCGGCGCCGGCGCCTCGGACGATCGCGGTCTGGCCTCAGGCCGGCCGTGCCAGCCCGGCACGCTTCAGGATATCGCCCCACATCGCCGTCTCGGCCCTGATCTGCGCGGCGAATTCGGCCGGCGTGTTCGCCGCCGCCACGCTGCCGAAGCCGGCCATCCGGCGCTGCACCTCGGGGTCCGCCACCATGCGGCGCGCGGTCTCCGACAGCTTCTCCACCACCGGCCGCGGCGTGGCGCCCGGCGCGAACAGCGCGTTCCAGCTGACCACGTTGAAGCCGGCGTAGCCAAGCTCCTGCATCGTCGGCACATCGGGCATCTGCGCGCTGCGCTGCGCGGTGGAAACCGCGAAGGCGCGGGCCACGCCGCCCTGCACCAGCGGCAGCGCGTCCGACATGTTGGCGAACATCAGGTCGATATCGCCCGAGGTGAGCGACTGCGCCGCCTGCGACCCGCTGCGGAACGGCACGTGGGTGAACTTGGCCTCCGCCAGCACCTCCAGCACCAGCATGGAGACGTGCATCAGCCCGCCGATGCCGGACGAGCCATAGGTCAGCTTCTCCGGGTCCGCCTTGGCCGCGGCCACCACGTCCTGCGTGCTGGCGAAGGGCAGCGCCCGGCGGGCCAGCAGCACCAGCGCGTTGGTGGAAAGCAGCGAGACCGGCGCCAGGTCCACCAGCGGATCATACGGCAGCCGTTCCAGCGCCGGCGCCACGCTGATGCTGCCGATGCTGCCGACCAGGAACATCGAGCCATCCGGCGCCGCCTTGGCCACCGCATCGCTGCCCACGATGCCGCCGGCACCGCCACGATTCTCCACCACGACCGAGACGCCCAGCGCCTGCGTCATCCACTGCGCCGAAAGCCGGCCCACCAGGTCCGTGTTGCCGCCAGGCGCGAAGGGCACCAGGAAGCGGATGGTGCGGTCCGGCCATGCCTGCGCCAGGGCGGGTGCGGCCAGCCCCAGCAGGGGCGCGGCCAGGACTGCGCGGCGCTTCAGCATGGCATCACTCCATCAGGCTGCGGTCGATCACGTCCCGGTCGAAGCAAAGCCTGTGCCGGTCGATCTCGACCGGCTTGAACGCCACGCGGGTGAAGCGCTCGCGCTCCTCCGGCGGCACCGTCGCGTCGATGCCGAGCTTGGCGCGGATGCCGTTGCGACCCGCGCGTACATATTCATGCCCGCGCGCCTCGGGGATGACGATGAGGTCGCGCGAGGCTTCCATGCGCGTGGCCAGCGCATATTCCACGTCGTTCCAGTCGCGGATGTCGATGTCGTCATCCACCACGATCACCAGGTCCAGGTCCTTCAGCGCGGCGAAGGCGGCCAGCATGGCGTTGCGCTGCAACCCCTCATGCGTCGGCAGCGTCTTCTTCACCTGCACTATCGCGTGGAACCGATGCAGCCCGCCCGCGGTCATGTCGGCATCCACCACGATCGGCACCGCCGGCTGCACCGCCTTCAGCAGGCTGGCCTCCAGCACGTATTTCCGCAGCATCACCGTCTCCCGCCCATAGCCGTTGATGGCGGGGTAGATCGGGCGGCGCCGATGCGTGACGGCGCTGATGTGGATGACCGGCGCGGGTGCCGCCGGCGCGGCGAAGCCGACGAACTCGCCGAACGGGCCTTCGCTGATGGTCTCGACCGGCTGGATGAAGCCCTCGATGACGATCTCGGTCTCCGCCGGCACCGGCAGCGGCACCGTCACGCCCTGGGTGATCGGCAGCGCCCGGCCGGAAAGCCCGCCGGCCACCGCCAGCTCGTCCATGTTCTCCGGCAACTGGCTGCCCATGGTGGCGGCGGTGTACTGCAACGCAATGTCGGTGCCGAGGCAGATCGCGATCGGCAACGCCTGCCCCGCCTTCTGCGCGCGTTCGAACGCCAGCCGCAGGTGGCGGCCGTAGTCCAGCTTGATGCCGAGCCGGTCCGGCCCGACCACCTGCAGCCGGTGATAGCTGGCATTGCGCACGCCGCTGTCGGGGTCGCGGCAGATCACCACGCCGGCGGTGATGAAGCGCCCGCCATCGCCCGGCGCATGGCGCAGCACCGGCAGCAGCTTGCCCAGGTCGAAGCCGGTCCGCAGCACCACCTGCTGGCAGGGCGCGTGCTGCACCTCCACCGGCTCGATCGGCCCGCCCAACGCACGGGTGATGAAGCTGCGCAGCACGCGGAAATCGGTGCCGAAGGCGGCCTCCACATTCTCCCGGCAGCACAGCAGGTTGCCGACAATCGGCAGGTCGTGGCCTTCCACATCGTTGAACAGCAGCGCTGGCCCGCCATCCAGCTGCTTCATCATGCTGGCGATCTCGAACTCGGTGGAGACCTGGCCCGTCACCGCCTGCAGCCTCTGCGCGTCCTGCATGCGGCGCAGCGCCGCGCGGAAGCGCGTGTCCAGCACTAACTCGTTGCTCATGACTGCTTCCCCAAACCCTGCCAGCGCCGCACCGTGCCGGCATCGATGTCGAACAGGTCCAGCACCCGCCCCAGCGTATGGTCCACCATCTCGGCCAGGGTGGCCGGCTTGGCGTAGAAGGCCGGCACCGGCGGATAGACCACCGCGCCCATCTCCGTCACCGCCGCCATGTTGCGGATGTGCCCCAGGTGCAGCGGCGTCTCGCGCAGCATCAGCACCAGGCGGCGGCGTTCCTTCAGCACCACGTCGGCCGAGCGCGACAGCAGGTTCGGCGTCACGCCCGTGGCAATTTCTGCGAGTGTCTTCACGCTGCACGGCGCCACCACCATGCCCAGGGTGCGGAAGCTGCCGGAGGAGCACGCATCCGCCAGGTCGCCATGCGCGTGCACCATGTCGGCCAGCGCCTCCACCTGCTTCACGCCGTAGGCGGTCTCGGTCGCCAGCGTGATCCGCGCGGTCTGCGACATGATCAGGTGCGTCTCCACGCCGCTGCCCTTCAGCAACTCCAGCAGGCGCACACCGTAGATGGCGCCGGAGGCCCCGGAGATGCCGACGATCAGGCGCTGTGACATGGACGATTCCCAGATGCAGGCAAGGCCGCGCCGAAGCGCCGGATCAGAAGCAGGCGGCGAAGGGCAGCACCGCCACGCTATCCCCCGGCGCCACCGCCGTCACCTCCTCGGGCAACTCGGCGAAGGCGTCGCACTCGGTCAGGCTGGTCAGCAGGCCGGCGCCCTCGCGCTCGAACTTTTCCGCGCGCGGCAGCGGCGTACCGGGCGCCAGCCGCACCCGCACGTATTCGCGCCGCCCGGCCTTCTTGCGGTAGCTGAAGGCAGCCTCCGCCGGGAACCGCGGCAGCGGCTCCGGCCGCGCCCCGGCCAGGCGCAGCACCATGGGCCGCGCCAGGTGCAGGAAGGTGACCACCGCGGCCACCGGGTTGCCCGGCAGCCCCAGCACCGGCGTGCCGGCGATGACGCCCATCGCCGCCGGCCGCCCCGGCTTCACCGCCAGCCGCCAGAACACCAGGCTGCCGCCGTGCTGGATGGCGGCGCGGACGTGGTCTTCCTCGCCGGTCGAAACCCCGCCGCTGGTCAGCAGCAGGTCCTGCGTACCGGCCGCCACCGCCAGCGCGTGCGTGGTGGCCGCGGCATCGTCCGGCAATATGCCAAGGTCGGTCGCCACCACGGGCAGCCCGCCCAGCAGCGCCAGCAGCGTGAAGCGGTTGCTGTCGTAGGTCTGCGCCGGCCCCAGCGCGGTGCCCGGCGAGGCCAGCTCATCGCCGGTGGAGAACACGCCGACACGCACCAGCGGCCGCACCCCCAGCGTGGCATTGCCCAAGGCGGCGGCCAGGCCGATCTGCGGCGCATGCAGCCTGGTGCCGGCGGCCAGTGCCACGCTGCCCAGCGCGACATCCTCGCCGGCCGGGCGCGCATTGGCGCCGGGCTTCAGCCCGGGTGGCACCAGCACGGCGCCATCGGCCTCGCGCGCATCCTCCTGCATCAGCACGCTGTCGGCGCCCGGCGGCATCGGCGCCCCGGTGAAGATGCGCACCGCGCTGCGGGCCGGCAGCGGGCCGCCGCCATGCCCGGCGGCCACGCGGCCGGCCAGCGGCAGCGCGGTCTCCCCGGCGCCGAGATCGGCGTGGCGGAACGCATAGCCATCCACCGCCGCGTTGAAGAACGGCGGCAGCGCAACGCCCGCCCGCAACGCCTCCGCCAGCACCCGGCCGCGCGCGGCGTGCAGCGGCACCGTCGCCACGCCGGCCAGCGGCGGCACGCGCTCGGCGATCAGCGCCTCGGCCTGCTCCACGCTCAGCAGCGCGCCGCCGAAGGCGAAGCAGTCGTCGCTCAGCTGCGCCACGGCGCCACCTCGACAGCATGGCGCAGCGCCAGCGCAGCCACCGCGGCGGCGTCGTCCAGCGCCACCCAGGCACGGCCGGCGGGCGGCGCCACGTCGCTGGCGACGCCAACGATGGCGGGGTCCTCCGGGTGGAGCCAGGGCTTGCCGTTGGCGCTGCGATGCACCTCCAGCTTCGGGTGGCTGTCGCGCTTGAAGCCCTCGACGATGACGAGGTCGACCGGCGCGAGCCGCGACAGCAGGAAGCCGAGCGTCGCCTCCGGCTGGCCGCGCAGCTCCGTCATCAGCGCCCAGCGCTGGCCGGAGGAGATCAGCACCTGCTCGGCGCCGGCCTGGCGGTGCAGCCAGCTGTCCTTGCCCGGGGTATCGATGTCGAACCGGTGATGCGCGTGCTTGAGGGTGGAGACGCTGACCCCCTGCGCGTTGAGGCAGGGGATCAGCCGGGTCAGCAGCGTGGTCTTGCCGGCCCCGCTCCATCCCGCGAGGCCGATCAGGCGCACCGGACGGGCTTCCTCAATCCGCGCCGGCGGTCTTCGCGCCCGGGTCTATCGCGGTGCGCGCCTTGGCAAGTTCCTCGTCCACCCACAGGCTGTGGTGCTCCCTGGCCCAGTTGTAGTCGACCTGGCCGGTGCTCATGGCGTCGATCGCGCCTTCCATCCCGACCGAGCCGATGTAGATGTGCGCGAGGATAGCCGCAATCATCAGCATGGCCAGCACGCCGTGGATCATGTGCGCCCATTGCTGGCCGGCGATGTCGGTGATGAAGAACGGAAACACCAGCACATAGCCGGTGGTCGCCACCGCGCCGCCGCCCAGAACGGTGATCCAGAACACCCCCTTCTGGCCGGCATTGAAGCGCGCCGCCTGCGGGTGCCGGCTGCCGATGAAGCCGCCGCCGGCCTTCAGCCATTCCAGGTCCAGCGCGTTCGGGATGTTGTCGCGCACCCACAGCAGGAACATCAGCACCAGCCCCAGCGCGAACGGAAAGCTGAGGAAGTTGTGCGCCACCTTGCCCCACATGGTCAGCATGGTGAAGGTCTCCGGCCCCAGCGTCGGCAGGATCAGCCAGCGCCCGAAGGTCAGGTTCAGCCCGCTGAGCATCAGCACGATGAAGCTGCTGGCCACCATCCAGTGGTTCGCCCGCTCCAGCAGGTTGAAGCGCGTCATGGTCCGGCCGGCGGGCCCGGCGGCGATGCGGATGCGGCCCTTGATCATGTAGAACAGCCACAGCAGCCCGAGCACGCCGCACACCGCCACGGCGCCCACGGTGTACAGGGTGCGGTTGTGGAAGTCCCGCCAGGCGCGGCCTTCCGGCTGCACCAGGTTGGCGGCCTTGTCATCGGGAATGCTGATGCGGCCATGGATGGTGCCGCCCTGCAGCGTGCGCTGCAGTTCCAGCTCCTCGGCCGAGGTCTGGTCCCGCGCGGTGAACGGCACGGTGTTCTGCGCCAGCGCGGGGGCGGCGCACAGCAGCGCCACGGCAAGCAGCAGCGCGCGCATCACGCCTGCACCCCTTCGCGGTAGGCGGTACGCCAGCCCCAGGCGCCGCCGCCATAGCCGCGCTTGCTGACGCGTTCGCGGTAGATGCTGGCGATGATCTCGCCATCCCCGGCCAGCAGCGCCTTGGTGCTGCACATCTCCGCGCACAGCGGCAGCTTGCCCTCGGCGATGCGGTTGGCGCCGTACTGGATGTATTCGGCTGCCGTGTTGTCGGCCTGCGGGCCGCCGGCGCAATAGGTGCACTTGTCCATCTTGCCGCGGCCGCCGAAATTGCCCACGCGCGGATATTGCGGCGCGCCGAACGGGCAGGCGTAGAAGCAATAGCCGCAGCCGATGCACAGGTCCTTGTCGTGCAGCACGATAGCGTCGGCCGTCGTGTAGAAGCAGTTCACCGGGCACACCGCGGCACACGGCGCATCGGTGCAGTGCATGCACGCCATGGAGATGCTGCGCTCGCCGGGCTTGCCGTCGTTCAGCGTCACCACGCGGCGGCGGTTGATGCCCCAGGGCACCTCGTGCTCGTTCTTGCAGGCGGTGACGCAGGCGTTGCACTCGATGCAGCGGTCCGCGTCGCAGAGGAACTTCATGCGAGCCATGGTCTGATTCCTCCCCTTACGCCGCGCGGATCTGGCAGAGCGTGCACTTGGTTTCCTGCATGAAGGTCACCGGGTCGTAGCCATAGGTGGTCAGGGTATTGACGCTTTCGCCCAGCACCACCGGGTCGGTGCCCGGCGGGTAGAACTTGCGGCGATCCTCGCCCTGGAACCAACCGCCGAAGTGGAAGGGCATCCAGGCCACGCCGGCCGCCACGCGCTCGGTCACCAGCGCCTTCATCTTCGCCTTGCTCTGGCTCTCCGGCCCCATGACCCAGACCCAGCCGCCATCCCTGATGCCGCGCGACGCGGCGTCGGCCGGGTTGATCTCGACGAACATGTCCTGCTGCAGCTCGGCCAGCCACTTGTTGCTACGCGTCTCCTCGCCGCCGCCCTCGTATTCCACCAGGCGGCCCGAACTCAGGATGATCGGGAAGTCCTTCACCACCTCCGGGCTGCGGTTCTGCACGGAAACGCCCAGGTGCGGCATGCGGAAGCCGCGGCGGTCCGGCAGGGTCGGGTACTTCGCGATCAAGTCGGGGCGCTGGGTGTAGATCGGCTCGCGGTGCACCGGCACCGGGTCCGGCAGGTTCCAGGCATTGGCGCGCGCCTTGGCATTGCCATAGGGCACGCAGCCATGCGCCATCGCCACGCGCTGGATGCCGCCGGACAGGTCGTTGGCCCAGCTGGCGCGGTCGATGTTCGGGCCGAAGTGGTACTCGATGCTGGCGCGCTCGGCCTCGGTCAGGTCCTCCAGCCAGCCGAGCCGCTTCAGCACGGCCACGGTGAACTCGGGGTAGCCGTCCTGGATCTCGCTGCCCTTGGACCAGCTGCCCTCGGCCAGCAGGGTCTTGCCCTCGCGTTCCACGCCGAAGCGGGCGCGGAAGGTGCCGCCGCCGTCCTTGACGTGCAGGTTGGTGTTGTACAGCTGGTGCGTGCCGGGGTGCTTCTGTTCCGGCGTGCCCCAGCACGGCCAGGGCAGGCCGTAGAACTCGCCGGCCACCGGCGTGCCGGGCTTGCCGCGCAGGGTCACGATGTCGAACTGGTCCTGGTTCGCCATGTGCAGCTTCAGGCGCTCCGGGCTCTGCCCGGTGTAGCCGATGCTCCAGCTGCCGCGGTTGATCTCGCGCAGCAGGTCCTCGGCCAGCGGCTGGTTGTTCTCCACCTTGATGTTCTTGAACATCCGGTCGGCGAAGCCGAGCTTCTGCGCCAGCAGGTAGATCGCCTCGTAGTCCGACTTGCTCTCGAAGATCGGCTCGACGATCTTGTCGCCCCATTGCAGAGAGCGGTTGGAGGCGGTGCGCGTGCCGTCCATCTCGAAGCTGGTGCAGATCGGCAGCAGGTAGGTGCCGTCGCGGCGGTTGCTGATCTGGCTGAACGTGGTCGGGTGCGGGTCCGCCACCACCAGCAGCTCCAGCTTCTCCAGCCCCTTAAGCATCTCCGGCATGCGGGTCACGGTGTTGCCGCCGTGGCCGAACACCACCATGCCCTTGTAGTTGTCGGGCTGTTGCACGTAGGCCTCGCCGGTCGCCGGCTTGTCCTTCATGCCCGGCATCGTCGTGGCGTCGAACCAACGGGTGCTGGGAATGCCCGGCAATTCCATCAGCGCCTTGCTGCCGAAGCGGCCCTGCATCCAGGCGTAGTCGGTCTCCCACACCCGGCACCAGTGCCGCCAGGCGTTCTCGTCCAGGCCGTAGTAGGCCGGCAGCGTGGTCACATCCAACCCAAGGTCCGTGGCGCCCTGCACGTTGGTGTGGCCCCGGAAGATGTTGGCGCCGGTGCCGGCCGAGCCGACATTGCCGGTGGCCAGCAGCAGCGTGCACAGCGCCCGCACGTTGGCGGTGCCGACGGTGTGCTGCGTCACGCCCATGCACCAGATCAGCGTGCTGGGCTTCTCGGTCGCGAAGATCTTCGAGATGCGCTCCATCTGCGCCCCGGGCACGCCGGTGACGCGCTCAACCTCGGCCGGGTCCCACTTCTCCACTTCCTTGCGGACGTCCTCCATGCCGTGGACGCGCTGGGCGATGAAGTCCTTGTCCTCCCAGCCATTGCGGAAGATGTGCCACAGCATGCCCCACATGATCGGGATGTCGGTGCCGGGGCGCAGCCGCACGTATTCGGTGGCGTGCGCGGCGGTGCGGGTGAAGCGCGGGTCGATGACGATCAGGTTGGCGCGGTTGACCTCCTTGCCCGTCAGCACGTGCTGCATGGAGACGGGATGCGCCTCCGCCGGGTTGCCGCCCATGATGATCATGGTCTTGGCATTGCGGATGTCGTTGTAGCTGTTGGTCTGCGCGCCGTAGCCCCAGGTATTGGCCACGCCCGCCACCGTGGTGGAATGGCAGATGCGCGCCTGGTGGTCGACGTTGTTGGTGCCCCAGTAGGCGGCGAACTTGCGGAACAGGTAGGCGGCTTCATTGGTGAACTTGGCGCTGCCGAGCAGGAACACGCTGTCCGGGCCGCTGCTGGCGCGGATCGCGGCCATCTTGGCGCCGATCTCGTCCACCGCGGTGGCCCAGGAAATCCGCTGCCACTCGCCGCCCACCAGCTTCATCGGATATTTCAGCCGGCGGTCGCCATGCACGATCTCCCGCACGCTGGCGCCCTTGGCGCAGTGGGTGCCGCGGTTGATCGGCGATTCCCACGCCGGCTCCTGGCCCACCCAGACGCCGTTCTGCACTTCCGCGATGACGGTGCAGCCCACCGAGCAGTGCGTGCACATGTTCTTCCGCCGGGTGATCGGCTGGGCGAAATTGGTCGGCCCGGCCTCGGCACGGCGCGCGGTCAGCGCCGGCAGCGCACCCAGCGCCGCCAGCCCGGCGCCGCTGAGCCCGGCCTGGCGCAGGAAGCCGCGCCGGTCCAGCCCGCCGCCCGAAAGTCCCTGGTAGGCGGACGCCAGACGCTGCCGTGCCACCTTGCCGTCGCTGCGCTTGATCAGCATCGCGCTTGCTCCGCTCAGTACCGATTGGTGTTGTAGAAGGCCTGCACGTCCGCGCTGTTGGCCTGGTAGCGCGCCTTGGTGCGGTCGCGCGCGGTTTCCTTCTGCGCCGTGCCGGCGGGCACCGCATCGGCGCGGCTTTCCTCGGCGGCGCCGGCGGCGGCGGGCACCGCCACGGCGGCCAGGCCCAGGGCGCGCAGGAAGCCGCGACGTTCGGCCGGTTGCTGTTCGGTCATGGCGTTCTCTCCCGGCAAGCTCAGGCCGCCAGCTCGGCGGCGGCGGTCTCGATATCCATCACGGTGCGGCCGAAGCCGCCCACCGCTCGGTAGAAGGTGGCATTCCCCGCAGCTTCAAGGTCGGCGAAGAAGCGGCCGGCCCAGGGCTTCAGGTGCTGCGCCAGGAAGGCGTCGGCGTCGCCCTCGAAGCTGCCGTCCAGCAGCCCGGCCATCGCCTCGCAGCAGAAGGCGATGTGGTCCTCCGGCTCCGCCACGCCCTCGGCGCGGCTGATGCCGAGGCGCGCGAGTTCGCGGCGCAGCTCGGCCAGTGGCCGTTCGTGCAGGAAGCCGGTCAGGTAGTAGCTGGCATAGGGCAGCAGTTCGCCGCGCGCCACGCCGGTGAACAGCGCGGCGTATTCCCGCTCCACCGTGGCGGCGCTGGTGGCACCGGCGGCCGCCGCCAGGGCCTGGGTGGCGCGGCCGAGCGGCGAGGCGTTGCCCGAAAGCCCGGCCAGCCCGCGCAGCAGCCCCGCGCCGGGCGCCGCGGCCAGCAGGTGCCCGAGCAGCGAGAACACCCGCGCCCGCTCCTGGTCCAACGGATCGATGCCGGTGTCCACTGTCATTGCCTTCCCGGTACCCTCGCCATGCACTTCATCGTGGCGTTCAAGCGCTACTAATGATTGATGCCGCACTGGTTTCGCAAGCGCCAAGATGCCGGTTACCCCCCGATGAAGCTAAATCGGCCGCGCGCTGCCATGACGCCGGCGAACCAGGATTGTTTCATCAACCGCTGGAAGTGCTGCCGTCGGCATGGCGGGCGGCTCCGCTAGTGCCACGGCCTCGGTTGATACTTCAGGTTGTGGCGCCGATAATGCAGCGTCTATTGCAACATCCGGTTGCGGTGCAGCACCGATCGCCCGCGCCAGCAGCTCCGTCACGTCGCCACCCAGCGCCTCGGTGATGCCGGGGATACCCGCGGGGTCGTTGAAGTCCCAGGCGTAGTCCACCGGGCCGACGAAGTCGCGGATCGCCGGGTCCAGCGCCCACATCCGCTTCAGCGCGGCGTTGCGCAGCCCGGCCGGCACCGCCCGGTGCAGGAAGCCGCGGATGTCGGTCTCGGCCGTCAACTCCTGCAGCGAAGGCAGCAGCGAGACATCGAAGGCAGGCTCCTCCGGCACCGCCGCCCCCGCCGGCGGCAGCACCACCGGCAGCACCTCGGGCAGCACGACCGGCGCGGCCCCGGGGGGCAGCTCGGCCGGCGCCTCGGGCGGCATCTCGCCGCGCTTCAACCGGGACCAGCGGGACAGGAACTCGCTCATGCCTTGGCGTCCCGCCGGCGCTTCTGGAAACCGCGCTGCTTGTGGTGGCGCTCGCAGAAATCGGCCACCCAGCCAGCCAAGCCGGGCGGCAGTGGCAGCGCCTCCATCAGGTCGTTGCCGGAATCGGCGTAATTGTGGGCCTCCCCGGCATCCACCGTGGCGCAGTGCAGCGCCATGCCGGGCGCCGACTCGACCGGGCGCAGCACCACCCAGAGCCGCGGCGCCGCGGCGGCCAGGTTGTGGCGGTAGTTGTCGGTGTCGGTCGGGTGCAGCGCCACCTCGGCCAGGCCGGCGAAGTACAGCGTGCAGCCTTCGTCCTGCCGCAGCACGGACCAGGGCGCCAGGTCCGGCGCCTGTTCCAGCACCTCCACCGGCTGCCACACCCAGTCCTGCCAGGGCGTCACGCCCCGGCGCCTCTCGGCGAGAACCGCCACGGCGCGGGTTTCCGTCTCCGGCGTCATATGCCTTCACCCCTGGCCATCAACGGCAAACCGGCCACCAGGTTCTGCGGCTTCAGCCGCACCCGCTGCGCCGGGTCCATCGCCAGCGCCAGCACCACCGGGCGGCCCTGGGCGCGCGGCAGCACGCGCGACCCCTCGGCGAAGCGCAGTTCGCCGAGCCAGAGGATGCGCGCCAGCTCGGCCTGGGCCACCGCCTCGCCGCGCCACAGCGCGTTGCCGATCCGAGTCGCCTCGGCATCCAGCCCCAGTATCCAGGGCGCATCGGCGATGACCGGCACGGCGGCGATGCTCACGACCTCCCCCAGCACATGGCCGATGAAGCGCTCCAGCGCCCGGGCCAGGCCGCGCTGGCCGGGGCGGCCTTCGGCGATGTCGAGCGCCAGGTCATGCGCGTCGCTGCGGGCGGGATAACCATCGGCGTTGGTTTCGGACAAAACCTCCAGCTCCACCGTCGGCGGCGGCGCACCGGCCTCGGTCAGCAGGCGGCCCAGCGCGCCGAGGTCGCCGTCCGCGGCGCGGGCGTCCACCACCTCCTCGTCCGCCAGCAGCAGCGCGCCCTGGTGGATCGCGGCGCGCTGGGTCCGGAACAGGCATTCGGCGGCGCGCCAGGCGAAGGCGTCCGGCTCCCCGGCCATGGCGGCATAGGCCACCAGGTGGGTCAGCATCTGCAGGAACAGCGGCGGCACGCCGCGGACATCGCCGGCATAGAGGGCGAGCCAGGCGGCCTCCAGGCTCGGCTGCGCCGCCACCTGGTCGCGGAAGCGCAGGAAGACCTGCCAGTTCTCCTGGGCGTCGGCATCTTCCAGCGCGCCGATCTCGGGCGCGGCCACGGGGCGCAGCGGTTCGGACAAAAGGCTGGCATGCAGCCGGCGCTCGGCGGCGCAGGCTTCCGCGGGCGGCACCAGCTCCGGCCGGGCAAGGAAGGCGCGCCACAGGCCGGGCGTGGCCAGCAGCCGGCCCTCCGGCGTCGGGTCGCAGAAGATGTGGCCGCTGGCCACCCAACGGTCGGCCCCGGGGTCAGGCATCCGGCAGGCTCCTGAGGTCCACCGCCTCGGCCGGCGCGTCCTCCGCCTCCACCAGGGCGAAGACCGGCGCTGCCTCCCGCCGGTGCAGGCTGCGGAATCGCTCGCGCAGCTCGCCGCCCTCCAGGCTGCGGGAGAGGGCGAGCGCGGTGCCGGGCGGGTGGTCGGCGCAGAGCTCGGCGGCGAAGGCCAGCTCCTCGGCGGCGGCGGCGCGGGCGGCGGCCAGGTCCGGGGCGCCGTAGGCGGCCAGGATTTGCCGGGCCAGCGCCGACTCGGCGGCGGCGGCCTCCGCCGGGCTGGCCAGGGCCGCCTCCACCAGCGTGGACCAGCCGAAGCTGGCCAGCCCGAGCCAGCCCGCGCGGAATGCCTGGCGGCGCTTGCCGGCCATGGCCTCCGGCGCCTCCTGCCAGAAGGCGAAGCCGCCGGGCACCGCCCATTCGCCGGGGGCGGCGGCGGCCTCGAACACCAGGCTGTCCGAGGGGTCCAGCCGGATGGTGCGCGGCAGCTTCAGCGCCGCGGTGGTTTCGGACAAATTCGCGGCCTCCCTGGTTGCCGGGGTTAAAGGAACTTATTCCTGTAGCGCGTGCCGGCGCGGCGTCGCAAGTGGAACCTCGCCAGCGCACGCCTGGGCGCCCATATAGGCCGGCCAGCCCAGGGGGAAAGCCGCCGGCATGACGGTCCGCACCATTTTTGCCTGCACCTGCGAGGACAGCATGCCGCTGGACGAGCGCGCCCTGGTGCGCGGCTGCGGCGGCGGCGCGGCGATCCGCACCGCCGAGCACCTGTGCCGCAGCCAGCTGGACCGCTTCACCGCCGCGCTGGCGGAGGGCCGGCCGCTGACCGTCGGCTGCACCCAGGAAGCCCCGCTGTTCGAGCAGGAGGCCGCCGCCGCCGGCTTCAGCCAGCCCATCGCCTTCGCCAATATCCGCGAGACCGCCGGCTGGAGCACCGAGGCCGGGCGCGCCGGGCCGAAGATGGCGGCGCTGCTGGCCGCCGCCGCGCTGCCGGCGCCGGAAACCCCGCTGGTCGGGCTGGCCAGCGAGGGCGTCACCCTGCTGCTGGGCCGCGACGCCACCGCCCTGGCCGTGGCCGAGCGGCTGAAGCACCGCCTGGACCTGACCGTGCTGCTGACCGGCGAGGCCGAGGTGACGCCGCCGCGCCAGGCCGACTATCCGGTGCTGCGTGGCCGCGCCCGCACCGCCACCGGTTGGCTGGGCCAGTTCGAGGTGGTGGTGGATGGCCATGCCGCGCCCTCCCCGGCCTCCCGCGCCGCCTACAGGTGGGGCACGCCGCGGGATGGCGCGCGCTCCCGCGCCGACATCGTGCTGGACC
This sequence comes from uncultured Rhodospirillales bacterium, assembly GCA_903843125.1. Lineage (GTDB taxonomy): Bacteria > Pseudomonadota > Alphaproteobacteria > Acetobacterales > Acetobacteraceae > CAIMOR01. Next base: position 22,171 of record CAIMOR010000115.1, read on the forward strand.
TGACCGGCGGGCCGGCGCTGTTTCCGCTGGCGGAGACGCGGCAGGGCTACCTGCGCGCCGACCCGGACAGCACCGCCGAGGTGGAGCGGCTGGTTGCCGCCGCCGGCGATCTGGTCGGCGCCTTCGACCAGCCTCGCTTCATCGACTTCACCGCCGGGCTGTGCGCGCATGGCCGCAACAAGCGCACCGGCTGCACCCGCTGCCTGGACCTGTGCCCGACCGGCGCGATCACGCCCGGGCGGGACTCGGTCGTCATCAGCGCCGAGATCTGCGCCGGCTGCGGTGCCTGCGCCGCGGTATGCCCGACCGGCGCGGCCAGCTACGCGCTGCCGCCGCCGGCCTTCACGCTGGCCCGGCTGCGGACCCTGCTGCACACCTACACGGCCGCCGGCGGCGCCGATGCGGTGCTGCTGCTGCACGACGAAGCCCATGGCGAGGCGCTGCTCGACGCGCTGGCCCGGCACGGCGATGGCCTGCCGGCGCAGGTGCTGCCGCTGCGGGTCAACCAGGTCTCGCAGACCGACCTGGCGACGCTGGCCTGCGCGCTGGCCTGGGGCGCGGCGGGGGTGCTGCTGCTGCTGCCGGCCCGCCGGCCGCATGGCGTGGACGGGGCGCTGGGCAATCTCGGCTACCTGGACGCCGCGCTGGCCGGCATGGGGCTGGCCGATGGCCCGGCGCGGCTGGCGGCGGTCGAGACCGACGACCCGTTCACGCTGGGCGAGGTGCTGCGCCAGCCCATGCCCCGCCTGGGGTGGCAGCCCGCCGGCTTCCTGGCGCTCGGCACCCCGCGGGAGCTGCTGAAGCAGGCGCTGGCGGCGCTGCATCCCACCGGGGCGCCCGCCCTGGTGGCGCTGCCGGCCGGCGCGCCGCTGGGCGCGGCCCTGGTGCGGGCGGCAGGCTGCACGCTGTGCCTGGCCTGCACCATGGCCTGCCCGACCCAGGCGTTCTCCGCCAACCCGGACCGGCCGGAGCTTTCCTTCCTGGAGGATGCCTGCGTGCAGTGCGGGCTGTGCGTGGCGACCTGCCCGGAGCAGGTGATCAGCCTGGCGCCGCGGCTGAACCTGGCGCCGGAAGCCGCCCGGCCGCGGGTGGTGAAGGCGGAGGAGCCGTTCCCCTGCGCCCGCTGCGCCAAGCCCTTCGGCACGCGCTCGAGCATCGAGAAGGTAAAGGCGAAGCTGGCCGCCAGCCACTGGATGTTCAGCGACCCCAAGCGCCTGGCGGTGCTGGAGCTGTGCGAGGATTGCCGCGTGGTGGAGGCGACGACCGGCGGGCTGGACCCCTATGCCGGCACGCCGCGCCCCCGGCCGCGCACGGCCGAGGACCTGGACTGAGGCTGCCGCTGTAACGGCGGGGCCGCGCCGGCGGACACCGGGGGGCCGGCGCCTCGTTCCGGGGCGCCGTGGAGAACCCGGTCATGCTGCGTCGCCGCCTGCTTGCCGCCCCTGCCCTGCTCCTGGCCCCCCGCGCCCGTGCCGCCACCGGGCCGGTGGTGGTGGAGTTGTTCACCTCGCAGGGCTGTTCCTCCTGCCCGCCCGCCGATGCGCTGCTGACCGAGCTGGCGGCGCGGCCGGACGTGCTGGCGCTGTCCTTCCACGTCACCTACTGGGACCGGCTGGGCTGGCGCGACCCGTTCTCGCTGCCCGCGGCCACCGAACGCCAGCGGCGCTATGCCGCCACGCTGCGCGGCGCGGCGCTGGGCGAAGGCCAGGTCTATACGCCGCAGGCGGTGGTGCAGGGCGCGCGGGACGCGGTCGGCTCGGACCGGCGGGCGCTGTCGGCCGCGTTGGCCGCGGCGGCCCCGGCGGCGGTGCCGATGGCGCTGGCCGAGGATGGCGCGCAGCTGGCCGTGGCCGCGGGCGAGGGCGCCGGCAGCGGCTTGTTCTGGCTGGTCGGCTTCGACCGGATGCACAGCACCGCCGTGGGCAGCGGCGAGAATGGCGGCCGCCGGCTGAGCCATTCCAACGTGGTGCGCAGCCTGGCCAGCCTGGGCGCCTGGCAGGGCCGGCCGGCGCGGCTTGCGGCACCGCGACCGGTTGGGGAGCGTGCGGCGGTGCTGCTGCAGGCCGCCGATGGCCGCGTGCTCGGCGCGGCGGTGCTGGCATGAGCGCGCTGCCGCGACGGGCGCTGCTGGCGCTGGCGGCGCTGCCCGCGTCCGCCGCCCTGGCCCCGGATTTCCTGGCCCCGGAAGCGATTGGCGCGGAAGCTCCGGCCCCGGAAGCCCTGGCACTCCGCGCCGCCGATGGCGTGGCGGTGTACGGCACGCTGGTGCCGGCCGGCGGGCGGCGGCGCGGCACCTTGCTGCTGTTCCACATGGCCGGCAGCAACCGGGGCGAATACGCGCCGATCCAGCCCGAGCTGGCCCGCCAGGGCTTTGATAGCTTGGCGATCGACCAACGCTCCGGCGGCACGCTGTGGGGCCGGCGCAACGAGACCGCGGCGGCGCTGGGCCGCGACCCCGGCTATGCCGCGGCCATGCCGGACCTGCGCGCCGCGCTGGCCTGGGCGCGGCAGCGTGACCCGGCCGGGCCGGTGCTGGTGTGGGGCAGCAGCTACTCCGCCGCGCTGGTCTTCCTGCTGGCGGCCGAAGCCGGGCCGGCGGTGAGCGGGCTGCTCGCCTTCTCGCCGGGCGAATACCTCGGCGGCGTTTCGGTGCGGTCGGCGGCGGCGCGCTGTGCCTGCCCGGCCTTCGTCACCAGCGCCAGCGACAGCGAGGAGGTGGACGCCGCCGCCCGGTTGCTGGCGGCGGTGGCCGGCGCGCCGAAGCGGCAGTTCCGCCCGCGCCAGGGACTGCACGGCAGCGCCACGCTGCGGGCGGACCGCAACCCCGCCGGCGCCGCCGCGGCCTGGGCGGCGGTCAACGCCTTCCTGGCCGAGGTGGTGCCGGCGTGAACCCCGACTCGCCGTTGGCCGCCCTGCTGGCCGGGCCGCTGCGCCCGGGCGTGCTGCACTGGATCGGCCTGCGCCCGGCGCGCCGCGTGCCGATGCTGGTGGCGGCGGAGGTGGTGCTGACGCCGGAGGATGGGCTGGTCGGCGACCGCTTCGCCGGCCGACCCGGCGCGCCGCGCCAGGTGACGCTGCTGCAGCAGGAACACCTGGCCGTCATCGCCGGCTTCCTCGGGCTGGATGCGCTGGACCCCGCCCGGCTGCGGCGCAACCTGGTGGTGAGCGGGTTGAACCTGGCGGCGCTGAAGGGCCGCCAATTCCGTGTCGGCAGCGCGGTGCTGGAAGGCACCGGCGAATGCCAGCCCTGTTCGCGGATGGAGGAAGCCTTCGGCCCCGGCGGCTACAACGCGGTGCGCGGCCATGGCGGCATCACCGCGCGGGTGCTGCAGGCCGGCAGCGCCCGGCTGGGGGACGCAGCGCTGGCCTGACCCGGCGCTCAGCCCGCGGCGAAGTGGCGCTGCATCGCCGCCATGCCCTCGGCCATCAGCGCACCGATCGGGCCGGCCAGGTCGTGCGGCAGCAGGTCGGCGGTCCAGACCGCACGGGTGCCGCCGCCCGGCGCGGGCAAGACCTCGAGGACGCCGTTATGGTGGGTCATGCGGCCGCCGACGATGCTCCAGGCCAGGCGGCGGCGCGCGTCGTCGCAGCTCAGGATCAACTCGCGCGCGACCATGCCGTTGGCCAAGGTGACGACGCGGGCGCCTTCCTCCAGCACCGTGTCCACCACGAAGCCCGGCACCAGCCTGGTGTGCAGCGCGCCGACATCGCGCACCGCGTCCCATACCTGGTCCGGCGGGGTGGCGAGGATGATGTCCCGGTGGATCGTGGCCATGCGGCCCTCCCGTTGTTGCCGCTTCATCCTGGCGGCGGGCGGTAGGGCGGCGCTGGCAGAAATCGGACCTGATCATCGGCGCCTGGCTGCGGCGGCCGGCGCCGGCGTGATAACCTCCCGCCATGCTGGAACAGCTTGCCCAGGGCGCGGATGGCGCGCTGCTCGACTTCGCCGCGTGCGAGCGGGTGCGCCATGCCCGGGACGCGGCCTATGACGGGCGGGTGTTCATCGGCGTGACCTCGACGCGGATCTATTGCCGCCCGGTCTGCCCGGTGCGGCAGCCGCTGTCGAAGAACGTGCGCTACTACCCCAGCGCCGCGGCGGCCGAGGCCGCGGGGTTCCGGCCCTGCCTGCGCTGCCGGCCGGAGACGGCGCCGCTTTCGCCGGCCTGGATGGGCGTGCGCACCACGGTGGCGCGGGCGCTGCGGCTGATCGAGGCCGGCGCGCTGGACCAGGGCGGCGTGCCGGCGCTGGCGGAGCGCCTGGGCATTGGCCCGCGCTACCTGGCGCGGCTGTTCCGCCGGCACCTGGGCAGCACGCCTTCGGCGGTAGCACGTACCGCCCGGGTGCAGCGGGCGAAGCGGCTGCTGGACCAGACCGCGCTCAGCATGACCGAGATTGCCGCGGAGGCCGGCTTTGCCAGCCTGCGCAGCTTCAACGCGACCTTCCGGGAGGTGTACCGCTGCGCGCCGACGGACCTCCGCCGGCGCGCCGCCAGGTGATCACTCGCCGCGGGCGGCCTTCACGGCGGCGGTGGCGGCGTTCATCATGATGCCGACCTCGTTGCTGATGGTGACCAGCTTGAAGCCCATCTTGATCATGCGGTTGGCATAGGCCGGGCTGCCGTTGTGCAGGCCGGGGGCGATGCCGCGCTTGCCGCATTCGGCCAGCAGCATCTCGTAGATCTTCAGGATCTCGGCGTCCTCGACATCCAGCTTCGGCGTCTTGCCGTAGCTGAAGGAAAGGTCGGACGGGCCGATGTAGATGCCGTCGATGCCCGGGACGTCCAGAATGGACTGGATGTTCTCGATCGCGGTCCTGGTCTCGATCATCGGGATGACCAGGATGTTCTCGTTGGCGGTCTTCTGGTAGCCGCCGGCCTCGCCGTACACGCCGGCGCGGATCGGGCCATTGCTGCGCGTGCCCTGGGGCGGGTACTTGCAGTACTGCACCAGCCGGGCGGCTTCCTCGGCGGTGTTGATCATCGGGCAGATCACGCCATAGGCGCCGGCGTCCAGCACCTTGCCGATGATGCCAGGCTCGTTCCACGGCACGCGGACCATAGGCGTGGGGCCATTGGCCAGCTGGATGCCCTGGAAGCAGGAAACGCAGCTCAGGTAGTCCTGCACGCCGTGCTGCATGTCCACGGTCACGCTGTCCCAGCCGCACTGGCTGTACATCTCGGCGCTGAAGCCGTTGGGGATGGCGAGCCAGCCATTGACGACGGCCTTGCCGGCCTTCCACGCTTCCTTGACCTTGTTCGCCATCGTTTCTCTCCCCCTGGGGTGCTGCGGTGGCGCGGGATGCTATAGCAGTTGGCGCCCAGGGCAAGGCAGGGGGGGTGGCAAGGTGGGGGGGCGTTACGCCGTCAGCGCGGCGGCGCCGGGCTGCGCTGGAACTCGTCCTGCGCCTCGCGATACTCCTGGCTGGCCCGCAGCCGATCCAGGTAGGTGATGCGCCGGCGCGAGGCCGCGGGCAGCGCGGCGCCGCCGTAGGCGCCGCGGGCGCCGCAGTCGGTTTCGCGGCAATGGTCGCCCTGGTCCGCGAAGACCACCTGGCCGCCCTGGAAGCGCAGCGTCAGCACGCAGGGCGGGCTGCCGGCCTCGGGCGGGCGCCGATAGACCAGCGCCTGGCCTTCCACCCGCGCCACGCCGTACATGGCGCATTGGTGGCCATTGGCGAAGTTCAGCCGGGTGCGGAGATAGGCCGTGGCGGGGGAAAGCCGCACCACCTCCAGGATGTCCTCGGACGTGTACTTCTCCCCGGTCACCAGCTCGTTCGGGAAGCTGTGGCGATAGGCGCCCTCCACCGCCGCCAGGTCCAGCGTCTGCGCCCCGGCGGGGCTGGCGGCCAGCAGGGCCGCGGCCATCAGGTATGTACGCAAGGTCGCTTCCTCTCCATGCCGCGGGCATGATAGCCAGATGGCAAAGGACACGCCATGAACGCCTCGCCCGCCGCCATCGAAACCGTCATCGCCGCCGCCCGCGGGCTGCTGGGCGAACGCCTGAGCACCGCCGCCGCGCTGCGCGAACAGCACAGCCGCGGCGAGGACACCACCACGCCGACCCTGCCGGACGCGGTCGCCTTCGTGGAGAGCACGGCGGAGGTGAGCCAGTTGCTGGCCCTGGCCTACCAGCACGGCGTGCCGGTGGTGCCCTTCGGCGCCGGCACCAGCCTGGAGGGCCATGTGAACCCGGTGCGCGGTGGCCTCAGCATCGACCTCAGCCGCATGAACAACGTGCTGGAGGTCAGCCCCGAGGACCTGGACTGCCTGATCGAGCCGGGCGTGACGCGCCAGCAGCTGAACGAATACCTGCGCGACCAGGGCATGTTCTTCCCGGTCGATCCCGGCAGCGTCTGCACCATCGGCGGCATGTGCGCCACCCGGGCCAGCGGCACCAATGCGGTGCGCTACGGCACCATCAAGGAGAACGTGCTGGCGCTGGAGGTGGTGCTGGCCGACGGCCGCGTCATCTACACCGGGTCGCGGGCGCGCAAGGCCAGCAACGGCTACGACCTGACCAGGCTGATGATCGGCAGCGAGGGCACGCTCGGCATCGTCACCAGGATCAGGTTGCGGCTGCATGGCATCCCGGAGGCGACCTCGGCCGCGGTCTGCCAGTTCGAGACGCTGAAGGGCGCCGTGGATACGGTGATCCAGACGCTTCAGGTCGGCGTGCCCGTGGCCCGCATGGAGCTGGTGGACGAGGTGCAGATGGCCGCCTGCATCAGCTATTCCAAGCTGGAAGGGTACCAGCCCACCCCCTGCCTGTTCCTGGAATTCCACGGCACCGAGGCCGGGGTGAAGGAACAAGCAGAAATGGTCCAGGCCATCGCCGCCGACAATGGCGGCAAGGGCTTCGCCTGGGCGACCGAC
>CAIMOR010000116.1 GCA_903843125.1 uncultured Rhodospirillales bacterium
CCAGCACGAAGCCGTGGGTGAGAATGGCCTTGAAGGGCGCCACGCCGCGGGTGCCGATGCTCTCCAGCAGCGAGGAATGGAACCAGCCACGATGCTGGTCCGAGCCTTCGAGGTAAAGGTCCGCCGGGAAGGGCAGGCCGCGTTCCTTGGTCAGCGTGAAGGCGTGGGTCGAGCCGCTTTCGAACCACACGTCCACGATGTCCATCACCTGCTCGTAGTGCGCCGGGTCGCGCTCAGGCCCGAGGAAGCGCTGCGCCGCGCCGGGCAGGTACCAGGCATCGGCGCCCTCCGTGCGGAAGGCATCCACGATGGCTTGCATCACGGCGGGGTCGCGCAGCACCTCGCCGCTGCGCTTGTCGACAAAGACCGCGATCGGCACGCCCCAGGCACGCTGCCGGCTGATGCACCAGTCCGGCCGCGCCGCGACCATGCTGCCGATGCGGTTGCGCCCCTGGTCCGGCACGAAATGCGTCTTTGCCAGCGCGTCCAGCGCCTTCGCGCGGATCTGGTTGTGGTCATCCATGGCGATGAACCACTGCGGCGTGGCACGGAAGATCACCGGCTTCTTGCTGCGCCAGCTGTGCGGGTAGCTGTGGTTAAGCTTGCCCTTGGCCACCAGCGTGCCGACGCCTTCGCAGGCCGCGTAGACCGCATCATGCGCCTTGAACACGTGCAGGCCCTCGAAGCCCGGCGCGCCCAGCGGGTTGAAGGTCCCGTCGTCATTGACGGTCTCGGGGATGGCGATGCGCTCGGCCATCGGCCGGCCGGCGTTCACCGTGCGGACCAGGTTGAAGTCGTCCTCGCCATGGCCGGGCGCGATATGGACAAAGCCGGTGCCGGCCTCGGTGGTGACGAAATCGCCAGCCAGCAGCGGCACGGTAAAGCCATAGCCGGCATGCCAAGCCGCCAGCGGATGCGCCGCCACGGCGCCTTCCAGCTCGGCGCCCTTCAGCACGCGCTTCAGCGTATGGGCCGCCAGCCCGGCATCCTTCTCGAAGGCCGGCAGCAGCGGCAGCGCCACCAGCACGTCCTCGCCGGGCTTGAGGAAGCTGCCCTCGGCCGCCTCCACCACATGCACCAGCGCGTAGTCGATCTCCGCGCCATAGGCCACGGCGCGATTGCCGGGGATGGTCCAGGGCGTGGTCGTCCAGATCACCACGGAAGCGCCAACCAGGTCGGCCGCGCCGGCCTGCTTCAGCGGAAACCGCGCCCACAGCGTGGGCGAGATATGGTCGTGGTACTCGATCTCGGCATCCGCCAGCGCGGTCTTCTCCACCGGGCTCCACATCACCGGGCGCAGGCCGCGGTACAGGCTGCCGTTCATCAGGAAGCGGCCGATCTCCTCGACGATCACCGCCTCGGAGGAGAAATCCATCGTCGCGTAGCGCTTGGCCCAGTCGCCGCCGACGCCCAGGCGAATGAATTCCTCGCTCTGCACGCCCAGCCAATGCGCCGCGTAGTTCCGGCATTCCGCGCGGAAGTCCAGCACCGGCACCGAGTCCTTGTCCCGCCCGCCCTGGTACTTGCCCTTCGGGTTGCGGTACTCCTCCTCGACCTTCCACTCGATCGGCAGGCCGTGGCAGTCCCAGCCCGGCACGTAGTCGGCATCCTTGCCCGACATCTGCGCCGCGCGGTTGATGACGTCCTTCAGGATCTTGTTCAGCGCATGGCCGATATGCAGCGGGCCGTTCGCATAGGGTGGGCCATCATGCAGCACGAACTTCTCGCGGCCCTGGGACTTCGCCCGCAGCTTGCCCCACAGGTCCATGGCCTGCCAGCGCGCCAGCGTGGCGGGTTCGCGCTTCGGCAGGTCGCCGCGCATCGGGAAGGGCGTATTGGGCAGGAAGACGGTGCCGCGGTAGTCGCGGGTTTTCGCCAGTTCGTCGGTCATCGGTTCATTCCAGGCCGCAGGTGGCGGCCTTGCAGGTGGCGCAAAGGCAGCAATCCCCGGCCCCTAGAGAGGGACCGGGCCTGGAATTCGAGCGATCGGCCACCGGTTCATGCCCCGGGTTATCGCGGCTAGGCCGGCCCCAGGTCAAGCGAAGCGAGGATGGCGCGGGCCTGCCTCTCGTCTTCGGCAATCGCCAGCTTCAGCGGCTCCAGCCCGTCGAACCGCCGGTCCTCCCGCAGGAAGTGGCGCAACCGCACGCCGATCTCCTGGCCGTAGAGGTCGCCCTGGAAGTCGAAGATGAAGGTCTCCAGCCGGGTCTGCGGGTCGCCGCCGAGCGTCGGCCGGCGGCCGATGTTGGAGACGGCCTTCAGCTCCCGCCCATCCGCCAGCGTCACCGTGGTGGCGTAGACGCCGCGCGCCGGCTCCAGGTGGCCGCCCAGCCAGATATTGGCCGTGGGCCAGCCCAGTACGCGGCCCAGCTTGTCGCCATGCACCACCTCGCCGCGGATTTCCCAGGGGCGGCCCAACTTTTCGGTGGCGCGTTCGGGGTAGCCATCCTGCAGCAGCCGGCGGATGCGGGTGGAGGAGATCGGCCCCTGCGCATCCGTCACCGGCGGCACCACGGTGAGGCCGATGCCGCGTGCCTCGGCCAGCCGGCCCAGCACCGCGGCGTCGCCGCCCCGGCGGTGGCCGAAGGCGAAGTCGGCGCCGCAGGCCAGGTGCCGGGCGCCCAGCGCCTGGTGCAGGATGTCCTCGACGAAGGCCTCGGCCGGCATGTTGGCCAGGGCGGCGTCGAAGGGCAGCGCGAAGACCACCCGTGCCCCGGCCGCGCCCAGCGCCTGCGCCTTGGCCGGCAGCAGGGTCAGCCGGAACGGCGGGTCGTCCGGGCGGAAGTATTCGCGCGGATGCGGCTCGAAGGTCAGGGCCGCCAGGGGCAGTTCCGGGCGGCCGGCATGGGCGGCGCGCAGCACGGCCAGATGGCCCAGATGCACGCCATCCATGTTGCCCAGTGCCAGGGTGCAGCCGCGCAGCGCAGCTGGCACCCGGCGCCAGTCGCGGATGATCGGCGGATGGGTCATTCCGCGGCCTTGGCGCGGCTGGGCAGCGAGACGATGGCCTCGCCATCCAGCACCGACTTGCCGGCGACGGTGCAGATGGTGCTGAGCGTCGCGCGGTGCTTCTCCGGGTGCAGTTCCATCACCTCGACCGTCGCCGTCACCGTCTCGCCGATGCGCACCGGGGCGCGGAACTTCAGGGTCTGCGACAGGTAGATGGTGCCCGGCCCTGGCATCTGCGTGCCCAGTACCTTGGTGATCAGCCCGGCCGCCAGCATGCCGTGGGCGATGCGTTCCTTGAAGATGGTCTGCTTGGCGTATTCGGCGTTCAGATGCATCGGGTTGGTGTCGCCGGTGACGGCGGCGAACAGGACGATGTCGGCCTCGGTGATGGTCTTGCCGAAGCTGGCCTTCTGGCCGACGGCCAGGTCCTCGAAATAGACGAAGTCGGACATCGGCGTTTCCTTCCGATCGGACGCTGGGGGTGCTGTAGAGGAATATCCGCTCTGGTGGAATCACCAGAACGGACTTCCTGCCCTGGATTCAACAGGTTGCCGGGTGCGGCACGGGCCCGGCAGGGCGCAGCATGCCCTGGCCGCCACGCGCCGGGGGGCCAAGCGGCGTGGCTTCCCTCCGCCCGCCAGCCGGCGCAGGATACGGCGAAAGGGAGAGGTCCATGCCCAACGCACTCATCATCGGCGCCGGCGAGGGGTTTTCCGCCTCGCTCGCCCGGCTGCTGCACCGCCACGGCTACGGCATTGCCCTGGCCGCCCGCGATACCGGCAAGCTGGCGGCATTGGCCAGCGAGACCCATGCCAGCCTGCACGCCTGCGACGTTACCCAGCGGGACCAGGTGGAGGCACTGTTCGCGGCGGTGCCGGACAGCGACGTGGTGGTGTGCAACCCCAGCTACCGCGTCCGCGGAGCCTTCGCCGAACTGGACCCGGACGAGGTGCAGAAGACCCTGCAGGTAACCGCCTTCGGCGCCTTCCTGTGCGCCCAGCAGGCGGCGAAGCGCATGGTCGCCAAGGGCAGCGGTACCATCGTGCTGACCGGGGCGAGCGCGGGCGTGAAGGGCTATCCGCAGTCGGCCCCCTTCGCCATGGCCAAGTTCGCGCTGCGTGGCATGGCGCAATCCATGGCGCGGGAACTGCATCCGAAGGGCGTCCATATCGCGCATATCGTCATCGATGGCGCCATCCGCAGCAGCCGGCGGCCGGAGACGGGCGACGCCACGATGCTGGAGCCCGACGCCATCGCCGACAGCACGCTGCATCTGATCAACCAGCCGCGCAGCGCGTGGAGCTGGGAGATCGAGGTGCGGCCCTGGGTCGAGAAGTTCTGATGCGACCCGATGACCACGGCGCCGTCGGGCGCGGATGCATGGCTTGGCCGGTCTCGCCGAAGGTATCCCAGGCATGAGCACCATCGTCCTGCTGCACGGCGCCTACCAGGGCGGCTGGATCTGGAACCTGGTGGCTGCCGAGTTGCGGGCCCGGGGCCACCTGGTCTTCACCCCCACGCTGGATGGCTGCGCCGAGCGCGCCATGTACCTGCGCCCGGGCATCACCACCGAAAGCCAGGCCGAGGAAGTGGCCGCCATGCTGCACTTCTACGACCTGCGCGACGTGGTGCTGGCCGGCACCTCCACGGGTGGCATGGTGCTGTGCGCGGTGGCGGAACGGGCGCGCGAGCGGATCGGCCGGGTGGTCTTCGCCGATGCGCTTGCGCTGATGGATGGCGAGCGACTGGACGACATCGTCAACCGCCCGACCAAGCTGAACAGCGCGCTGACCAGCGGCCCGACGCGGGCGGACGCCGAGGGCCGGCTGTTCGCCGACTTCCCGCCGGCGCTGAAGGCCTTTGCGCTGGAGCGCTACACCCAGCACCCCATCGCCGCGATGGAAGCCCCGGTGCGGCTGCCCAGCTTCTGGCAGCAGCCGTGGGACGCCGCGGTGCTGTGGTGCCGGCGCAGTGCCAATCCGCCGCGGGCGCATCAACAGCGCGCCCGGGACACGCTGGGTGCCCGGTGGCATGAGCTGGACACGGGCCATTATCCGATGCTGACGGAACCCGAGGCGCTCGCCCGGATCATTGCCGAAGGCTGAGGCTATGGCCGACGACGTTGTCGATCTCGGCCCGCGACAGGGCATAGCCCGGCGTCGTCCCGCGATGGCGCTGGCCGAGGCAGTTGCGCCGCGGCGCCGGGTCCGGCGCACGCCCACGCGCACAGCCGGCGGCGCGCTACCAGCGGCGGCCGCGCCAGCCGTAACCCCAGCCCCAACCCCAGCGCGGGCCAATGACCACGGCCGGGCCGTAGTAGGGGTAGGGCGCCGCGTAATACGGATAGGGCGCCGCATAGGCCGGGGCGCCATAGCCATAGGCCGGCGCCACCGGCCCCTGGATGTGATTGCCGGAGGCGGTCATGCACTGGGCATAGGCCATGTCGAAGATCTGTTGGGCGCTGTAGCCCGCGGCTCGCGCCTGGTCGACGCCAACGGCGCTGCCGGCGAGCAGGCCAACGCCGGCACCTACCGCGGCGCCCGCCCCCGCCGCGCCGCCGGCGGCACCCAGCAGCGCGCCGGCCGCGGCGCCAAGGGCCGTACCGGTCACCGCACTGCCCACGCCGGCATTGGTGCCGGACTGCGCCGTGCCGCCCGCGTTGTTCATGGCGTAGCCACGGCAGTTCATGTCTTCCTGCTGGAACTTCGCCAGGTCCTTGCCCTCGGGCGGGGTGGACAGCACGGTGGGCGCCGTCGGCGGCGCCACGGCGCAGGCACCGAGGGCGAGCAGGCCACAGAAGCTAAGAGCGGTCGTGCGGTTCAGCATGGCATTCCCCGTAAGGCGCAGGTCAGCGTTTACCGGAGTATAACGCAGGCAATGCGGCAACGGCATGGCCGGCAACTTTAAGTATCGCAACGCTGGTTACGTTTCGTCACGCCGCATCGGCACGCGCTAGGCCGCGATGCCTTGTTCCAGGAAGCGGCGGAACAGCCCCACCGCCAGGTCCAGCTGCGCCAGCGGCACGCACTCGAACGGGGTATGCGCGGTCTCGATGCCGCCCGGGCCGAGGATGACGCAGGGCGCGATCTCCTGCAGTTCCGACGCATCGGTGCCGAACGGCACGGTCAGCGGTGCGCGGCCGGTCAGCGTGCTGGCCAGCCGGATCAGCGGATGGTCCGGCGCCAGCTCCGGCGGGGTGCCTTCCGGGCGGATGTCCAGCGCGACGCCATGGCGCTCGGCGGCGGCCTGCACCGCGGCCAGGATCGGCTTGGGGTCCAGGCTGCGGGAGTAGCGGAACTTGATGCGGCAGCTGGCCAGCGGCACGTTCACGTTCACCGCCGTGCCGTGGTTGTCCACCACCAGGTTGAAGTCCGAGAATGGCGGCGTATAGGCGCCGTCGTGCAGCGCCGGGTCATGGCGCAGCTGTTCGTGGATGGTCTTCATCTCGGCCAGGAACGGGATCAGCGCCCAGTTGGCGTTCAGCCCCTGCCCGGTCGATGAATGCGCCTGCACACCCTTGGCGATGGCGAGGAAGTTGATGCTGCTGCGATGCCCGCGCACCGGCGTGAGATGCGTCGGCTCCGCCACCACGATGCCCTTCAGGCCGAGCCGGCGCGCGGCCTCGCTGGCGGCGACGGCGCGGGCACCGGCCTTGGTGGTTTCCTCGTCGGTGGTGATCAGCAGCGTCGTCGGCACGTTGGGGCCGACCGCGAGCGCCGCCATGACGCAGGCGGCGACCGGGCCCTTCATGTCCACGCTGCCCAGGCCGTGCATCACGCCCTCGGCATCCACCCGCGGGTCCCAGGGGTTGGTCTGCCAGCCGGTATCCGGCACCGTGTCCATGTGGCCGGACAGCGCATAGCCACCGGGCGGCCCGCGATGCGCCACCAGGCAGCGCTTCGCCACGCCATTCGCGTCCATGTAGTCCACCCGCTCCACCTCGAAGCCCGGCAGCGCCGCTTCGATGCGTTCGGCCACGGCCAGGTTGGAAACCGAGGAGCGGCTGTCCAGCGCCACCAGGTCGGCAGTCAGCCGGGCGACGGGGGTCAGGGCCTGCAAGGCAGGCGCGGGCGGGGTGGTAGGGGTCTGGTAGGGCATGGCGCAAGCCTTGCCCCGGAAGCGCGAAACGGCAAGGGTGCGCGGCATGAAGATGCCAGACGGTAAGATGCCGGACTATCTCGACCCGCGCTCCGGCCAGACCTGGCCGCTGGCGCACCCGCGCTGGTGCGGCGACGCCGGCCAGCCATTGCTGCTGACGCCGCTGCCGGGCATGGGCCGCGCCGAGATTGCCAGCGCCGACCGCAGCCTGTGGCGCTACGCCGCCAGCCTGCCTTTCGTGCCGGAACGCCGCATCAGCATGGGAGAGGGCTGCACGCCGCTGGTGGAACGCCGTTTCGGCGGCGGCACTTGCCTGCTGAAATGCGAATGGTTCATGCCGACGGGCAGCTTCAAGGACCGTGGCGCTTCGGTGATGCTCTCCCTGCTGCGCGCCCAGGGGGTGACTGCCGTGCTGGAGGACAGTTCCGGCAATGGCGGCGCCGCCATCGCGGCCTATGCGGCAGCGGGCGGGATGCAGGCGAAGATATTGGTGCCGGCCAGCACCAGCCCGGCCAAGACCGTGCAGTCGCGCGCCTCGGGCGCCGAGATCGAGCTGGTGCCGGGCAGCCGGCAGGATTGCTCGGACGAGGCCGAGCGCCAGGCCGCGACGATGTTCTATGCCAGCCACAACTGGCACCCCTTCTTCCTGCACGGCACCAAGACCCTGGCCTATGAGCTGTGGGAAGACCTGGGCTTCCGCGCGCCCGACAACGTCATCGTGCCCTGCGGCGCCGGCTCCAACGTGCTCGGCTGCGGCATCGGGTTCGCGGAGCTGCTGCGCGCCGGTCAGATCGACCGGCTGCCGCGCATCTTCGCGGCCCAGCCGGCGAACTGCGCGCCGATCGCGCGTGGCTTTCTCGGCGAGGCGCCGGTGGCGGCGCTGCCGACGATCGCGGAGGGCACCGCCATCGCCAAGCCGATCCGCCTGCTCGAATGCCTGGGCGTGCTGGCCGAGTGCCAGGGCGGCGCGGTGATGCTGACCGAGGCCGAGATCGCCGCGATGACGCTGCAGCTGGCGCGCGGCGGCGTGTATGTGGAGCCGACCTGCGCCCAGGCCGCCGCCGCCTTCACACGGCTGCTGGCCGCCGGCACCATCGGCCCGGGCGAGACGACCGTGGTGGTGCTGACCGGCAGCGGGCTGAAGGCGACGCAGCGCTACGCCGAATTGCTTGGAGTTTCGCTGTGACCCTCGACGACCTGCCGACCCCGTGCCTGGTGCTGGACCTGGCGATCCTGAAGCGCAACCTGGCGATGATGCAGGCGGCGGTGGCGCGGCACCCCGGGCTGGTGCTGCGGCCGCACCTGAAGACCGCGAAGTCGCTGGACGTGGCGGCACTGGCCGCGCCGGGATTCGGCCCCATCACGGTCAGCACGCTCGCCGAGGCGACGTACTTTGCTGCCGGCGGCTACGCCGACCAGATCTACGCCGCCGGGGTCACGCCGCAGAAGCTGGCCACGGTGGCTGCCCTGAACGCCGCCGGAGCGCGGGTGAAGTGCATCACCGACGATGTGGCGACCGCCCGCGCCATCGCCGCGCATCCGGGGCCGCTCTACGCCCTGGTGGAGGTGGATGTCG
>CAIMOR010000117.1 GCA_903843125.1 uncultured Rhodospirillales bacterium
AGCGGGATGCCCTCGCTGCGAGCCAGGTCGTGCATGGCCTTCATGCTGGTATCGCCCAGGCCGCGCTTGGGGGTGTTGACGATGCGCTCGAAGGCCAGGTCGTCGGCGGGTTGGGCGAGGATGCGGAGGTAGGCCAGCGCGTCGCGGATTTCGGCCCGTTCATAGAAGCGCAGGCCGCCGACGACGCGGTAGGGCAGCCCGAGGGTGATCATCCGCTCCTCGAAGCTGCGGGTCTGGAAGCCGGCGCGGACGAGGATGGCGACTTCCGCCAGGTTCTGCCCGGCGCGGCGGGCCTGCTCGATGCGGTCGCCGACCATGCGGGCTTCCTCCTCGCTGTCCCACAGCGAGACGACGCGGACCTTGTCGCCCTCGGCGTCGTTGCGGCCGGGGCGCAGCGTCTTGCCGAGGCGGCCGGCGTTGCGCGCGATGAGGCCGGCGGCCGCGCCGAGGATGGGCTTGGTGGAGCGGTAATTCGCTTCCAGCCGGACGATGCGGGCGTTCTCGAAATCCTTCTCGAAGCGGAGGATGTTCTCGATCTCGGCGCCACGCCAGGAGTAGATGCTCTGGTCGTCGTCGCCCACGCAGCAGATGTTCTTGTGGCCCTGGGCCAGCAGCCGCAGCCAGTAGTACTGCACCAGGTTGGTGTCCTGGTATTCGTCCACCAGAATGTAGCGGAAGCGGCGGTGCCAGTCGGCCAGCACGTCCGGATGCGCCTTCATGATTTCCACCATGTGCAGCATCAGGTCGCCGAAATCGGCGGTGTTGAGGTCGCGCAGGCGCTGCTGGTAGGCGGCATAGAGGGCCTGGGCGCGGTTGTTGGCGTAGTCGCTGTCCTCGGCCGGCGTGACCTTGCCGGGGGGGATGCCGCGGTCCTTCCAGCGCTGGATCACCGCCATCAGGCCAGGCGCCGGCCAGCGCTTCAGGTCCACACCGGCGGCGTCCATCACCTGCTTCAGCAGGCGCAGCTGGTCATCCGAATCCAGGATGGTGAAGCTGCTGGTCAGGCCGACCAGCTCCGCATGCCGCCGCAGCATGCGGGCACACAGCGCGTGGAAGGTGCCGAGCCAGAGGCCATCGGCGGGCTGGCCGATGATGGCGGCAACGCGCTCCCGCATCTCCCGCGCCGCCTTGTTGGTGAAGGTGACGCTGAGCACCTGGCCGGGCCAGGCCTTGCCGGTCTTCAGCAGGTGGGCGAAGCGCGTGGTCAGCACCCGGGTCTTGCCAGTGCCGGCGCCGGCCAGCACCAGCAACGGGCCGTCGAGGGTCTCGACGGCTTCGCGCTGTTCCGGGTTCAGGCGGGAGAGGTAGTCGGGAGGGGCTGGGGCGTTCACCCCACGCATATAGAACGTGTGGGGAACGCCGCCAAGGCTGGGGCGGCGCTACTCCGCCGCCTGCCTGTACCTACGCGCATAATCCACCAGCGCCCCGTCGTCGCACGGCACGATCGGCGCAAAGTCGGTATGCGCGATCCACTCCTTCCGCGTCGGCATGCGGATGTAGTTCGAACACGCGTTCAGCGTCAGGTACACGATCTTGCGCGGGTAGGGCGTGATGTTCGGCGCGCTGCCATGCACCAGGTTGCCATGGAACATCAGCACGCCGCCGGCCTTGCCGGTGGGCGCCACGATCCCGCCTTCCTGCACCAACTTGGTCACCACCTCGTCATTGATGGTCCACAGCGGGTAGCTGGTGGTGGAGGTGTCGTGCTGGGCGGCCAGGTTGCCCTGGTGCTGGCTGCGCGGAATCAGCATGAGCGGCCCGTTGATCGGCATCACCTCGTCCATGAAGACCGCGATGTTCATCGCGCGCGGCTCGGGCATGCCGTCGTCGCGCAGCCAGGTGCCGTAGTCCTGGTGCCACTGCCACACATCGCCGGTGAAGGCCGCCTTCGCGTTGATCTTGTACTGGTGCATGTAGACGTGTTCGCCGAACAACTGCTCGACGGGCTTTATCAGCCGCGGGTGGCGTCCCAGGATGCCGAAGGCCTCGTTGTACAGGTGCGCGGCGAAGGCGGTGCGCGGCGCGCCGGATTTCTCGCGCCAGACTTCCTCGCGCTGCTGGGCGTAGATGCCCTCGGCCTCGGCCCGCAGCAGGGCACATTCCTCGGGCGAGAAGGCCTCGGGGAAGAACAGCCAGCCCTCTTCCTCGAACTGCTTGAGCTGCTGGGCGTCGAGCGCCATGGCCGGGGCCTCCCTTGGACTGGTTTTACCCTATCCTAGGCCAGCCACGGGCAATTCCAAGCGTCCCTTCAGGCCCTGGGGCGAGCGCCCAGGATGTGGGCGATGGCATAGACCAGGTCCGGCCGGTTCAGCGTGTAGAAGTGGAACTCGTCCACGCCATTGGCCTGAAGCAGGCGAACCTGCTCGGCCGCAACCACGGCGGAGACCATACGGCGGGTCTCCGCGTCCTCGTCCAGGCCCTCGTACAGCTTGCCCATCCAGGCCGGCACGCTGGCCCCGCACATGGCGGAAAACCGCGCGGCTTGGGCGTAGTTGGTCACCGGCATGATCCCGGGCACGATCGGCACGGTGATGCCCGCCTTGGCGCAGCGGTCCAGGAAGGTCAGGTACGGTGCGGTGTCGAAGAAGTACTGGGTGATCGCCCGGGTCGCCCCGGCGTCGATCTTGCGCTTCAGGTTGTCCAGGTCATGGTCGGCCGAAAGCGCGGTCGGGTGGGTTTCCGGATAGGCCGCGACACTGATCTCGAACGGCGCGATGCGCTTCAGCCCCTCCACCAGGTCGGCGGCGTAGGCGTAGCCGCCGGGATGCGGCTCATAGCCCTGGGCGCCGGTCGGCGCGTCGCCACGCAGGGCGACGATGTGGCGCACGCCGGCATCCCAGTAGCTCTGCGCCACGGCGTTCACCTCCGCGCGAGTGGCGCCGACGCAGGTAAGGTGCGCCGCCGGCGTCAGCGATGTTTCCCGCACGATCCGCGAGACGGTGGCGTGGGTGCGCGCCTGGGTGGTTCCGCCCGCGCCATAGGTCACCGAGACGAAGCGCGGCGCCAGC
>CAIMOR010000118.1 GCA_903843125.1 uncultured Rhodospirillales bacterium
CATCGCCCGCGGCGTGCCGGCCCTTGCCGGCCAGGCCACCGCCGCCCCGGCCCGCACCATCCCGGCCCGCACCGACCGTGCCGCCGCCGACCTTGCCCGAGCCCGGCCTGGCGCCACCGGGCTTGTCCGCACCGGGCTTGTCCGCACCGGGTTGGCCGGTCCGCGTCCGGCCAGCACCGCGCCCCGGCGCGCTCATTGCATGTCCCGCCCGGGCCGCCCCGCCAGCCGGCGGCTTTCCAGCTGCCGACTTGCCCGGCCTTGCTTGCCTCGCCTTGCCGGCTGCCACCTTCCCCGGCCCACCAGCCGCCACTTTCCCCGGCCTCCCGGCCGCCACCTTCCCCGGCCCTCCGGCCGGCGCCTTCCCGGGCCTTCCGGCCCCTGCAACCCCCGGCCCCGCGGAGTGCTGTCGTCGCATGTCGAACCCCTCTGCTGCACCGCTGGTCATCGTCCTCGGCAGCGTCGTGGTCGACCACGCCTGGGTCGTCGACGACATCCCCCAGCGCCCGACCAAGTCCACCGCCCGCGGCTACAGCATGGGCGTCGGCGGCCTGGCCGCCAATGCCGCCATCGCGGTCGCCCGCCTCGGTGGCCGCGTCGCCTTCTGGGGCCGCGTCGGGGACGACGCCAACGGCCCCGCCGTCGCCGCGGCCCTGGCCGCCGAGGGCATCGACATCTCCGGCCTGCGCCGCTGCCCCGGCGCCCGCACCGCGGTCTCCGCCGTGCTGGTGGACCTGATGGGCGAGCGTGCCACCATCAGCTTCCGCGGCACGGGGCTGGACCCCGACCCCGCCTGGCTGCCGCTGGACCGCCTGGACGACGCCGCCGCCCTGCTGTGCGACCCGCGCTGGCCGCAGGCCGCCGCCCTGGCCCTGGCCGAGGCGCGCGACCGCCACACCCCCAGCGTCATCGACGCCGAGCGCAGCGAAACCCGCATCCTGCACCAGCTGGTCCCCCTGGTGGACCACGCCATCTTCAGCGAACCCGGCCTGCAGAACTTCGCCGCCGGCGCCCGCCCGGCCGCAGCCCTGCACCGCGCGCTCACCATGGGCACGCGTGAGGTCGCGGCGGTCACCCGCGGCGAGAACGGCGTCCTCTGGCAATCCGCCGCCGAGACCACGCCCCGCCTGACCCCGGCCTTCAAGGTGGAGGCCCGCAACACCACCGGCGCCGGAGACGTCTTCCACGGCGCCTACGCCCTGGCCATCGCGGAGGGCCAGAGCCAGGGCCAGGCCATGCGCTTCGCCAGCGCCGCCGGCGCGCTGCGGGCGGAGGAGGGCATCACGCCCGACCGCGCCGCGGTGGAGGCACTGCTCGCCACCTGACCGCGCGGCCCGGCGCGCCCTTCGCCGCCGGGCACCGCCGCGTTGAGGCTTCCTTCAGCCGCGCCGGGCTTCCTTCCGCGGGTCCACTGCCTCCGGCCCGCCCATGCCCACCACGCTGCCCCCGCACTCCCCGCGCATCGCCTGGCTGGAGGGCCTGCGTGGCGTCGCCTCCCTGCAGGTGCTGCTGCTGCACCTGGCCGGCGCCTTCTGCCTGCCGCTGGTCGAGGGCGCCGCCCGCACCCCGCTCTACCTGCTGTATGATGGCGAGACCGCGGTCCACCTGTTCTTCCTGCTGAGCGGCGCCGTGCTCACCCTCGGCTTCGCCCGGCAATGGCGCACGCCGCTGGCCACGCTGGCCGCCCGTCTGCTGCGCCTCGGCCTGCCGGCGGCGGCGGCAACCTTGCTGGCCTTCCTCGCCTGCCACGCCTTCGGCACCGCCCACGCCCCGGCCGGCGAGATGCTGGGCAGCTGGTGGCTGGCGCAGAACTGGCAGGCCGATGGCAGCCTGGCCTCGCTGCTGGCGCAGGCCGGTCCGGTCGCGCTGTTTTCCGGCTTCGCCGACAGCACCTCGCTGCCCATCCTGGCGCCCTTCCTGCCCGCCGGACCCGCCGCCTACAACGCCCCGCTCTGGACGCTCAGCCTGGAGCTGCAGGGCTCGGTCCTGGTCCTCGCGCTGGTCGGCCTGCGCGCCGCCGCGCCGCGCGGCTGGCGCTGCGCCCTTGTGGTGCTGGCGGTGCTGACGCTGCGCAGCCCGCTGCTCGGCTTCGTGCTCGGCCATGCCGCCATGGTGGCGGGGCCGCGGCTGGCGCCGGCCTGGGCGCGGCTGCCCGTCGCCGCCCGCGGCGGCCTCGGCCTCGCGGCGCTGCTCGC
>CAIMOR010000119.1 GCA_903843125.1 uncultured Rhodospirillales bacterium
CACAGCCTTCGCGTCCGCCCGAGACGGGCAGCGGCGCTGCCGCGCCGCTGCGTGGGCGCCGCACGCTGCTTGTGTCCCTGCTCGCCGCGCCCAGCATCGCCCGCGCGCAAAACTTCCCGGACCGGCCCATCCGCTTCGTCGTGCCCTATACCGCCGGCGGCGGCACCGACATCACCGCGCGCAAGGTGGCGGAGGCGGTGGCGCCGCTGCTCGGCCAGCCCGTCATCGTGGAGAACCGCAGCGGCGCCAATACCGCCGTCGGCGCCGAATACGTCGCGAAGTCCAGGCCGGACGGCTACACCCTGTACTTCGCCGGCGGCTCCTCCGTGGTGGTGCCGCCGCTGGTCTGGAAGGGCCGGCTGAACTACGGCCCGGCCGACTTCGCCCCGGTCTCGCTGGTGCTGAAGCAGCCCTACGGCCTGGGCTGCGGCCCCTGGGCGGCGCGCGACCTGGCCGACCTGCTGGCGCAGATGCGGGCGGCACCCGGCAGCTTCTCCTTCGGCCACACCGGCACCGGCGGCATCGGCCATCTGCTGGGCGAGCGACTGATGGCAGCCACCGCCACCCGCATGATCAGCGTGCCCTATCGCGGCTTCCAGCAGACCGTGGTCGACATCATGGGCCGCCGGCTGCAGCTGACCTTCGAGAGCGTCAACAACATCCTGCCCTTCCACCGCGACGGCTCGGTCAAGGTGCTCGGCATCACATCCGACACACGGGTGCCGCAACTGCCGGAGGTCGGCACCTTCGCCGAACAGGGCCTGCCCAGCATGTCCGTGATGTCCTGGCTGGCGGTGCTGGCGCCGGCCGCGACGCCGGCGCCGATCGTCGCGCGGCTGAACCAGGCGGTGGCCCGGGCGGTGGACAGCGAAGGTTTCCGCAGCTACGCCGCCACGCAGATCCAGTTCGCCGAAAGCAGCACGCCGGAAGGCCTGGCCAGCTACATGGCGCGCGACATCGAGGAATGGCGGCGGGTGATCGACCCGCTCAACCTGCAAGTGGACTGAGCATGGAACAGCAACACGCCGCCATCATCGGCTGCGGCCTCATGGGCTGCGATATCGCCGCCATCTTCCTGGCCGGCGGTTGGCGCGTCACCGCCGTGGAGCCGAACCGCGCGCTGTGGCCGAAGGCGCTGGACCGCATGGCCAGCAGCATCGCGCAACTGGAAGGCGACCCCGCCCGCACCGCCCAGGCCAGCATCGTCGAGAGCCTGGCCGATATCGGCTGGTCGGATGTCGCGGTGGTGGTGGAGGCCGCACCGGAAAAGCTGGCGCTCAAGCAGAAGATCTTCGCCGAGTTGGACAAGCTGGTGCCGCCGGGCATTCCGGTGGCGTCGAACGCGAGCAGCTATCGCATTACCGACATCGCCGGCGATTGCGCCACCCGCAACCGCATGGCCAACCTGCACTTCTTCCTGCCCGCCCACCTGGTGCCGGGGGTCGAGGTGGTGCAGGGCCAGCACACCGAAAAGCCGGTCTGCGACAGGCTGGCCGAGATCATGTCCTCGCTCGGCCGCGTGCCGATCCGCGTGGCGCGGGACGTGCCGGGCTTCCTGGCCAACCGCATCCAGCACGCGCTGATGCGCGAGGCGTTCAACGTCATCGACGAGGGCCTCGGCAGCGCCGAGGATGTCGACAACGCGGTGCGCTACTGCTTCGGCTTCCGCTACCTCTCGGCCGGGCCGATCATGCAGAAGGAGCTGGCCGGGCTGGAGACGCAGCTGGCCGCCGCCGCGACGATCTATCCCAGCCTGCACAACGGCACCGAGCCCAGCCCCACCTTGCAGAAACTGGTGGCGGAGAACCGGCTTGGCCCGAAGACCGGCCGCGGCTTCTGGGACTGGACCGAGGAGAAGGTGGCCGCCGAACGCGCCCGCTACGAACGCGCGCTGCTGGCCAGCATGAAGGTGCTAAAGGGGGAATAGTCGCCGCCAAGCGAAGCCTGGTCGGCCCGCCGCCAAGTGAAGCTTGGTCGGCCCGCCGCCAGGTGAGCCTGGTCGGCCCGCCGCCAAGCGAAGCCTGGTCGGCCGAACCTCGGTCCGAGCGGCCTACAGGACCGGCTCGCCCACCCCGGCAATGCGCAGTTCGCCGCCCCACTCCGAGAGCATGTCGCCGCCCGGGATGCTCTCGGCCGCGTTGTGCTGCGGCTGCACCAGCACATCGGGCCGCAGGGCGCGGATCGTGTCCACCGCGCTGCCGCCGCCCAGCGCCGTCACCAGGTCCACCAGCGGCAACTCCGCCAGCGCCGCCGCCTCCGGGCTGTCCAGCGGGCCGGCCACGCCGACCACCAGCCGGTCGCACCAGCCGCGGGCCTGCTCCAGCAGCCCCTGGCCGGCGACGCTGGCGAAATGCCCGGCCTCCCCGGCCAGGAAGCCGATCCGCAGCCCACGCCGGCGCCAGCGCTCGGCGCGCTCCACCGCCTGGCCCCGGCCGCTCAGCTTGCGCGCTGCCAGCAGGCCGGGGGTCAGCATCTCCAGCAACTCGTCTTCCCGCACCACGGCGATGCCGGTCTTGCCCATGGCCACGCCGGCCGCCAGCGCCGCCAGCCGGGCGATCAGCGGCAGCGCCAGTCCGGCCGCCATGCCGGCCGCCGCCACCGCCACCACCGCATCGCCGGCGCCGGCCGGGTCGATCAGCTCGGCCGCGTCGCAACGGAGTTGCCGCACCTCGTCGATGCCCGGCACCGCGCCGCCCTGCACCAGGGTCAGCCCTTCCTCGCCGCGCACCACCAGCACGGCGCCGAATCCATGCACCGCGCGCAGCGTGCGCGCCGCGGCGGCCACCTCGGCGGCGGTGCCCACCGGCAGGCCGGTCGCCTCGGCCAGCTCCTCGCGGTCCGGAATGATCAGGTCGGCGCCGGCGAAGCGGGCGTGGTCGCCGCCCTTCGGGTCCACCACCACCTTGCGGCCACCGGCATGGGCGGCGGCGATCAGCCGCGCCGGGGTATCGCCGGTCAACACGCCCTTGCGATAGTCACTCAGCACCATCACCGCCGTGGCGGCAGCGGCGTCGCTGGCAATGCGGATCAGCCGGTCCGCCAGGCGGGGGTGGATCGGCGCCACCTGTTCCTGGTCGGCCCGCAGTATCTGCTGCCCCGCGGCGACGAAGCGGGTCTTCGTCGTGGTCGCCCGGCCACCCTGCACCAGCAGCCAGGGCTCCACGCCCGGCTGGCCACCGATCAGGCCGGTCAGGTCGCTGCCGGCCTGGTCGTCACCGACAACGGAGACGAAGGCGACGGCCGAGCCCAGCGCGGTCAGGCAGCGCACCACGTTGCCGGCGCCCCCCGGCAATGCCAGCTCGCGCTCCACCGAGAGCACCGGCACCGGCGCCTCCGGGCTGATCCGCAGCACCTGGCCGTAGACGTAGCGGTCCAGCATGGCGTCGCCCACCACCAGCGCGGTGCCGCGGCGCAGTTGGCGCACGGCATCGGCCAGTTGGGCCTGGGTTGGTTCGAGAGCGAGAGGGGAGGGTCCGGGCGCGGGGCCGTGCATCCCCCTGCGGTAGCCCATGCTACCGTTCGGTGGCAAGGTGCGGCGCGATGTTTCGGGCGCTTGGCGCCAGCCGAAGCCTGATCGCCTGGAAATAATGCTCGGCAGGCGAAGGGCGACCCCGGCGGGCAAGCCGCGTGCCGCTGAACGCCGCCGAGAAGCGCTCCGGACCCACCACGGGACGTCCATGCCTCCACGCCGACAGCGCGGGGTTTCCTTGGTCCCGGGGCGCTGCTTCGGCACGAAGCCTCGCCGGGCGCGGCGAGGCTGGTCGCGCGCAGGAGGCCATCGGCCAACCCAGGCGGGTCAGCCTGGCGCCCGCAGCAAGGTCCTGCGTGCCGGCAGGCGCCGGGGTCACGCCACCAGGAAGCCCATGCGGTGGGCCTCCAGCACCAGGCAGGTCAGGTCGCCGCCGAAGCAGGCGCCGGTATCGATGCCGATCCGGTTCTCCCGCACCACCGGCAGCGCGGCCGGGGTATGGCCATGCACCACGATACCCGGCAACTCGCCAGGCCAGGACAGGAAGGGTTCGCGGATCCACAGCAGGTCGAAGGGGTCCTGTGCATCGAGCGGCACCTCCGGCCGCAGCCCGGCATGGGTGAACAGGTAGTCGCCGGCGCCCCACAGCAGCCGGCAGCGCCGCAGCATGTCCAGGTGCGTCTCCGGCAGGTGGCGGTGCCAATGCGGGTCCGCAGCCTCGGCATCGTAGCTCGCCAGCGTCGCCGTGCCGCCATTGTCCAGCCAGTAGGGCAGCGCGCCGGGGTGGGCGTCCGGCGCGGCGGCGTCCAGCAGCATGGTCTCGTGGTTGCCCATCAGGTTGACCACCTGCGCCCCGGCCACCGGCGGCGGCCCCAGCAGTCGCTCGAGCACCGCCGCGCTGTCCGGGCCGCGGTCGATGTAGTCGCCCAGGTGCACCACGGTGATGCGCGGACCCGGCCGCTGCTCGGCATCCTCGGCGATGCGGGCATGCAGCACCGCCAGTTGCGCGGCGCAGCCATGCACGTCACCCACGGCATAAATGCGCTGGCCGGGCGGCAAGGCGCCCGGCGCTAAGTCTTCGTTCAGCATGAACCGCGAGTTTACCTGAGCAGGAACCGCTCCGCACCGCGCCGAGCGACACCGCGCCAGGATAGCGCATGAACGTGACATCGACCGCCCCCGGCCTCGCCAGGGCATGACCAACCCAGCCATGCTGGCCAGGATGGGTACGCCCCAAACCGCCAACCGTGGCGCCCTGCTGGAGGCCGCGCGCCGCGCCGTCGCCGCCGGGCTCAACGGCCGGGTGGCGCTGCGCCTGGCCGGTGTGCCCGCCGCCAGCCATCGCCGCCGGGTGCTGAAGGTATTGCTGCAGGACGCCGCGCAGACCGGCGGCGGCCAGGTGTTCGAGACCACCGCCGGTGAGATGCTGCTGCTGGGCACCCAGGCCTCGGCCGCCAGCCGTGCCACCCAAGCCCTCGGCCGTCTGGCCGGCGGCAGCCCGCTGACGCTGGAAACCTGGCCGCTGCCGCAGGAGGCGCCGCGCCTGATGGCCTGGGTGGAGGCGGCAACCCTGCTGCCGCCGGCCAGCCCGCCAGCCGCCACGCCGGGCATCGGCGGGCTGGACGCGCTGCTGGCTGCGTTGCCGCCCGAGACGGTCCTGCGCCGCCGCGCCATCCTGCGCCTCGGCCACGAAATGGCCCTGCCCGGGCGGCTGCTGGAACTCTCCCGCCCGGCGCTGGCGGCCGAGCTTGGCGCCATGGCCGAGGATGCCGACCTGCGCCGCCATGCCAAGGACGCGCTGATCCGCCGCCTGCTGCCGCGGCTGGCCGGACCGGGGCCGTTGCGCCCCCAGGGCACGCTGCTGCTGCCGCTGCCGGTCGATTTCATCCCTGGCCCGGCGCCGCGCCCCGGGTTGGTCGGCGTGCTGCCGCTGCTCTGCGCCGCCGACCCGGATGCGCTGGAGGAACGCCGCGCCGCGCTGGCCGACCAGGGCTGGGGCCTGGCCATCGCCGGCCTGGATGCCGCCGCGCTGCGGCTGGTGGTGGCGGACGCGATCCCGGCCGACTGGTTGCTGCTGCGCTGGTCGCCAGCGCTGGCGGCACTGGACCCGCCGCTGGCCCCGGCCACCGCCGCGCGCTGCCTGCTGGTGGGCTGCGATACCCCGGAGGCGCTGGCCTGGGGCACCGGCCGCGGCATCCAGCGCTTCGTCGGCCCGCATGTAGAGGCGGTGCTGGCCGCCGCCCGGCTGGCGGGCTGCCGCGAGGCGGCCGGCTGCACCCAACGGCAATGCGGCGAACGTGCCGCCGCCACCGCCACCGCCGCCCGCACCGCCTGCCGCAACCACGCGCTGCTGGACGCCACCCTGCCGCTGCCCAAGCCCTTGCCGGCGGGTGCCGCCGCATGAGCGCGAACCTGCTCAACCCGCCGCAGGCCGCCAACATGCTGACCGCGGCGCTGGCCCGCACCGGCCCGCAGGATGCGCTGGCGCTGGCACAGCTGGTGCGCGAAGCCGTCGCCGCCGGGGCCGAGCGCCAGGCGCTGCACCTGCGCATGTCCGGCCTGAACGACCGGTTGAAGGCCGAACACCATCACCGCCTGGTGCGGGAGGCGCTGGAGCCCCTGCTGCGCCCGAGCCGGTCCCGGCTGTTCGAGTTGCCGAACGGCGACCTGGTGGCAGTGGTGCCGCCGCGCAGCAATCACGTGGACGTTGCCCGCGCCGCGCTGGACGTGCTGCTGCACGCCGATGGCGAACTGCCGGGCCAGGCCTATACGGTGCTGCGCCTGCCGCAACAGGCCGCCGCGCTGCTGGCCGTGGTGGAGGATTCGCTCGGCCCGGCGAATGCCACCCCGCCGCCGGCGCCAAGCGGCAGCTTCAACGCCGCCGGGCTGGCCGAGCTGGAGCGCGTGCTCGGTTCCGCCAGCCTGGCCGCGCATCTGCGTCAGCGCCCGGTCTGCCGGCTGCGCCCGGGCGGCATGGGGCCTGAGCCGGAATGGCAGGAATACCGGGTCGCGACGGAGGAACTCTGCGCCACGCTGCAACCCGGTGCCGCGCCGGCCGGCACGCCCTGGCTGCATCGGCGCCTGAAGCGCCTGCTGGACCGCCGGCTGCTGGCCGAACTCGCCCGGCCCGAGGATATCCGCCAGATGGGCCGCATCGGCCTTTCGCTGACCGTGCAGGGCCTGACGGATCCGGAGTTCCTGCGCCTGGACAGCCTGCTGGGCCAGGACGCCCGCCGCCAGGTGACGCTGGGGTTGAGCGTGGCGGAACTGCTGGCCGACCCCGAGGGCTTCACCTTCGCCGCCAGCTTCTGCCGCACCCGCGGCTACCGGCTGGCGCTGGAACAGGTGGAGGCGGCGACGCTGACGCTGCTGCCCATCGACGGGCTGCCGGTGGACCTGCTGAAGCTGCGCTGGTCGCCGGCGCTGACCCTGCTGGGCCCCCGCCTGACCGAGGCGCTGCCCAGCCACCCCGACGGGGTGGTGCTGACCGGCGTCGACCGTGCCGCCGCGATCGGGTGGGGCTGGGAGCTGGGCATCACGCTGTTCCAGGGCAGCCTGGTGGGCGGCCGCGGCCGCTAGTCAGGACCGTGGCCTGGAGTCCGCTCGACGCTGCCCGATGCGATCGCGGGCGGTCCGGCGGGAAGCTTCACACCGCCCCGCTTGGCGCCGTCGGCGCGAGCCGGCATATGCAGCGCATGGAAACCCCCGCCCTGCTGGTCGAGAACCTGGTGAAGCGCTACCGGCCGGAGGCGCGGCCGGCGGTCGACGGGCTGAGCTTCGTGCTGCCGCGCGGCCAGGTGCTGGGGTTGCTGGGTGGCAATGGCGCCGGCAAGACCACCACCATCGCCATGCTGCTGGGCCTGCTGGTGCCCAGCTCCGGCCGCGTCGTGGCGCTGGGCCACGACATGGCCAAGGACCGCTTCGCGGCGCTGGCGCGGATGAACTTCTCCTCGCCCTACCTGGCGTTGCCAGCCAAGCTGACGGTCCGGGAGAACCTGCGCGTCTATGGCCACCTGTACGACGTGCATGGCCTGGAGGTGCGCATCGCTGAGCTCTCCGCGCAGCTGCAGCTCGCCGATTTCATCGACCGCGCCGCCGGCGACCTCTCGGCGGGGCAGAAAACCCGCGTGGCGCTGGCCAAGGCGCTGATCAACACGCCCGACCTGCTGCTGCTGGACGAACCCACCGCGAGCCTGGACCCCGATACCGGGGATTGGGTGCGCAGCTGGCTGGAACGCTACCGGACGGAGACCGGCTGCGCGATCCTGCTGGCCAGCCACAACATGGGCGAGGTGGAGCGGCTGTGCGACCAGGTGCTGATGCTGAAGCAGGGCGAGGCGGTGGACCGCGGCAGCCCGGCCGACCTGCTGGCGAAATACGGCCGCGACGACATGGAGCAGGTGTTCCTCGACATCGCCCGCGGGCGCCCCCTGGGCCAGCACGGCGTGCCGGCATGACCCGCGCCTCGCTGCGGCGCATCTACGCGCTGATCTACCGCCACACCTCGCTGTACCGGCATTCCTGGCCGCGCATCGTCGAGCTGGCCTATTGGCCGGTGCTGGAGATGCTGGTCTGGGGCCTGACCACCAAGTACCTGGCCAGCGGCGGCGCGCCCGGTGCGGCCGGCATGACCGTCGCGGCGCTGCTGGGCGGCGCGCTGCTGTGGGAGATCACGCTGCGCGCCCAGATGGGCATGACCTTCTCCTTCATGGAGGAGATCTGGTCGCGCAACCTCGGCCATATCAGCGTCTCCCCGCTGCGGCCGTGGGAGTTCGTGCTGGGGCTGATGGGCATGTCCGTGCTGCGGCTGAGCGTCGGCATCACGCCGGCCATGCTGCTGGCCTGGTTGCTCTATGGCTTCGGCATCTTCTCCATGGGGCCGGTGGTGGTGCTGTTCTTCGTGGCGCTCGCCATCACCGGCTGGGCGGTGGCGCTGGGCGTGACCGCGCTGATCCTGCGCCATGGCGCCGGCGCCGAGGCGCTGGCCTGGAGCGTGGTGTACGGCCTGACGCCCTTCGCCTGCGTGTTCTACCCGCTGGCCTCGCTGCCGTGGTGGGTGCAGCCGGTGGCGCGGGCGCTGCCACTGGCGCATATCTTCGAGGGCATGCGCCAGGCGCTGGGCGGCGGCGGCGTGGCCTGGGGCCATCTCGGCTGGGGCTTCGCGTTGGCGTTCTTCTGGCTGGGCGTCATGGCGCTGGTGTTCCGGGCGCAGTTCCAGGGCGCGCGTGTGCGCGGCGCCCTGCTCAACATCGGCGAGTAGGAGACCTGATGCCCGAGCCGACCCGGCTGTTCCTGATCCGCCACGCCCTGGTGGAGCCCAGCGCCCGCGCCATGCTGTACGGCAACATGGATGTGCCGCTGTGCCAGCTGGCGCTGCGGGAGGAAGCCGCGCTGTACCGCTGGCTGGCGGCCCGGCTGCCGCGGCCGGCGCATTGGGTCACCTCCCAGCTCGGTCGCACCCGGGCGACGGCCGCCGCCATCTTCGCCGCCGGCTACCCGGCGCAACCACTGGCCACCGAGCCCGACCTGGCGGAGCAGCACCTGGGCGACTGGCAGGGCATTCCGCACGAAGCCCTGGTGGAGAAGCTGCGCCATCCGCCGCACCCGTTCTGGCCGCACGCCGCCGAGGAACAACCGCCTGGCGGCGAGAGCTTTGCGCATGTCCGCGCCCGCGTCGGCCCGGTGCTGGAACGGCTGGCAGCGCAGCATGCGGGCGAGGACGTGGTCCTGGTCGCCCATGGCGGCAGCATCCGCGCCGCGTTGGCGCATGCGATGGACCTCAGCGGGCATCAGGCCCTGGCGTTCAGCATCCGCAACCTCGGCCTGACCCGGCTGGAGAAGCACGGACCGGATTGGCGCGTGGCGGCGGTGAACGAGGAACCCTGGCTGCTGGATTGATCCCCCGCGCCGAAAGCCCCGACGTCTGCCGCACGATATCAGGTTGCAGTGTTTGCCTGGCGGCCGCGAGCGGAAACGGGCTCTCGCCGACCCTCGATCGCCGCGCGGACATGTGCGGCATCCCTGGCTTCGGCGTGCGCACGGCACGCCCCCGCCGCCGGCGGGCGCCATCCGGCGTCTCGGCGCGGGCCATTGCCTCCTGCCGCTGGCATCAGGCAGGGCGCCACTGAAGCCGGTCCCGGAGGAGCCTCAGGCTGGCGGGGGCAGTGGTCCCTCGGCGTGCCCTGGCGCTTGCGGCGCCAGGCCGAACAGGCCGGCCAGCACGCGCTCCACCACCCGCTGCCCCTCCAGCATGGCATCGTCGGCGGCTGCGGCCCGCGCCACCAGCATCGCCATCTCGATCAATACCGCCAGCAGGGCGTGGGCGTAGGGCTCCACCTGCTCCGGCCGCAGCCGCCCTGCCGCCGCGGCCATGCCCAGCCCCGCCTTGAGCAGCCCCAACCCGCATTGGTTGTCGATCTCGCGCCAGCGCGCCCATCCCAGCACGCCCGGGGCGTCCTGCAGCACGATCCGGCGCACCGCGGCATCGCCGGCGGCCAGCCGCAACCAGGCGGCGCAGCCGGCGCGCAGCGCGTCCAGCGGGTTGCCGGCCTCGCGCCCGGCCGCCGCCACCGCCGCGGCCACCCGCTGTTCCTCGGCCTGCAGAACGGCGGTGAACAGCGCCTCCTTGCCGGCGAAGTGGTGGTACAGCGCGCCACGGCTGATGCCGCAGGCGCGCAGCACCGCCTCGATCGAGGTCGCCTCATAGCCCTGGCCGGCGAACAGGCCGGTGGCCACCCCGACAATATGCTGACGCGTCGCCTGGCCGCGCTCACCCCGCCGATCCATCCACATCCTCATTGACAAACCGACAGTCGGTATTCATAAACCGACCGTCAGTCTGGTTTCCTTAACCCCATGCCGATGCAAGGAGAAGCCCCTTGTCCGCCACCTCCACCCTGGCCCTGCGGGCACCGCCCGCTGCCGACCTCACCGCCTCCCGCATCGCCAGGGCCATGCTGGCCGGGGCCCTGCTCTGGTTGCTCGCCGCGCTGTTCATCCACTACCTCGGGCCGCGTGGCGCCTTCGAGGGGTGGCGGCTGCCGCTGACCTATGCCGGCACGGTGCTGGTCACCATCCGCTCCAACATCGCCTGCCGCCGGCTGGCCGGGCTGGGCGCCGACCAGGCTCTCACCGTCGTCGCCATCGGCTCGGCCACCGCGCTGTTCATGGATGTCGTCGCCTTCGCCTGGCCGGACCGAATCTATGGCAGCGATCCGGCCGTGCTGCTGGGCGGTGCCGTCTGGCTGCTCTTCGCCATCGGCGTCGCGCTCGGCCTGGCGCTGCTGACGACGCAGCGGGCCAGGACGGCGCCATGAGCGCCGAGCTCAGCGTACTGGTGGCCGCCGCCGGCCTTTCGCTGGCGCTGGCGCTGGCCACCATCGGCATCCACCTGCACCGCTTCGGCGGGGCGATGGTGCGCAGCAACCGCGAGGACTATCCCGCGCTGCAGGGCCTGGCCGGCCGCGTCGTGCGCGCCCAGGCCAACCTGAACGAGGCGATGCTGCCATTTGCCGTGGTGGTGCTGGCGGCCGCGCTGGCCCAGGTCAGCAACGGCCTCACCGCCGCCGCGGCGGAGACCTTCCTGGCGGCACGGCTGGCCCATGCCGGGCTGTACCTGGCCGGCGTGCCGGTGCTGCGTTCGGTGGCGTACTACGTCGGCCTGGCGGCAACCCTGGTCTTCGCGGCCCAGTTGCCGCTGCCAGCCATCGTCGGGTAGTGCGCCGCGCGCCGCCCGGGCGCCTGCCCGATGCCTTCTCCTGCACCGTGGTCGGGTTGCTCCCAGGGCGGGGCTACCGTCCTGGCGATTTCAGCAGCGCGCCTGGCTAAGGCCGCGGCAGGTGCAGCACCGCTGCCAGGCCGGGCGGGTCCATCCCTGGCTGCGCATCGGCCAGTTCCAACTCGCCGCCATGCAGGTGCGCCATGGCCTGCACCAGCGAGAGCCCCAGCCCCGAGCCCGGCGTGGCCCTGGCCTTGTCGGCGCGGAAGAAGCGCTCGCCGGCATGGCTGCGGTCCTCGGCCGGCATGCCCGGCCCGTCATCGCTGACCGTGATGGCGATGCCCGGCTCCTGCATCGCCGCCGCCAGCCGGATGGTGCCGCCGGCCGGGCTGAACTTGATGGCGTTGTCCAGCAGGTTGGCCACCGCCTGCAGCAGCAGGTCGCGGTCGCCGACCAGCGGCAGGTGGTCCGGCAGGTCGGTCTCCAGCACCTGGCCGCGCGCTTCCGCCGCCACGGCGTAGAACTCCGCCACGTCGGCCAGCACCGGCACCATGTCGAAGGGGGCGAAGGCAGCGCGCCGCGCGCCGGCCTCGGCCTCGGCGATGCGCAGCAGCGCCTGGAAGATGCGGCTGATGTTGTCCAGGTCCGCGATGCCCTGTTCCACCGCGCCGCGCAGGGCCGCACCCTCGGCCGTGCGGGCCGGCGGCGCTGCCTCCAGCGCTTCCTCCAGCTTGGCGCGGGCGCGGGCGATCGGTGTGCGCAGGTCGTGCGCGATGGCGTCGGAAACCCCGCGCACGCCTTCCATCAGCGTCGCGATCCGGTCCAGCATGGTGTTCAGCGTCTGGGCCAGGCGGTCGAACTCGTCGTCGCGGCCGGAGAGCGGCACGCGGTGCCCCAGGTCGCCGCCGGCGATGGCGATGGAGGTCTCGAACGCCGCGCCCAGCCGGCCCTGCAGGGCGCGGCGGATCAGCCAGGCGCCGGCCAGCGCAAACAGCACCACGGCGCCGGAGGCCCAGACCACGCCCTCGGTCAACAACCGGCGCAACTCCACGCGCTGGTCCTCGTCGCGCCCTATCAGCAGTTGCAGCCCAGGCAGGTCCAGGCGGTGCAGCCGGGCCTGGCTGGCGTTGTTGTCGTGCGTGACCCGGGTACGGAACCAGGAACCATCGGGCGGCGTATCGGCCGGCCAGGCGTCCAGGTTGCCGGCCAGCCGGGTCACCCGGCCATCCTCGGAGACCTGGCGCAGCAGGTAGATGCTCTCGTTCTCCACATCCACCGTGATGCGGTCCTCGATCGCCTCGGCCAGCCTGGGGGCGCCGGCCTCGCGCCAGCGTTCGGTCAGGGCGATGGCGTCGGCGCGGATCGCCGCGTCGGTCTGCCGGTCCAGCGCGATGGCGGTGGCCCACCACAGCACGCCGACCATGGCGATGGCCGCCACGCTGAACATGGCGGCGAACAGCACGGCAAAGCGGAAGCCGGCGCTGGCCAACAGCCGCGGCGGACGGACCGTGGGCGCGCCGCTCAGCGGGACGTAGGGCATGGCGGCGCTGCCGCTAGGGCTCCGCCCGGATCATGTAGCCGGCGTTGCGGACGGTGTGGATCAACGGCTTCTCGAAACCCTTGTCGATCTTCTGGCGCAGGCGGGAGACGTGGACGTCGATCACGTTGGTCTGCGGGTCGAAGTGGTAGTCCCAGACCTTCTCCAGCAGCATGGTCCGCGTCACCACCTGGCCGGCATGGCGCATCAGGTGCTCCAGCAGGCGGAATTCGCGCGGCTGGATGTCGATCCGCTTGCCGCAGCGCATCACGATGCGGCTCAGCAGGTCCAGCTCCAGGTCGGCCACGCGCAGCTTGGTCGCCGGGGCGTCCACGCTGGGGCGCCGGCCGAGCGCCTCCACCCGCGCCAGCAGCTCGGCGAAGGCGAAGGGCTTCGTCAGGTAGTCGTCGCCGCCGGCCTTCAGGCCCTTCACCCGCTCATCCACGCCGGACAGCGCCGAGAGGAACAGCACCGGGGTACGGTTGCCCTGGCTGCGCAGCGTCTCCACCAGGCGCACGCCGTCCACCCCGCCGGGCAGCATCCGGTCCAGCACCAGCAGGTCAAATTGCTCGGACGCGGCCAGGAACAGGCCATCGCGGCCATTGCCGGCGTGCTCCACGGTATGCCCGGCCTCCTGCAGCCCCTTGCGGACGAAGCGCGCCACCTCGGCATCGTCTTCCACCAGCAGGATGCGCATTGTCGTTCTCCTCCGGCCCCCAAGGGGACAATGACGGGGCCATGGGCCCAGGCGAATCAGCCGGTCAGTCTACCGCCGCCAGCCGGCGCCAGGCGTTAATTTGCCCCAAGGTAGCACAGGCTGGCCACCTGCTCACTCCGGCCTTGCTGTCCCGCTGGTGGCGGGCCGCCGGCCGACCTGCACCGCAATCTCCTGCGGCCGGCCTTCCCGCAGCACCGTGACCCGCACGGTCTGGCCAGGCTGCACCGCCGCCACGGCACGAACCAGGATGCGCGAACTGTCCACCCGCTCGCCATTGATCGCCAGCACCGTGTCGCCGTTGCGCAGCCCGGCCCGCGCCGCCGGGCTGCCGCGCTCCACGCCGGCCACCAGTACGCCACGCCCGGGCGCCCCCGCCGCGCTGCCCGCCTCGGCCGCCTGGTCGCGCACCGAGACGCCCAGCCAGCCGCGCTCCACCCGGCCGCCATGCATCAGCGCCTCGATCACCGGGCGGGCGATGTCCGACGGGGTGGCGAAGCTGATGCCGGCATAGGCACCCGTTGGCGAGTAGATTGCGGTGTTGATGCCGATGACCTCGCCGGCTGCGTTGAACAGCGGCCCACCGGAATTGCCGGGGTTCACCGCCGCATCGGTCTGGATGAAATCGTCGAAAGGTCCGACCCCGATCTCCCGCCCGCGGGCCGAGACGATGCCGACCGTGACCGTGCCGCCGAGACGGAACGGATTGCCGGCCGCCAGCACCCATTGGCCCACGCGCATCGCCGCCGAGCTGCCCCAGGGCACTGCCGGCAGCGCACCGC
Source organism: uncultured Rhodospirillales bacterium (assembly GCA_903843125.1). Classification (GTDB taxonomy): domain Bacteria; phylum Pseudomonadota; class Alphaproteobacteria; order Acetobacterales; family Acetobacteraceae; genus CAIMOR01. The sequence continues at coordinate 14,221 of CAIMOR010000119.1, forward strand.
GGTTCTCCACCTTCAGCAGCGCAAGGTCGGTGGCCTCGTCCGTGGCGATGATCCTGGCCGGCAGCTCGGTGCCGTCCTGCAGCGCCACCACAACGCGCGTGGCATTGCCGACCACGTGGTTGTTGGACACCACGAAGCCGGCGGGGTCGACGATGAAGCCCGAGCCGGCGCCCGCCACCTCCTGCCGCCGCCGGTTGCGGAACAGTCGCTCATAGGGCGTGCCGCGCAGTTCGGCGGGCATCTCGCCGGATTGTTCCGAGGTGACGGCGATGTTGACCACTGCCGGCAGCACCCGCTCCGCCAGGTCGGCGAAGTCCGGCAGGAAGGCGGCGCCGCGCTGGGCCACGGCCGGCCCCGGCTGCTGGGCGCAGCCGGCCACGGAAAGGCCCAGCATCCCGAGGCCAAGGCCGCGACGGTTCAACGAGGGGGGCATGGGCAGGCGCTTCCAGGGAGTGGGTCGGGGGAGAGGGCGGGGCCGATATTGCTGCCAAAGCTGGGGCCGGCGCTGCGTTCCTTCAACGCCGTACCCGCTCGGGCGGCGGCGTGGCGGTCGAGGGGTCTTCCGGCCAGTCGTGCTTCGGGTAGCGCCCGCGCATGTCCTTGCGGGCATCCAGCCAGCCGCCCTTCCAGAAGGCCCCGAGGTCCCCGGTAATGGCGATCGGCCGCCCCGCCGGCGACAGCAGCGAGACCTGCAGCGGCACCCGGCCCTCGGCCAGTTTCGGCAGGCTGGCCAGGCCATAGAGATGCTGCGCCCGCGCCTCCAGCGTCGGCGTCTCGCGCGCATAGTCGATGCCGGCGCTGCGCCCGACCAGCAGCGGCAACCGGGTCGGCAGCGCATGATCCAGCCGCTGGCGGCGCTCCCACGGCAGGGCGCCGAGCAGGATGTCGGTCAGGTTCAGGCCACTGAGCTCGCTCAGCTTGGTGAGGCCGTGCAGGTGCGGCGCCAGCCAGTCCTGCACGCCGGCCAGCAGGGCCGGGTCCGCCAAGTCGGGCCAGGCCTCGCCCTCCACCCGCCGGAGCCAGCCGACCCGCGCCTGCAGCTGGCGTGCGCCGTCGGTCCAGGGCAGGTCGCGCAGGCCGCGTTCCGCCACCGCCGCGGCCAGCGCTGCGGCCACGGCGGCCGGGTCGGCGTGCGGAATGGTGCTCTCCTCCAGCACCAGCGGCCCGAAGCGCAGCCGGCGGCGGGACTGCACCGCCCCGGCCCGGGCGTCGAAGGCGGCGGCCTCCTCGCGCACGAAGCGCGTGGGGAAGCGGGCCTCCAGCACCGCCCGGTCCAGCGGCGCCGCCATGCGGATGCGCGCCTCGGTGCCGAGCAGTTCCAGGTCCGCCACCGCCAGCAGCGCGTGCCGGCTCAGCGGGTCCGCCACCGAGAGCCGGGCGCCCTGGCCGCTGGCCATGCGGAAGGCGCCGGCCATCACCCCGCGCCGCGCGGCGATGCGGTCCGGGAAGCCGGCCGCCAGCAGCGCGCCGGCATCGCCTTCCGGCGCGGTATTGCCATGCACGCCCAGCCGCCGCCGATGCAGGCTGGCGGCACGGCGGATACGGTGGATGGCGCTGGCATCGGCTTGTTCGCGTGCATAGCCATGCAGCAGGTCCAGCCGCAGTTGGATGTCGCTCGGCGCCTCCCGCCCGCGGATCGGGTCGCGCTCCTCCAGCAGGGCGGCGAGGTCGGCGGCCAGCGCCTTCTCGCCCTCGCCCTCGGCCGCCAGCAGCATCCGCGCCAGGCGGGGATGCGTGCCCATCCGCGCCATCCGCCGGCCCATGGCGGTGACGCGGCCCTGGTCGTCCAGCGCATCCAGCTCGGCCAGCAGGGCGCGCGCCACCTGGAAGGTCCGCAGCGGCGGTGGGTCGAGGAAGGCCAGCGCCCCCGGCTCGGTCCCCCAGGCCGCCAGGTCCAGCGCCAGGCCGGAGAGCTCCGCCTCCAGCATCTCCGGCCGGTCCTGCGCCGCCAGGCCGCGGTGCAACGCCTCGGACCACAGCCGTACCGCCACGCCGGCCGCCTGGCGCCCGGCGCGGCCGGCGCGCTGCTCGGCGGCGGCCTTGGAGATGCGCACCGTGACCAGGCGGGACAGCCCGGTGGCGGCATCCAGCTGCGGCGTGCGGCGGAAGCCGCCATCCACCACGATCCGCACCCCGGGCACGGTCAGGGAGGTTTCGGCGATGCTGGTCGCCAGCACCACCTTTCGGCGCGTGCTTGGCCCCAGCGCCCGGTCCTGCTCGGCCGGCGGCATCTCGCCATGCAGCGGCAGCACCTCGGCCTCCACGCCATCCAGCCGTTCGGCCGTGCGCCTGATCTCGCTCCAGCCGGGCAGGAAGGCCAGCACGTCGCCGGGGTGGTCGCGCAGGGCGCCGCGAATGGCGGTGGCCATGGCGTCCGGCAGTTCGCGCAGCTCCTTCAGGTCGCGCTGGCGATACTCCAGCGCCACCGGAAAGGCCCGCCCCAGGCTCTCCACCACCGGCGCCGGCCCGGACTCGCCGGCGCCTCGGCGCATCAGCGTGGCGAAGACACCGCCATCCAGCGTCGCGGACATGGCCAGCAGCCGCAGCTCCGGCCGCAGTTCACGCTGCAGGTCCAGGCACAGCGCCAGCGCCAGGTCGGTGTCGAGGTTGCGCTCATGGGCTTCGTCCAGGATCACGGCGGCCACGCCGTCCAGCCCCGGGTCGGACTGCAGCCGCCGCACCAGCAGGCCCTCGGTGATCACCTCCACGCGCATGGCCGGCCCCGCCACGCGGTCCAGCCTGGTGGCCAGGCCGATGCTCTCACCCAGCGGCTCGGCGCAAAGCTCCGCCATGCGCCGCGCCGCCGCCCGGGCCGCGACGCGCCGGGGTTCCAGCACCACGATCTTCTGCCCGGCGGCCCAGGGTTCGTCGCGCAGCACCAGCGGCACCAGCGTGGTCTTGCCGGCGCCCGGCGGCGCGATCAGCACGGCGTTGCTGGCCTGCCGCAAAGCGGCGCACAGCGCCGGCAGGGCTTCGGTAACGGGCAGGTCGGGCAGGTCCATGCGCTGCCTCTACGGCCCGCGCGGCCGCTTGTCACGGCAACGCCAAGGCGCTCCCCGGCAGCGACCGTGGACCCGGCCTGCCGGCGCCATCCGCGGCCGCGGAGGCCCCTGGCTTGACGCCGCCGCCCCCAGCCCGGACCCTGGCGACGGCCGTCGGCGGCGCCGCACCTGGGCAAACCCGGCCCCGGCCCCACCTCGACCCTCGGCCAGCCCCGGCCCGGGGCGCCTCAGCCACCCTCGCCCCTCAGTCGGAACCGTACCGCGCAAGATGGCCAGCTTCTCCCCTTCCGGCAGCCTGGTCGTCACGCTCGGGCTCGCCGCCTTCTCCACCAGCTTCGCCGGCCGGCTTACGGACCCGCTGATCGTGGTGCTGTCGGAGCATTTCCATGCCAGCCCGGACGATGTGGCGCTGCTCGGCGCTGCCTACACGCTGCCCTTCGCGCTGATCCAGCCGATCCTCGGCCCGGTTGGGGATGCCTATGGCAAGCAGCGCGTCATGCTGGTGGCGCTGGCGCTGACCACGCTGATGCTGGCTGCCTCGGCCTTCGCCACCAGCCTGCCGGCGCTGTTCTGGCTGCGGGCGCTTTCGGGCGCGGCGGCAGGGGGCGTGATGCCGCTGGCGCTGGCGGTGATGGGCGACCGCGTGCCGATGGACCAACGCCAGATCGCCATCTCCCGGCTGCTGGTACTCTCCATCAGCGGCCAGGCCGCCGGCGGCTTCGTCAGCGGGCTGCTGGAGGGGTATGCCGGCTGGCGCGGCGTGCTCGGCCTCTGCGCCATCCTGGCCGGCGCTGCCAGCCTGGTGATGCTGCTGGCCGCCCGCCGCGCGCCGCCCGAACCCAGCACCGCCTTCAGCCCCGGCCTGGCGGTCGAGCGCTATGTCGCGCTGTGGCGCACCCGGGCGGCGGTGGTCTGCTACGCCGCGGTCTTCGTCGAGGCGATCATGGTGTTCGGGCTGTTTCCCTACATCGCGCCGCTGCTGGCCCTGCATGGTTTGGGCGGCCCGCCCGAGGCCGGCTTCGTCGTCGGGGCCTTCGGCGCCGGCGGGCTGGTTTACGCCGCCCTCGCCCCGCTGATCCTGCGCCGGCTGGGCCAGGGCCGCATGGTGGTGCTGGGCGGCGCCCTGGTGGCGCTCAGCTTCGTGCTGTTCGCGGTTTCGCCCTGGCTGGCGCTGTTCATCCTGTGCGGCCTGCTGCTCGGCACCGGCTTCTACATGATCCACAACAGCATCCAGACCCGTGTCACCGAGGTGGCGCCCAAGGCGCGCGGTTCCGCCACCGCGATGCACGCCTTCAGCTTCTATGTCGGGCAATCGGTGGGGGTTGCGGTGTTCGGCGTGGCCGCGGCCGGGCTGGGGCTGGTGGCGACCCTGCTGACCTGCGCTGGCGGTGCGCTCGCGCTTGGGCTTTGGCTGGGGATCGGCGCCGGAGCGAACAGAAAGTGATTCTGCAAGCGCGATGAATTGCGTGATTTCAAGCGCTTCGCCCGAGTCGCGGGAACGAAGCGGCCACCTGCGACTCGGGCGGCTCGTCGCGGCCTTCGCCACAATCCCTGGTGGTATCGGCCTCGCGGCAACCACAATGGCGTTCGCGGCTGGTTCCGATTCCGCGGCAAATGCCGGCCCGGCTGCGACTCGGCGGGGCTGAAAACCCAATTGCCCCAAGGGCTTGTGGTGCGCGGCGGCGCTTGGCCACAATCGCGTTCGCCAATGAATCACGCTGCGTGCCGGTGGTTTCCGCCGAGTCGCATCAAGGAATCCCTGGCGCGACTCGGCGCCCGTTCTCCTCGCCCGAGCGGCTGGCTGGCAGGCGTCGCCGAGCCGGGTTCCAGCGGCCGGTGCGGCTGCGGGGTTCAGCCGGCAGGGCGACAACGTCGCGGTTGCACCAGAGCCGCGCGCGAAACCACCAGTGCTTGCGGTATCGCGACGCCCGCACACACAAGCGTGTTCGCCAATGAGTCACCCGGCGTTCCCGGCGCCATCGCCGAGTCGGCCCAAGGAATCCCTCCTGCGACTCGGTGGCGTGTTCCGCGGCTCAGAAGTCGCTGACGCGGCCCTTGCGTTCCCAGTCGCCATACCGGGTTGGCTCCGGCCCGCTCGGTCCACCGATCTCGGGCGGCATGGGTTGCTTGACCGCCGGCGGCACCAGCGGCTGGGCGACGCTGGCATCGGGCGCCGGCGGCACGGCGGCGGCTTCGGACGGGGGCGTGGTCACGGGGGGATCGGTCTCGCTCATGCGCCGCATGTGCCCCCGGGCCAGCGCATTTACCAGCCCCGCGAGTGCAGCGGATGCGGCTCAGGCGGGTCGCCGGCCGGTGGCCGGTAGGGGTCCTCGCCCGGCGGCTCGTGCGGGTTGGGTGGGTCGCGCTGCGGTATTTCCGGCAGGTCCGGCCCCGGCGGGGGCATCGGCGGTGGCGGCACGGGCCCGGGCGGGCCGGCGGGCGGCAGCGGGTCGGATGGCATGTTGGGCTCCGCGGCGGTGTGGCGACAGAACGCCTGCCGCCGGCCGCGGATGCCTGCGGCGTGCAGCCCGGCTCAGCGCAGGCCTGGCAGCATCCGTCGCAGCACGCCGTCGCGCCGGATGAAGTGGTGCGCCAGCGCCACCAGCGCATGCAGCCCGGCCAGGATCAGCAGCGCATTGGCCAGGAATTCGTGCCAACCGGCCGCCGCCCGCCGCAGCGCCCGGTTGCCGGCATCGAAGGACGGCACCTGCAGCAGGCCGAACAGGTTGTCGCCGCGGACCCATTCCAGCCACAGGCCGTAGCCCAGCACCGCCGCCAGCAGCGCATAAAGCGCGACATGCCCAAGCCGCGCCGCAACGCCTTCCCAGCCGGCCGCATAGCCGAGCCGCGTGCCGCCGCGGTGCCGCCAGGCCAGGCGCGCCAGCAGCACCGCCACCAGCGCCAGCCCGCCCAGCACGTGCAGCCCCACCATGGCCCGCCGCCCCGGCGTGCCGCCGGCGGAGACCAGGTCGATCAGATGCGCCTCGCCCCATTGCCAGCACACCAGGAAGGCGGTGGCCCAGTGCAGCCTGATGGTGGTGCGGTCGTAGCTTTCGGTGCTCATGCGGGCGGGCCGTCCAGGTTCGAGGGCGAGGTTCGCGCAACGCTACCGCACCGGGGCTGGATTTATTCCCGGCCGCGCCGCCTCAGTTGCGAATGACTTGCAGTATCACCGGGCCGGCGCCGCATCAATGCGGTACAGCTGCAGGGTCAGGAAACGCCCACGCGTATAGTTCAGGCCGGTCACCATGCCGATCTCGCTCGGCGCCATGCCAAGCCTGGTCGCCTCGCGCTGGAACGCCGCCTCGGCGCGATCCCCCACCGCCACCACGCGCCCAGGCCCAGCGGCCAGGAACTGCGCGGCGTCCTCGCCGGTGCGCAGCAGGTGCGTCGCGGTGCCGATGGCGAAGACCATCGACGGCTCGGAATAGCTGGTAACGCCGAACTGCTGGGGGTCCAGCCCCGGCGCCGCCCGGTGCAGCGTGGCGGCCAGCCGCTCGGAAACCCAGATGGCGCGGACGCCGGGCAGGACGCCTTCCATGACCCCCAGGTATATCGGCACCGCCAGCACGCAGGCGGCCAGTACCGCCCCGGCCCAGGCGCCCCGCGCCCGCAGCCGCAGCACCACCCAGACCAGCACCGCGGCGCCGAGCAGCGCCACCGGCCCGCCCCAGAGCAGGCTGACCACCAGGCGCCAGGGCAGCACCAGCGCCAGCAGGGCAAGCCCGCCGGCCACCCCCACCACCGCCGCCAGCCCGGCCCAGCGCAGCCAGGCCGGCGGCATCCGCCGCAGCGGGTCCATGGCCCAGCTGGCGCCCAGCAGCATCAGCGCCGGGAACATCGGCAGCACGTAGTGCGGCAGCTTGGTCTGCACCGCCTCGAACAGCAGCCAGGCCGGGACGATCCAGGCCAGCAGGAAGCGCGTCGGCGGGTTCAGCCGGTCGCGCCAGGCGCTCGGCAGCGCCGCCAGCACCACCCAGGCGCTGGGGAAGGCGGCGATGACGAAGCTCAGCACATAGAAGCCGGGCGGCCCCCAGTGCTTCTCCTCGCCGGCGCCAACCTTGCCCAGCATGTCTCCGCCGACCGCCTGGGAGAAGAACCGCCCTTCCGTGGCGATGCCGATGGCGACCAGCCAGGGCAGCGCCACCGCCAGCATCAGCGGCACGCCCCAGGCCGGGCGCAGCGGCTTCCACCACGGCGCCTGCTTGTCCGCGATGGCCAGGGTCACGCCGGCCAGCACCGCCACCAGCGGCCCGATCGGCCCCTTCAACAGGATGGAAATGCCGAGGATGAGCCAGAACGCCGCGGCGTCCTTGGCCGAAAAGGCGGAAGGCCGGAGGTAGCAACTGCCGAACAGGCCCATGGCCGCGGCGACGCTGGCCAGCAGGGCGGCATCGGTCTTGGCGATATGCGCCTCTACCGTCAGCAGCAGGGTGGAGGCCAGCATCGCCGCACCCAGCCAGGCGGCCCGCCGCCCGACCAGGGCGCGGCCCCAGTGGAAGGTGGCCAGGACCGCCAGCAGCGCGCCGAGCAGCGACGGCAGCCGATACGGCCAGATGTCGCCGCGCCAGCCGAGGTGCAGCACCTCCGCGGCGCGCACCGTGGTCACCTGCAGCCAGTGGATGCCGACCGGCTTCTTGTTGCGCTCCTCGTCCTGGTAGCGGATGCGGACATGGTCACCGCTGTCCAGCATCTGCCGCGTCGCCTGGGCGAAGCGCGCCTCGTCGCGGTCGCTGGGCGGAATGCTGAAGAAGCCGGGCAGCCACAGCGCCAGGCAAAGCAGCACCAGCGCCAGGCGCGGCCGGCGCTCCACGGCGGGCATCACGCGGTCGGAGGCGGCAAGGATGGGGCTCGGCATGGCCGGCCACTAGAACAGATCGCCCGGGCGCGGAAGGGCAGCGGCAGCGCCGGGCCGGTGCCGCGGTGCGATTAGCCGCGGGCGCGGCATTTCGGCCCGGCCGCGATGGGCCACGCCAAGCCCGGCCCGGCATGGGCGGCGCACCGCACCCGGCCGCGCGGCCTGCCTGCGCAGTCCAGGCGTCCTGCCCTGCGTCATACCTCCTTGGCACCATATCCCCTGGCACCCGAACCGCGCCCGGCCCATAACCCGCCGCCTGATGGTCCGCTCCCGCCCCACCCAAGCCGCTCCCCAGCCCACGCGCAGCGCCGCCTACGCCCTGCTCAACGCCGTGCTGATGAAGCACCGCGCGCTGGAGGAGGCGCTGGACAGCCTGCCCAAGGGCATCGAGCCGCGCGACAAGGCCGCCGCGCACCGGATTGCCGCCGCCGCGCTGCGCCGCTACGGCAGCCTGGACGCGGTGCTGGAACCCTGGCTGCGCCGCAACCCGCCGGACGAGGTGCGCAACGCCCTGCGGCTCGGCGCCGCGGAGATCCTGCTGCTGGGCACGCCGGCGCATGCCGCGGTGAACGGCACCGTGGGCCTGGTGCCGAAGCCCTTTGCCGGCCTGGTCAACGCCGTGCTGCGGCGCGTCGCCGAGGCTGGCGAGGCGGCGCTGGAGGGGCTGGACGCCGAGCGGCTCGACACGCCGGGCTGGCTCTACAGCGCCTGGCAGCAGGCCTATGGCACCGGCGTGCGCAGCATCGCCGCGGCGCATTGGGTGGAGGCCCCGCTGGACCTGACGCTGGCCCCGGGCGCCACGGCACCGGAGGGCGGCACCGCGTTGCCGAATGGCAGCTGGCGCTACCCCGCCGGCACCCGCGTGACCGACCTTGCCGGCTTCGCCGAGGGCGCCTTCTGGGTGCAGGACGCCGCCGCCAGCCTGCCCGCCCGGCTGCTGGGGGTGCAGCCCGGCGAGCTGGTGGCCGACCTCTGCGCCGCGCCGGGCGGCAAGACCGCGCAACTGGCTGCGGCCGGCGCCACCGTGGTGGCGGTGGAACGCGAGGCGCGGCGGCTCGACCGGCTGCGGGAAAACCTGGCCCGGCTGCGCCTGACCGCGCAGGTGGTGGAAGCCGATGCCGCCGAATGGGACGGTGCCGGCCAGCGCTTCGACGCCATCCTGCTCGACGCCCCCTGCACCGCCACCGGCACCATCCGCCGCCACCCGGACGTGCCGCACCTCAAGCGGTTCAAGGACATTGCCACCCTGGCCGCGGCCCAGCGCCGCCTGCTGCTCAATGCGACGCGGCTGCTGAAGCCCGGCGGCCGGCTGGTCTTCGCCACCTGTTCGCTGCAGCCGGAGGAAGGCGAGGCCCACCTGGCCAGCGCCGGCGAGTTCGGCCTGGCGCACCACCCGATATTGCCGACCGAACTGCCGGGCCTGGCGCATGCGCTGAACCGAGAACGCTCGCTGCGCACCCGGCCGGACTATTGGCCCGAGCAGGGCGGCATGGATGGCTTCTTCGCCGCGCGCTTCGTGAAGAACTGATCCCAACGGTCAACGCCGCCGGCCGCTGGCATCGGCGTACCCGGCCCGCTGTCGCCGGGCCGCAGCCTGCGGCTTGCCCGGCTTGCCGCACCGGCGGCGGGCGCCGCCCGGCCTAAGGCGCGGTGACGACGCCGGCCCGCCGCAGCACATCGGCCATGCGGGGGATTTCCGCTGCGATGAAGCCGGTAAAGGCCTCCGGCGTGTCATCCACCAGTATCGCCGCCATGCCGTCCAGCCGCGTCCGCAGCGCCGGGTCGCCCAGCGCCGCATGCACATCCGCCCTGATCCGCGCCACCAGCGGTGGCGGCGTGTGCCCAGCCGCCAGCAGGCCGAACCAGGCGCCGAAGTCGAACCCGGGAAACCCCTGTTCCGCCACGGTCGGCACCGTGCCGAAGGCCGGCAGCCGCGTGGCCGAGGAGACCGCCACCGCCCGCAGCGTGCCCTCCCGCACCATCGGCCCGGCGGCGAAGGCGTTGACGAAGGTGAGCTGCAGCCGCCCGGCGATGACGTCCTGCAGGATGGCGCCCATGGTGGGGTAGCCCACCCCGGTCATGTCCAGGCCCGCGCGCTGCTTCAGTTCCTCGGCGCCGATCTGGATCGAGGTGCCCGGCCCCAGATGGCCGTAGCTGAAGCCGCCCCTCGCCGCCCTGGCCGCGGCCAGGGCAGCCGCCAGCGTGGCCGGGCCATCGGCGGCGCGCACCACCAGCAGGTTCGGCATCCGCGCCACCAGCGTTACCGCCGCCAGGTCGCGCCGTGGGTCGTAGGACAGCGGCGGTTGCATGCTCGGCCGCACGACGATGGCGGCGTCGCCGGACATCACCAGCGTGTGGCCATCCGGCGCGCTGCGGGCCACGCGCTCCACGCCGATGGCACCACCGGCACCGGGCAGGTTCTGCACCACCACCGGCTGGCCCCAGGCCTGGGTCAGGTGCGGAACCAGCATCCTGGCGATCAGGTCGCCGCCATTGCCGGCGCCGGAAGCGACGATGATGGTCACCGGTCGCTCCGGCCAGGCCAGGGCCGGCCGGGGTGCCAGCAGCGCCATGGCCAGCAGACAACAGAACGCAACGAACCTGGCCGCCATCCCATCCTCCCGGCGCCTTCGAACCAGCGCAGCGCAGCCGAGTTTAGCCCTGGCGGGACCGTTGCACCATCGGCGACGCAGCCAGCGCCGGCGGCGCCTAACGCAGTCGTGCGCCGAGGCCTCTGCGATCAGTGAGTATACTAAATACTCTTCAACGGGATCGTGAGGCTTGCCATGCCGGACAAAGCCACCGTCGACGGGAAGTTCTACCAGGCGGCCCCGCCGCAATCGCTGGGCGAGCGCCTGGTGATCGCGGCGCGCGACCGGATCTACCGTGACTTCATCGAGTTCTGCACCCCACGGAAGGGCGACGCGATCCTCGATGTCGGTGTCTCCGACGTGGTGACCGACGCGGCCAACGTGCTGGAGCGGCTCTACCCGCATCCGCGCGACATCACCGCGGTCGGCCTGGGTGAGGGCGACGGCTTCCGCCAGGCCTATCCACAGGTGGACTACCGGCAGATAGCACCCAATGCCCGGCTGCCGTTCGAGGATCGCAGCTTCCGCTTCGCCACCGCCAACGCGGTGCTGGAACATGTCGGCAGCCGCGCCGACCAGCGCCGCTTCATCGCCGAGCTGTTCCGCGTGGCCGAGGAAGTCTTCGTCACCGTGCCCAACCGCTTCTTCCCGGTGGAGCATCACACCGCCATTCCGCTGGCGCACTACTGGGACCGCAGCTTCCGTACCGCGTGCAAGGTTCTCAACAAGGGCGAGTGGGCGCGGGAGGAGAACCTGATTTTGATGCGCTGGTCCGGCCTGGCCGAACTGGCGCCGAAGGTCGCCGGCGCCACCATCGGCTATACCGGCCTGCGGCTTGGGCCGTTCAGCTCCAACCTTTTCCTGCACCTGCCGCCGCGGCACGCGATGTGGGCGACCGGCCGCGGCGTGGCACGTCGTCCGTCGCGTCCCATGCCGGAGCCGCCCGGCCAGCCTGGCGAGCACGCAGCCCGAGGCTGAGCGCCAGCAGCGGCGCCACCCAGACCAGCCGGGTGCCGTAGCGGTCGTGCACCGGCGCGGCCAGCGCGATCACCGCGGCATTGCCGAGCCACAGCAGCAGGAACAGCGCCGCCGGCCACCACACCGCCGGCCGTCGCCGCACCAGGCCCCAGACGCCGAACCCCAGCACCCCGAGCAGCCCGACAGCGCCGAGCGCGTCGGCCAACGCCACCGGGGCGTAGGGCAGCAGGCCGTTGTCGAACTGCCGGCTGCCGGTCATCAGCGGCACCACCCAGGGCAGGCCGAAGCGTGGCATGTCAAGCGCCAGCATGTGCGGTCCCTCGGCGTCGAAGCCGTCGCCCAGGCCGAAGGTGACCATCTGGCCGAGGGTGCGCTTCACCGTCGCCAGCAGCCATTGCGGCCAGACCTGCCGCAGGATCAGCGGGTTCAGCTGCGCGGCCTCGGGGTAGAAGCCCTCGATCCAGCCCATCTGCCGGATCGGCGAATTGTCGAACCAGAGGAACTCGTCGGCACCGACGTGCAGCCGGTCCAGGTAGCGGCAGGCGACCCAGGGCGCGCCTTGTGCGCAATAGGGCGCCAGCACCGCCGGCACGTCGCTGTCCTCCAGCAGCCGGGCGAACAGGAAGACCGGCGAGCCCAGCGAGATCGTCGGGGTCTTGTAGGTGATCAGGTTGGCCGCCACCAGGAAGCCGGTGCCCATGGCGGCCGCCAGCAGCGCCACCGCCGCCAGCCGCCCGGCGGCCGCCCGCACCGGACGGGACAGCACCGACAGGACAGCCAACGCCACCGCCAGGCCGAACAGCAGCGGTGGGTGGGTCAGGTGGATGCTGGCGGCGCCGCACAGGAAGCCGACCAGTACCAGCCGTTCCAGCCAGCCGATGCGCCGCCAATGCAGCCCGAGGATCAGCAGCGCCAGCACCAGCAGCCCGGCGAACAGGTCCGGCATCAGCCAGCTGGCCAGCCAGGGCAGCGGGCCGGCCAGCAGCAGTGCCACCGCCGCCAGCGCCAGCGGCCCACGGCCCCGGGCTGGCCAGCGTGCTGCCTCCAGCGCCACGAAGCGCAGCGCCAGCCAGGCCGAGAGCAATGCCTGCACCACCGCCGGTAGCCACAGGCTGAACATGCCGCCGCTGACCCGCAGGAAGGCGCCATACCCGAAGGCGCGCATGTGGCTTGGCCGGAACCGGTTCATGTTGTCCAGGTAGCCCTGGGTATCGGTGAACACTGGCGGCGTGCCGTTGACCACCGCCGGCGCCAGGCAGGCCGCGGTCAGCAGCGCCACCAGGCCGAACCAGGCCAACGGGGAGAGCCCCGCCCTGGCCGTGGCGGCCGAGGCGGGATGGGCATGCAGGGCGGAGGACAAGCGGCGGCTCCCGGATGGCGGATCGCTGAGGCGTTAGCCACCGTTCGCGCTCAGGGTTCCCCACGGCTCCGCGAATGGTGAAGGCGCCGCCTTCCTCGCCGCCGCCCTTGCCACCGTCCTTGCCCCTGGGAAACCGGGGCGGTTAGAACGCCCCATGTCCCCCAACTCCGTCCGAATCGCCCCCTCCCTGCTGGCCGCCGACTTCTCCCGCCTGGGGGAGGAAGTCCGCGCCGTGGCCGCCGCCGGCGCCGACTGGCTCCACCTCGACATCATGGACGGCCACTTCGTCCCGAACATCAGCTTCGGCCCGGTGGTGCTGGAGAAGCTGCGCAAGCACTGCCCCATACCGTTCGACGTGCATCTGATGATCTCGCCGGTGGACCCCTTCCTGGAGGGTTTCGCCCGGGCCGGCGCCGACTGGATCAGCCTGCACCCCGAAGCCGGGCCGCACCTGCACCGCTCGCTGCAGACCATCCGCGCGCTGGGAAAGAAGGCGGGCGTGGTGCTGAACCCGGCGACGCCTGTCGCGGCGGTGGAGAACGTGCTCGACCTGGTCGACCTGATCCTGGTGATGTCGGTCAATCCCGGCTTCGGCGGGCAATCCTTCCTCGATAGCCAGTTGACGAAAATCGCCACGCTGCGCCGAATGATCGACGAATCGGGCCGCGACATCGCATTGCAGGTCGACGGCGGCGTCACCATCGCCACCGCGCCGCGCTGCATCGCGGCCGGTGCGGATGTGCTGGTGGCCGGCACCGCGGTGTTCGGCGCGGCGGACTACGGCGCGGCCATCGCCGCGCTGCGCGGCCAAGGCTGATATCCTTGGCAGCGGTTTCCGAATTGGCCGGCGTCGTCGCCGGCCCTGAGCGTGGTTGAGGGAGCGAAGGAGCGCGATGGGCCTGTTCGACCGCCTGTTCTCCGGCATCAGGCCCGGCCGCGCGCCGGAGGCCCTGGCACGCTCGTTCCGCGACCTCTGGCCCGGTGATGCGGCCCGCGGCGCGGCGTTGCTGCGCGGCGAATTCGAGGTGGCCGGCACCGCGCTGACCCTGGAGCCCGCGCCCGAGGACGTCACCGGGCCACAGGGCTGGGACGCCGGCTCCGGCCCCATCACCTGGCGCGCCGCCGCCCACGCCTTCGCCTGGCTGCGCGACCTGCGGGCGCTGGGCACCGACACCGCCCGGCTGCGCGCCCGCGACCTGACCGAGGACTGGCTGCTGCGCGGCAGCACGCAGGACCTGGCCCTGGCGCCACAGGTGGCCGCCGCGCGGGTTTCCGCCTGGCTGGGCCATTGGGACTTCCTGGCCGCCACCGCCGAGGACGGCTTCCGCAAGCGCCTGCTGCTGCGCCTGGCGCAGGATGCCCGCGGCGTGGTGCTCTCGCTGCCCGCCGAGGCTGCGCACCGCGGGGCGCTGGTGACGCTGAAGGGCGCGCTGGCGGCCGCCGTGGCGCTGGAGGAGGAGGGCTGGTTGACGCGGGTGCTGAAGTACCTGCCGGACGAGCTCGGCCGCCAGTTCAACAGCGATGGCGGGCATGTGGAGCGCAGCCCGCTGCAGCAGCTGCTGGCCTACCAGGACCTGATCGAGATCCGCAACCTGATCACCGGCGCCGGCCTCAACGCCCCGCCGCAGTTGGGCCACGTGCTGGACCGCGCCGGCCTGGCACTGCGCATGCTGCGCCATGGCGACGGCGCGCTGGCGCTGTTCAACGGCAGCCGCGAGGAAACCGCCGCCCTGCTGGACCTGGTGCTGACTCAGGGCCAGAGCCGCGGCCGGGCGCCGATGTTCCTCGACCTCACCGGCTTCCAGCGCCTGCAGGCGGCGCGGACCCTGGTGCTGATGGATTGCGGCGCGCCGCCGGCCGGGCGCGGGCGGGACATCGCCAACGGCCTGCCGCTGGGCGCCGACCGCTTCGCCCATGCCGGCACGCTGAGCTTCGAGATGTCGGTCGGCCGCGAACGGCTGATCGTCAACTGCGGCGCCGCACCGGCAGCCGAGGAGGAGTGGCGCGACGCGCTGCGCGCCACCGCCGCGCATTCCACCCTGGTGCTGGCCGATACCAACAGCAGCGAGCTGAAGAACGAGGGCCTCGGCCGCCGGCCTGAGCGCGTCAGCGCCGACCGTGTGGAGCATAACGGCCAGTTCTGGCTGGACGCGGCGCATGACGGCTGGCGGCGGCCCTACGGCGTGGTGCATCGGCGCCGGCTGTACCTGGCCGCGAATGGCGAGGACCTGCGCGGCGAGGACCTCCTGGAACTGGCCGAGGGCGCCGAGATGCCACCCTTCGTGGTGCGCTTCCACCTGCATCCCGGCGTGGACGCCAGCCTGCAGCAGGATGAAAGCGGCTGCCTGCTGCGGCTGCCCAGCGGCCAGGGGTGGCGGCTGCGCGCCATGGGCTGCCGAGTGGAGCTGGAGGAAAGCATCTACCTGGGCGCCGAGCCCCGCCGCACCAGCCAGGTGGCATTGCACGCGGAGAACGGCGTGGTGGCGCTGCAATGGGCCATCACCCGCATCGGCGCGGCCGGCGAGGACGTGCCGGAGGAGCCGCCGGCGGAGGTTTAGGGCTTCAGCCGCGCGGCGCAGAAGGCCTTCACCGCCGCCACCTGCGCAGCCGTCAGCGTGTGCTTGGGCAAGCCAAAGCCGCCCGCTGGCCGAACGATAAGGCCGAGCAGGCGCTCATTCTCAGCCACTTCGCGCAGCATCGGCCAGCGCCAGCTGACCTGCTCCAGCGGCGTCTCCAGCTTGAAGCCCACATCGTCCAGCGTGCAGGTTGCGGCCATCGGCTCGGCCAGCGCCGTGCCGGCAAGGCGCCGGTTCAGCTCAATCGCCCGCCGCCGCCGCTGCCACGCCGTGGCCAGTATCAGCGCAAGCAGGCCAAGCCACAGGCCGCAGACGAGCAAAGGCAGCACCGGGCCCGGCGGGCCGGTCCAGGAACCCGGCGGCCCCGGCGGCAGCAGCAGGCTGGCCAGGGCCAGCAGCAGCAGCACTACCACCAGCCAAAGCGCCAACGTGCGCCAGGCCCGCCCGCCCCGCGCCCGGGCGGCCCGGCGCTGGTTCAGCAGGGCGAAATCCACGCGGTCCTCCAGGCTCAGCGAAAACGCCAGAACCAATGCTTCCCCGGCCATGCCCATCCCCATGCGCTGCCGCTCCGGCTAGTATCACGCCGCCGCGCCGCCAATGAGATTTCCGCTGACAACCCCACGCCAGAAAATCGTCCAGGTCACCAATGTCGATTTCTCGCTGCGGCACTTCCTGCTGCCGCTGATGCGCGGCGCCCGCGACCGCGGGCATGAGGTGGTGGGCATCTCGGCAGAAGGCCCGCTGCTGGAGATCCCGCGGGCCGAGGGATTCCGCATCATCCCGGTGCCCTTCGCCCGCAGCCTGTCGCCCGCCGCCAACTGGCGCGCGCTCAGCGCGCTGCGGCAGGTGTTCCGCGCCGAGCGATTCGACCTGGTCCATGGTCACATGCCGATCTCCGGCCTGCTCGCCCGCGTCGCGGCGCGGGCCGAGGGCGTGCCGCGCGTGGCCTATACCTGCCACGGCTTCCTGTTCAATCAGCCAGGCCCGGCATGGCGGCGCGGCCTCTCGCTGGGCCTGGAATGGCTGGGCGGCCGGCTGACCGATACGCTGCTGACCGTCTCGGCCGAGGAAGCCGCCGACGCCCGCCGGCTGCACATCCACGCCGGGGCGCAGGCGGTGCTGAACGGCCGCAACCCCGCGCTGTTCCGGCCGGACCCCGCCGCCCGCGCCGCCATCCGCGCCGAACTGGGCGTGGCCAAGGATGCGCCGGTGGTCATCGCCGTCTCCCGCCTGGTGCGGCACAAGGGCTACCCGGAGCTGCTGGCCGCCCTGCCGCAGGTGCCGGGGGCGCATCTCTGGGTGGTCGGCGAACGCCTGGCCTCCGACCATGGCGCCGACCTGGAGCCGGATTTCGCCGCCGCCGCGGCCGCGATGGGGCCGCGCCTGCGCCGGCTCGGCTATCGGCACGATGTGGCGCGGCTGTTGGCCGCGGCCGATATCTTCGTGCTGCCGAGCCACTTCGAGGGCCTGCCGATGAGCATCATCGAGGCCATGTTGACCGGGTTGCCCGTGGTCGCCACCGCCATCCGCGGCCCGCGCGAGCAGGTGGTGGCAGGCGTCACCGGCCTGCTGGTGCCGCCCGCCACCGTCGCGCCACTGGCAGCGGCCCTGGCGCGGCTGGCCGCCGACTCCGGCCTGCGGGCCGCCATGGGCGCCGCCGGCCGCGCCCGCGCGCTGGAACGGTTCGACGAAGCCCGGGTGGTTGGCCATACGCTGGACCTGCTGGGGCTGTAGGCGTAGACCGCGCGGCTCTGCCCTACCGGGAGGCCCCCGCCGTGACCCTCGCCACTGCCATACCCATCCGCCGCGCCCTGATCTCGGTCTCGGACAAGACCGGCCTGCTGGAATTCGGCCGCTTCCTGGCCGACCGCGGCGTGGAGCTGCTGTCCACCGGCGGCACCGCGAAGGCGTTGCGGGACGCCGGCATTCCGGTGAAGGACGTGAGCGACCATACCGGTTTCCCGGAAATCCTGGACGGCCGGGTCAAGACCCTGGTGCCGCAGGTGCATGGCGGCATCCTGGGCCGGCGCGACCTGCCGGCGCACCAGGACCAGATGGCCCAGCACCACATCGCCCCGATCGACCTGGTGATGGTCAACCTCTACCCCTTCGAGGCGACCGTGGCGAAGGGCGCCGCCTTCGACGACTGCATCGAGAACATCGATATCGGCGGCCCGGCGATGATCCGCAGCGCGGCCAAGAACCACAACGACGTGGTGGTGGTGACCGAACCCGCGCAGCTGGCGGAGCTGCAGGCCGAGATCGAGGCCCAGGGCGGCACGACCCTGGCGCTGCGCCGCAGGTTCGCCGCCGCCGCCTACGCCCGCACCGCCGCCTATGACGCTGCGATCAGTGGCTGGTTCGCCGGGCAACTGGGCGAGACCTTCCCGCCGCGCCTGGCCTTCGCCGGCATCCTCCGCCAAGGCCTGCGCTATGGCGAAAATCCGCACCAGCAGGCTGCCTTCTATGTCGATGGCTCCAGCCGCCCGGGCATCGCCACCGCGCGCCAGGTGCAGGGCAAGGAACTGAGCTACAATAACCTGAACGACACCGACGCGGCCTATGAATGCGTCGCCGAGTTCGACCGCCCGGCCATCGTCATCGTCAAGCACGCCAACCCCTGCGGCGTCGCCATCGACGATACGCTGGCCGCCGCTTGGGACCGCGCCCTGCTGTGCGACCCGGTCAGCGCCTTCGGCGGCATCGTCGCCGCCAACCGCCCGCTGGATGCGGCCGCGGCCGAGAAGATCGCGGCGATCTTCACCGAGGTGGTCATCGCGCCCGATGCCTCGCCGGAAGCGCAGGCGGTGTTCGCCCGGAAGAAGAACCTGCGCCTGTTGCTGACCGGCGGCCTGCCTGATGCGGCCTTGCCCGGCGTGACCTTCAAGAGCGTCGGCGGCGGCTTCCTGGCGCAATCGCGCGACGCCGGCCAGGTGACCGAAGCCATGCTGAAGGTGGTGACCCAGCGCGCGCCCAGCGCTGCCGAGATGGCCGACCTGATCTTCGCCTTTCGGGTCTGCAAGCATGTGAAATCCAACGCCATCATCTACGCCAAGGGGCTGGCCACCACCGGCATCGGCGCCGGGCAGATGAACCGCGCCGAGAGCAGCCGGATCGCCGCCTGGAAGAGCAAGGCCGCCGCCGACGCCGCCGGCCTGACCGTGCCGCTGGCCGAGGGCAGCGTCGTCGCTTCCGACGCCTTCTTCCCCTTCGCCGATGGGCTGGAGATCGCCGCCTCGGCCGGTGCGACGGCGGTGATCCAGCCGGGCGGCAGCATCCGCGACGCCGAGGTGATCGCCGCCGCCGACAAGGCCGGGCTGGCGATGGTGTTCACCGGGATGCGCCACTTCCGGCACTGATGACGCCGCCGGCGCAGCGTCAGCCTGACGGCTGCCTCGCTGGGTGCGCAGGGGCGGGAGGCGCCTGGGCGGCGGCCAGCGCCTGGCGGTCCCGGCGACTTTGCTGGACGGCGCGGTGAAGCCCCATCAGGGCAACCAGCGCCGCCAGGCCGCAGGACCGATGAACTTCCATGCCGACCGGCTCGCCGGACCCTGGCTGCGGCGCCAGGCCCTGGTTGCCGCGACCAAGGCCGGCGCGGGAATGTGCGGGCAAGCGGCCCGGTGCGGTCGGCAGCGTGCAAGCCATCGGAGTCTCCTGTTGATGGCGTAGCCTATATGCGAATCAGTCGCATTTGCAAATTCCGACGGACGCGGGGCGCGACCGGTCGACCTCGGCGCCGCCGCACCTGCCGCGTCGCCAACCCGCCCCAGTTCCCGCATGATGCGCGCCGCGAATCGAAAGCCGTCGCATGTCGCAGGAAGCCGCGCTCCTCATCCTTGTCCTGCTGCTGCTGGCGGCGGTGCTGGCCGTGCTGCTGCTGCGCGCGCCCGGCGGCGGCACCGACAAGCTGGCCCAGCAGGTCACCGCGCTGATGCTGGACCAGACCCGCGCGCTGGGCGAGGCGCTGTCCGGCCAGTCGGATCGCGTCTCCCGCTCGGCGCAGGACATCCAGGCCCGCCTGTCGGTCATCGACGCCGCCCGCGCCAACCTGGAAGCGCTGGGCAGCCAGGTGCATTCGCTGGCTGCCATCCTCGGCAACAAGCAGGCGCGCGGCGCCTTCGGCGAAACCCAGCTGGAGGACCTGGTGCGCGACCGCTTGCCGGAGGCCGGCTTCGCGCTGCAACACGTGCTGACCAATGGCCGCCGCGCGGACTGCCTGATCCGCCTGCCGCATCCGCCCGGGCCGATCGTGGTGGACAGCAAGTTCCCGCTCGAGGCTTTTCGCAGCCTGCACGCCGCCACCGATGACGCCAGCCGCAGCGCCGCGACGCGCCAGTTCGCGGCCGACGTGCAAAAGCACGTCAAGGACGTGGCCGAGCGCTACATCCTGCCCGGCGAGACCGCCGATGGTGCGCTGATCTTCGTGCCTTCCGAAGCCATCTTCGCCGAACTGCACGCCAGCCACCCGAACGTGGTCGCCGAGGCGGCCCGGCGCGGCGTCTACATCGTCTCGCCGAGTACGCTCTGGGCCGTGCTGGGCACCATGCGGGCGCTGCTGAAGGATGTCCGCATCCGCGCCGAGGCCGGGCGCATCAAGGCGGAGACCAGTCGGCTGGTTGCCGAGGTGAAGCGCCTGGACGAGCGGGTGAGGAAGCTGCGCAGCCATTTCGGCGGTGCCCAGGAAGACCTGCGCGAGATCGAGATCACCACGGAAAAGATCGTCAAGGCGGGCGCCCGCGTCGACAGCCTGGACGTCGAGGACGCCGCATGATGCTCCAGCTGCAATCCGGCTGCGGCCTGCTGCTGCTCTGCGCCCTGGCCTGGGCGGTGGGCGGTTGCCGCCGCGGCGTGCGCGCCCGCGTCGTTGTCGCCGGCCTGGGCAGCATGGTCGTGCTGGCCGCGCTGCTGCTGCATGTGCCGCCCATTCGCGCCGGCTTCGCCAGCGTCGGCGACGCGGTGGAGGCCCTGGCCCGTGCGACCCGGCAGGGCACCTCGCTGGTGTTCGGCTACCTGGGCGGTGGGCCGCTGCCCTTCGCCGAGGCCGCGCCGGGTGCCAGCTTCATCCTGTTCTTCCAGGCGTTGCCGCTGGTGCTGGTGGTCGGCGCGCTCTCGGCGCTGCTGTACCACTGGAAGGTGCTGCCCTTCGTTGTCGCCATCCTGGCCCGGGGGTTGAAGCGGGCCTTCGGCCTGTCCGGCGCCTGCAACCTTTCGGTGGCCGCGAACATCTTCGTGGGTATGGTGGAAGCGCCCCTGCTGATCAGCCCCTGGCTGGCCGACCTTTCGCGGGCGGAGCTCTTCGTCGTCATGGTCGCCGGCCTCGCCACCATCAGCGGCAACATGCTGGTGGTCTATGCGCAGATGATCAGCCAGGTGGTGCCGGACGCCGCCGGCCAGCTGCTCGTCGCCAGCCTCATCGCCGCACCCGGCTCCGTCCTGGCGTCGCTGCTGATGCTGCCTGAGGACCGCCCCGCCGGCCTGGCCCCGACCGAGGAAGGCCCCGCCCCGGCGTTGTACGACAGCAGCATGGACGCGATCGTCCGCGGCACCGCGGATGGGTTGCAGCTGCTGCTCGGCATCATGGCGTCGCTGATCGTCTTCGTGGCCCTGGTTGCGCTGGCCAACGCCCTGCTGGAGCCGCTCACCGGGCTGACGTTGCAGACCCTGGCCGGCTGGCTGTTCTGGCCACTGGCCTGGGCCATGGGCATTCCCGCCGCCGAATGCGCCACGGTGGCGCAATCGCTCGGCGTCAAGGTCGTCATCAACGAGTTCGTCAGCTACCTGCAGCTTGCGGCCAGCGGCGGCGCCGGGTTGTCGGAACGCTCCCGCGTCATCCTGACCTACGCGCTGTGCGGCTTCACCAATTTCGGCTCGGTCGGCATCATGGTCACCGGCATGGCGGCCATGTGCCCGTCCCGCCGCGCCGAGATCATCCGCCTTGGCCTGCCGAGCCTGGTTGCCGCCAGCATCGCCTGTTGCCTGGCCGGTGCCACCGTCGGCCTGTTGACCGCGCCATGAGGCTGACCCGCCGCTGCGACCCCACCCTGCTGGCGCTCGGCCGCGTCGCCGGCTACGCCGCCTTCGGTGGCTTCGCCATCGAGCTGGGCCTCGATTCGGCCCGATGGTCCGGGGCGCCGCTGGGCCGCCTGATGGTCGGCGGTGCGCTGATGATCGGCTACGGCATCTGGGGCCTGGTCAACTTCCTGTTCAGCAGCATCAGCCTGGACCCCGAGACCAACCAGGTCAGCCTGCGTCGCAGCCCGCTGCTGTTCACCCAGCGTGATTGGGCCGGGGACCGCGCCGCCATCGACGCCATCGCCATCGTCCGGCGCCCACGCGGCTGGCTCAAGCCACTGCGGTTGGAACTGCAGCTGGCCGACGGCACGCTGCTGCCGCTGGGCACCTTCTCCAGCACGCTGGGCGTTGAGGACCACGCCTACGACCTCTCGAAGTTCCTCGGCGTCGGCGTCACGGCGCCGGACCCAGGCCCGGCCAAGACCTAGCGGAGCCCGAAGCAGCATGAGCCATGTCGTCCATCGCAGCCTGCGCAGCACGCCGCCGCGCGCCGTCCGTGGCCAGGGCATCTACCTGTATGACGAGACCGGCCGCGAGATCATCGATGGCTCGGGCGGCGCCGCGGTGGCCTGCCTCGGCCATGGCCACCCCCGGGTGATCGAGGCGATCAAGGCCCAGGTGGACCAGCTCTGCTACGCGCATACCGGCTTCTTCAGCTGCGACAGCGCCGAGCAACTGGCGGACATGATGGTCGGCCACGCGCCGGGCGGCCTGACCCACGCCTATTTCTGCTCCTCCGGCTCCGAGGGCAACGAGGCCGCGCTGAAGATGGCGCGCCAGTACTTCCATGAGACCGGCCAGCCGCAGCGCACCAGGTTCATCGCCCGGCGCCAGAGCTACCACGGCAATACGCTGGGCGCCCTCGCGGCCGGCGGCAACGCCATGCGCAAGGCGCCCTATGCGCCCATCCTGAGCGACGCCTTCTCCCACGTCTCACCCTGCTACCCCTACCGGGACCGCCGCGACGACGAGACCGACGCCGACTACGTGGCGAGGCTGGCCGGCGAGCTGGAGGCCGAGTTCCAGCGCCTCGGGCCGCAGAATGTCATCGCCTTCATCGCGGAAACCGTAGTCGGCGCGACGCTGGGCTGTGTCGCCGCCCTGCCCGGCTACTTCAAGGCGGTGCGGGAGGTCTGCGACCGCCACGGCGCGCTGCTGATCCTCGACGAGGTGATGTCCGGCGTCGGCCGCTGCGGCACGCTGCATGCCTGGGAAGCCGAGGGCATCGCGCCCGACATCCAGATCGTCGCCAAGGGGCTCGGCGGCGGCTATCAGCCGATCGGCGGCATCCTCGTCTCCGGCCGCGTCATCGAGGGGCTGCGCAGCGGTTCCGGCGCCTTCATGCATGGCCACACCTACCAGGCCCACCCGGTGGCCTGCGCCGCCGCCGTGGCGGTGCAGCAGGTGATGCGGGACGACAACCTGCTGGCCAACGTCCAGGCCATGGGCGCCAGGCTGGAACAGCGCCTGACCGAACGCTTCGGCAACCAGGCGCATGTCGGTGACATCCGCGGCCGTGGCCTGTTCTGGGCGGTGGAGTTCGTGGCCGACCGCGCGACCAAGCAGGTCTTCGCCCCCGGCCTGAAACTGAACGACCGGGTCAAGCAGGAAGCCTTCAAGCGCGGCCTGGCCTGCTACCCCATGGGCGGCACCATCGACGGCGTGCAGGGGGACCATGCGATACTGGCGCCGCCCTACATCGTCACGCCGGCGCAGATCGACACCATCGTGGACCGCTTCGGCGACGCCGTCGAAGCCGCCCTCGCCAGCCTTTAAGGGATGTCCAGCATGAAACGCCTGATCCTCGCCGCCGTCGCGGCCCTTGCCCTCACCGGCACAGCGCAGGCCCAGCAGACCCTCGCCGCAGTGAAGGCGCGCGGCACGCTGATCTGCGGCGTGTCGCAGGGTTTCGCCGGCTTCTCGGCGCCGGATAGCCGCGGCGAATACCGCGGGCTGGACGTGGATTACTGTCGCGCCGTCGCCGCCGCGGTGCTGGGTGATGCCGGCAAGGTCCGTTACGTGCCCCTCACCGCCCAGGCGCGCTTCACCGCGCTGCAGACCGGCGAGATCGACGTGCTGTTCCGCAACAGCACCCAGACCTATTCCCGCGCCACCGGCCTCGGCCTGGCTCAGGGGCCGGTCAACTTCTACGACGGCCAGGGCTTCGCGGTGCGCCGCGACGCCAATGTCCGCAACATCGCGGGCCTGGATGGCGCCACCATCTGCGTGGCCCAGGGCACCACGCATGAACTCAACCTCGGCGACACCTTCCGTGGCCGCAACCTGAAGTTCAGCCCGGTGGTGTTCGAGCGTATCGACACGATGTACGAGGCCTTCTACGCCGGCCGCTGCGACGCCATGACCCAGGACGCCAGCGCGCTCGCCGGCGCCTTGACCAGCGCCCGCGACCCCGCCGCCTACATGGTGCTGGAGGAGACCATCTCGAAGGAACCGCTCGGCCCCTTCACCCGCAATGGCGACGTGCAATGGACCAACACCATTGCCTGGATCCACAACGCGCTGGTGGAGGCCGAGGAATACGGCGTGACCCAGGCCAATGCCCAGGCCCAGGCGGCCGGCACCAACCCGACCGTCCAGCGCCTGCTCGGCACCACCGGTGAGTTCGGCAAGACGCTGGGCCTGGACAATGCCTGGGCGCTGAACGCCATCCGTGCCGTCGGCAACTACGGCGAGGTGTTCGAGCGCAACGTCGGCCAGGCCAGCCCG
This sequence comes from uncultured Rhodospirillales bacterium, assembly GCA_903843125.1. Classification (GTDB taxonomy): domain Bacteria; phylum Pseudomonadota; class Alphaproteobacteria; order Acetobacterales; family Acetobacteraceae; genus CAIMOR01. Next base: position 38,385 of record CAIMOR010000119.1, read on the forward strand.
CTGAAGCTGGCCCGCGGCCTCAACGGCCTGTGGAACCACGGCGGCCTGATGTACTCGATCCCGTTCCGCTGAACCGGCGGCGAGCGGCCGGGCAGGCAACTCTCCGCCCCGGGCTGGCGTTATGCCCCTGAAGCCGGCGCATCGAGCGCCCGCTCACCAAGGGAACTGACGCCATGGACAAGGACCGCGTTGAAGGCACCGCCCACCAGGTCAAGGGTGCGGTGAAGGAAGCTGCCGGCAAGGTGATGGGGGATGCGAAGACCCAGGCCTCCGGCGCCGCCGAGAAGACCGCGGGCAAGGTGCAGAACGCCGTCGGCGGCGCGAAGGATGCGGCCCGCGACGCCGCCGACCCGAAGCGCTGAATCCAGCCTTCCGACAATGAGAAAGCCCCGGCGCCAGCGATGGTACCGGGGCTTTTTCATGTCGGCTGCCTGCTCCTCAGGCTTTTGACCCTGCCCGAATGACGCGGCGCGCCGGCCCTGCTATCGTCCCGCCGTATCGCGCGTGACGGGGGACTTGATGAAGCGTCGGTGGTGGTTGCTGGCCTGGGCCGCGACGGTATTGGCGGCCGGCCCGGCCCTGGCGGATACGCATTTCAAGCTGCAGAACCACACCGGGCGCAGCATCGTCGGCGTCTACGCCTCGCCGTCGCGGTCGGGCGACTGGGGCCGCAAGCTGAACGCAACGCCCCTGGCGAACCGCGCCGAGGCGGAAATGCGCCCGGCCAGCGGGGAATGTCGCCAGGACGTGCTGGTGGAGTTCGCCGGCGGCGTCGAGGAGCAGCGCTTCAAGGTGGACCTCTGCGCCAATCCGCAGATCGTCTGGGGTGAACCCGCGCCGCCGACGGACGACCCCAGCTTCGAGTTCATCAACGGCACCGGCCAGCCGATCCTGGAGCTCTACGTGGCGCCGCAGGGCCAGATCGCCACCGCCTTCGACCTGTTGATCACCGGCCCGCTCGCCCCCGGCGGCCGGCTGTGGATCACCATGCCCGCCGGCGGCGGCTGCCTGCTGGACGTGGCGCTGGTGCTGGCCGACCAGAACCGCCGGGAATGGTCGCCGCTGGAAAGCTGCTCGGTACGGGATGTCACCTTCCGGTAGCGCCATCGCGCGCACCACCCAGGTGGTCGGCAAGCCGGAACAGCAGCGGGTTCAGCCCGATGCTGAGCAGCGCCGCGGCCAGCACCAGGTCTCGGCCCGCGGCCGGCAGCACGTGCTCCGCCACGCCCAGGCCGGCCAGGATGAAGCTGAACTCGCCGACCTGGCCCAGCGCGGCAGCAATGGTCAGCGCCGCCGGCAGGGGCTGCCCCAATGCCCGCGCAAGCGCCAAGGCCGCCGCCGACTTGCCCAGCAGCACCACCGCCAGCGTGCCCGCCACCTCCAGCGGCCGGTTCCACAGGATGGCGGGTTCGAACAGCATGCCGACCGAGACGAAGAACAGCACGGCAAAGGCATCGCGCAGCGGCAGGGTCTGCTCCGCCGCCTTTTGGCTCAGCGGCGACTGGCCCAGTACCATGCCTGCCAGGAAGGCGCCCAACGCCAACGAGACCTCGAACACCGCGTAGGCCGCGAATGCCACGCCGATGGCGGCGACCAGCGCCGCCAGCGAAAACAGCTCCCGCGAGCGCAGGCCGCCGACCAGCGACAGGCACCAGGGCAGCACCCGGGCGCCCACCACCAGCATCAGTGCGACGAAGGCCACCACCTTCGCCAGCGTGATACCGACGGAGTTGAGCAGGCCCCAGCCGGCCGGCGCGGCGCCGTCGAGCAGCCCCGCCGCAATGGGTGCCAGCACCAGGGCCAGCACCATCGCCAGGTCCTCCACCACCAGCCAGCCGACGGCGATATGGCCGACCGGACTGCGCTCCTCGCCGCGTTCCTGCAGTGCGCGCAGCAGCACCACGGTGCTGGCCACCGACAGCGACAGGCCGAAGATCAGTCCGGCGCCATCGCCCCAGCCCCACAACCTGGCCAGGCCCCAGCCCAGCAGCGTCGCCACCAGCATCTGCCCGATGGCCCCCGGCAGCGCCACGCCGCGCGCATCGGCCAGCTCGCGCGGGGAGAAATGCAGCCCGACGCCGAACATCAGCAGCACGATGCCGATCTCGGCCAACTCGCCGGCCAGTTCCATGTCACCGGCAAAGCCCGGCGTATGCGGGCCGATGGCGATGCCGGCCAGCAGATAGCCGACGATGGGCGGCAGGGTCAGCTTGCGCGCCACCACCCCCAGCAGCAGGGCGGCGGAGAGCGCGGCGACGAGGGTCGCCATCAACGGCATGGCATGCGGCATGGACGCAGTTTAACCCGCCGGCTCCGGGCGCTGCGACGAAATCGCCACGCCATGGTCACAGCCGCGTCAGGCCGCCGGGCCGCGCCGGCGCTGGTGGCTGTGCGGCGGGCGCCGCCGGCTCAGCCCAGGTAGCGCGCCCGCAGGTGGTTGGTGAAGGCGCCGGGGTCCAGGGGCTTGCCGGTGGCGTGGCGCAGCAGGTCCTGGAAGCCGAGCCGGCTGCCCTGGCTGTGGACCTTCTCGCGCAGCCAGCCCATCAGCGGCGCCATCTCGCCGCGGGCCAGGGCGTCCTCCAGCCCCGGCACCGCAGCACGCGCCGCCTGCATCAGCTGCGCCGCGGCCATGGCGCCCAGCGTGTAGCTGGGGAAGTAGCCGAAGGCGCCATCGTGCCAGTGGATGTCCTGCAGGCAGCCCTGCGCATCATTCGGCGGCCGCACGCCCAGCAACTGGTGGAAGCCCGCATTCCAGGCTTCCGGCAGGTCGGCCACTGCCAGGTCGCCGCCGATCAGCGCCTGTTCCAGCCGGAAGCGCAGGATGACGTGGGCGGGATAGGTGATCTCGTCCGCGTCCACCCGGATGAAGCCGCGCGAGACGTGGCGCCACAGCCGACCAAGGTTCTCGGGGGCATATTGCGCTGCATCACCCCCGAAGCTGGCCAGCAGTTCCGGCCCGAGAAAACGCAGAAAAGCGTCGCTGCGGCAGGCCTGCATTTCCACGATCAGGCTCTGCGATTCATGCGCCGCCATGCCGGCCGCCTCGCCTACCGGCTGGCGCGCCCAGGCCGCGGGCAGGTTGCGCTCGTACATCGCGTGCCCGGTCTCGTGCAGCACGCCCATCAACGCCTTGGAGACCTCGGTCTCGCTGTAGAAGGTGGTGATGCGGATATCCGTCGGCGTGCCGCCGCAGAACGGGTGCAGCGATTCGTCCAGGCGGGCGTGGTCGTAGTCCAGCCCGACGCGCTGGCTCAGGCTGCGGCATAACGCCCGCTGCGCCGCCACCGGGAAGGGTCCGCCCAGCGGCAGGGCGGCCGGGCCACGCGCCTGGCGCTCCTCCACCAGGGGCAGCGCCTCGCGCAGGAAAGCTTCGTAGGCGGTGAAGACCGGCTCGACCTCGGCCGCCGTGACGCCGCGTTGGTAGCCTTCCATCAGCGCGTCATAGGGGCTGAGGCCCGAGGCCGCCGAGAGCGCCTGCGCCGTCTCCCGCTGCAGCCGCACCACCTCGGCCAGGAAGGGCTGCACCGCGGCGAAATCGCTGGCCGCCTTGGCGCCGCGCCAGACTTTTTCGCAGGCACTGCTGGCGCGGGTGCTGGCTTCCACCAGGCTGGTCGGCAGCGCGGTGGCCCGCGCATGGCTGCGGCGCATCAGGTCGAGGTTCGCCGTGTCCCAGTCCCCTGCCGCCGTTGCCTGCGCCAGGTCGTCTGCCACGTCCGGCGCGGTCAGCAGCTCATGCGCCAACCCCGCCAGCGTCGCCAGTTGCTCACCGCGCGCCGCGCCGCCACCCGGCGGCATCATCGCGGAGGCGTCCCAGCCCAGCATCGCCCCGGCCTCGCCCAGGGTGGCGATGCGGGCGAAGCGCGTCTTCAGCCGCGCGTAGGCCGCGTTCATGTGGCCTCCTTCCAGCGCCGCCAGGTGAAGGCGGCCACCACGCCGACCAGCGTCAGCGCCAGCCCGTACCAGGTCAGCGCATAGCCCAGATGCGGGTTCTCCGGCTTCGGCAGGCTGGTGGCCGGCACCGGCAGTTGGCTGCCCATCGCCTCCCCCACCGCCACCAGGCCGAAAGGCAGCACGGGCGGGAGACCCAGCGCCTGGCCGATCGCCGACGGGTCGAAGGTGTAGAACAGCCGCGTCACCGGGTCGTCCTTGGCGGCAACCCAACCGGCCTGCTCGCCTTCGCGGACATAGCCGGTCACCGTCACCTCGCCGGTCGGCCGGTTGATCGGCTGGGTCCGGTCCAGCGGCACCCAGCCACGGAGCACCAGCAGTGGCGGCTGGCCCGGGCGCAGCAGCGGTGTGACCAGTTGCGCCCCCATGCGGCTGCCGCGCACCTCGGCGCCCAGCAGCACCTCGCGTTCATTGTCGAGCCGTCCGGTCACCTGCAGGCGGGTCCAGGGCTGCGGCAGCGCGGCATCCAGCGGCACCGGCGCGGCATGCTCGGCAGCGGCCAGCTGGGCCAGCACGGCTTCCTTCCAGTGCAGCCGCCGCACCTGCCAGGTGCCGAGCGCCAGCAGCACCGCCAGCACCGGGAGTGCCGCCAGCAAGGGCCAGAACACCGGCAAACCGCGCTTGCTCAGGACTCGATCTCCCCCTGGCGATGCCGCCATTGCGCCGCGGCCAGGGCGGCCTTGGCCACGCGCATGACCCAGATGGCCAGCGCCAGGACCGGCAGCGGCCAGACCACCGCATGAACCCAGAGCGGCGGCTGGTACTTCACGTCCACCACGATGACGCTGATGATGGCCAGCGTGCCGACGATGAAGATGCCGGCCACCGCGGCGCCGTCGCCAGCGTCGTAGGGCGTCAGCGGCAAGCCGCAACTGCTGCAGGCCGGCCGGAACCGCAGCAGCCCGGAATACAAAGGGCCGCGCCCGCAACGCGGACAGCGGCCCAGAAGTGCGGTCTGGAGGAGCGGGGCTCCTCCCCCCGATGCGGTCATGGCATCAATGCGAGACGATCTCGCCCGCGCCCCACCAGTAGATGGCGACGAACAGGAACAGCCAGACCACGTCAACGAAGTGCCAGTACCAGGCCGCCGCCTCGAGGCCGAAATGGCGCTGCGGGGTGAAATGGCCGGCCAGCGAGCGGAAGAAGCACACCGTCAGGAAGATGGTGCCGACGATGACGTGGAAGCCGTGGAAGCCGGTGGCCAGGAAGAAGGTGGAGGGATAGACGCCGCCGCCGGCGAAGGCGAAGGGCGCTTCCGAATACTCGATGGCCTGGCAGGTGGTGAAGGCGAGGCCGAGCAGGATGGTGATGCCCAGGCCGAGCTTCAGGTGGGCGCGATTGCCCTCGATCAGCGCGTGGTGCGCCCAGGTCACCGTGCAGCCCGAGAGCAGCAGGATCATGGTGTTCAGGAAGGGCAGGCCGAAGGGGTCAAAGGTCTTCACCCCGTGCGGCGGCCACACCGCCGGCGTGGTGCCGTGCGCCGCCACCGTCGCCGGGTCCATGCTCAGCACGTGGTCGGGGTACAGCGCGAAGTGGAAATAGGCCCAGAAGAAGGCGACGAAGAACATCACTTCCGAAGCGATGAACAGCGTCATGCCGTAGCGCAGGCCGATCCGCACGATGGCGGTGTGCAGGCCCGGGGTATGGGCCTCCTTCACCACGTCGCGCCACCACATGAACATGGTCAGCAGCACGCCGGCCAGGCCGACGAAGAACACCCAGCGCGTGCCGTAATGCGCGTTCAGGATGATGCCGGAGACCAGCGCGCCGCCGGAAAAGGCACCAACCAGCGGCCAGGGCGACGGGTCGACGAGGTGATAGGGATGCTTGTGCGGGGGCGCAATTTCGCCGTCCGCGGTGACTGTGGTGCTCGTGGCCATTGCGCGTCCTGGTCGTTACATGGCGAGGCAAAGACCCCTTTCGGGGTTCTGCCGTTCGGCTGGCATCAATCCCGAAAACGGGTTCCGGATCAAGCCCGCCCGGGGCGATTTGCCGGCCCCGGTGGCCGGCGCGGCAAGGATTTAACCTTCAGCGCACCAAGGGGCCGACATGCGGGCCGGCATTGGCCAGCGCACCGCTGCGCGCGGCGTCCTCCAGCGTGCGGAAGAAGGTGTAGTTGATGGTGATGGTGCGGATTCCCGCGGTATTCGGGTCGCGTGCAATTTCCGGGTCCACCCAGAAGGTCAGCGGCATCTCCGCCTGCTGGCCCGCCGCCAGGGTCTGTTCGTTGAAGCAGAAGCAGGCGGTCTTGTGGAAATAGCGGCCCACCACTTCCGGCGTGACGTTGTAGGTGGCAACGCCGGTGGTCGCCTCGGTCGCCGTGCTGGCAGCGGTGTAGAAGGCCATGCCTTCCTCGCCGACGCGCAGTGGCATGCTGCGGCGCTCCGGCGCGAAGTGCCAGGGCAGCCCGGGGTTGACGTTGGCGTTGAAGCGGATGGTCAGCGTGACATCGCCGGCACCGGGCGCCGCGGCTGCCCCTTCCTGCACCGTGCCGTTGTAGCCGGTGGCCTGGCAGAACATGCGGTACAGCGGCACAGAGGCGAAGGCCAACCCGACCATGCCGGCGACGAAGCCGGCGACGCCCATCGCCATCACCCGGTTGCGGCGCTGCAGGTCCATTCGGCGGCCTCAGTGATGCACGAACTTGGCGATGGTGATGAAGTAGAACAGCACCACCAGCGCACCCAGCGCCCCGAGCATGGCCCAGTTGCGCTGCCGGCGGCGGCGGTCGAAGGCGGCTCTCTCGTCGGGGGTCATCGCAGCACCAGGTGTTCGGCCGCCAGCGCCGCGAACAGCAGCGCCAGGTACAGCAGGGAGAAGCGAAAGGTTCGGCGCGCCGGCGCGTCATTGGTCAGGCTGCGGCCGGTGGCGTCCTGCGGATCCCGCCACACCGAAACAGCGTAGTACAGGAAGATCAGCCCGAGTCCGCCGGCCACCACGGCATAGGCCGGCCCGGCAAACCCCAGCAGCCAGGGCGCCAGCCCGAACGGGGCGAGCACCACGGTATAGAGCAGGATCTGGCGCCGGGTTTCCCGCGCACCGGCGACCACCGGCAGCATCGGCACGCCGGCATTCTCGTAGTCGATCTGCGCCCAGAGGCTCAGCGCCCAGAAATGCGGCGGGGTCCAGAGGAAGATGATGGCGAACAGCACCAGCGGCTCCAGCGTCACGTTGCCGGTGACCGCCGCCCAGCCGATGATCGGGGGGAACGCGCCCGCCGCCCCGCCGATGACGATGTTCTGCGGCGTCCGCCGCTTCAACCAGATGGTGTAGACGAAGACGTAGAAGCCGATGCTGAAGGCAAGCGCGGCGGCGGCGACCCAGTTGGTCGCCAGCCCCATGACGCAGACCGACATGGCGCCCAGGAAGATGCCGTAGCCCAGCGCCGCGCCAGGCTCGATCCGCCCCGCCGGAATGGGCCGCGACCGGGTGCGCCGCATGATCGCGTCGATGTCACGGTCGTACCACATGTTGATGGCACCCGCGGCGCCGGCCGCGACGGCGATGCACAGGATGGCGGTGACGGCCAGCACCGGGTGCAGATAGCCCGGAGCCACCAGCAGACCAACCAGCCCGGTGAAGACGACCAGCGTCATCACCCGCGGCTTGAGCAGCTGGAACCAGTCGCCCACCTCGGACGGGTTCGCGGAATAGGGAAGGGGGGCAGAGCCCCCCTTCGTGCTGTCGGCAATGGCCTGGCTCATGTAGCAACCCCTGCGTTCATCCGCCTCAGCGGATGCGCGGCAGCTCCTCGAAGGTGTGGAAGGGCGGCGGGCTGGCAACCTGCCATTCCAGCGTGGTGGCACCCTCGCCCCACTGGTTTGCCGGCACCGTGGCCTTGGATGCAAGCGTCTTGAACACGATGAAGATGAACAGCAGCAGCGACGCGAAGGAGATGTAGGAGCCGATCGAGGACACGTAGTTCCAGCCGGCAAAGGCGTCCGGATAGTCCGGGTAGCGCCGCGGCATGCCCTGCGCGCCCAGGAAGTGCTGCGGGAAGAAGGTCAGGTTGACGCCGATGAACAGCATCCAGAAATGGATCTTGCCGAGGATCTCCGGGTATTCCTTCCCGCTCATCTTGCCGATCCAGTAGTAGAATCCGGCGAAGATGCCGAACACGGCGCCCAGGCTCAGCACGTAGTGGAAGTGCGCCACCACATAGTAGGTGTTGTGCAGCACCACGTCGACGCCGGTGTTCGACAGCTTGACGCCGGTGACGCCGCCGACGGTGAACAGGAAGATGAAGCCGATGGCGAACAGCATCGGCGTCTTGAAGGTGATGGAGCCGCCCCACATGGTGGCGATCCAGCTGAAGATCTTCACCCCCGTCGGCACCGCGATGACCATGGTGGCCAGCATGAAGTAGGCACGCGTGTCGACCTCGATGCCCGAGGTGTACATGTGGTGCGCCCAGACGATGAAGCCGACCACGCCGATCGCCGTCATGGCGTAGGCCATGCCGAGGTAGCCGAAGATCGGCTTCTTCGAGAAGGTGCTGACGATGTGGCTGATGATGCCGAAGGCCGGCAGGATCATGATGTAGACTTCGGGGTGACCGAAGAACCAGAACAGGTGCTGGAACAGCACCGGGTCACCACCGCCGGCCGGGTCGAAGAACGCCGTACCGAAGTTGCGGTCCGTGATCAGCATGGTGATGGCGCCCGCCAGCACCGGCACCGCCAGCAGCAGCAGGAAGGCGGTGATCAGCATGGACCACACGAACAGCGGCATCTTGTGGATGGTCATGCCCGGGGCGCGCATGTTGAAGATGGTGGTGATGAAGTTCGCCGCGCCCATGATGGAGGAGGCGCCGGCCAGGTGCAGGCTGAACAGCGCCATGTCCATCGCCGGGCCGGTCTGCCCACCAGGGCCGGCGGAACTGAGCGGGGTGTAGATCGTCCAGCCCGCGCCGGCGCCTTCACCCACGAACATGCTGCCGGCCAGCAGCATCAGCGCCGGCACCAGCAGCCAGAAGCTGATGTTGTTCATCCGCGGGAAGGCCATGTCCGGCGCGCCGATCATCAGCGGCACGAACCAGTTGCCGAAGCCGCCGATCAGCGCCGGCATGACCACGAAGAACACCATGATCAGGCCATGCGCGCTGACCATCGCGTTCCATTGCTGGCCGCTGCCAAAATACTGCAACCCAGGCTCCTGCAGTTCCATGCGCATGAACACGGAAATGCCGGCCCCGATCAGCCCCGCGAAAATCGCGAAGATCAGGTAAAGGGTGCCGATGTCCTTGTGGTTGGTGGAGAAGAACCACCGCGCCACGAACCCAGGCGTGTGATCGCCGTGGTGGTCGTCGTGGCCGTGATGCGCGTCGGTCGCGTACGCCATGGGATGCTTCCGGTCGGTCTGTTGCTGCCAGGAGGTCCGCCGGGGTTACCGGCGGGCCTCCGCGATCTGCAAGGTTGTGCCGGCCGGCGCTTCCGCAACGGCCAAAGCGGTCGCCGCAACGGCGGGGGCATCGGCCGAGGCGAGGCGCTTCTTCGCGTCCTCGACCCAGGCCTGGAATTCGGCGGCGGGCACGGCCCGCACCGCAATCGGCATCATCGAATGGTTGGTGCCGCAGATCTGGTTGCACTGGCCGTAGAAGATGCCCTCGCGGTCGGCGCGGAACCAGGTCTCCAGCGCGCGGCCGGGAATGGTGTACTTCTGCACGCCGAGCGACGGCACGAAGAAGCTGTGGATCACGTCCTGCCCGGTGGTGATCACGCGGATATTGGCGCCCACCGGCACCACCAGCGGTTCATCCACGGAAAGGTTGCGGATCTGGCCGGCGGCCGGGTTGATGTCCTCGGCCAGGATAGCGCGGCTGTCGAAGGCCAGGCCGCCCTGGTCCGGGTATTCGTAATGCCAGTACCACTGGCGGCCCTGCACGTTGATCGTCAGGTCGGCCTCGCGGGCGCGGTCCTCGTAATAGACCAGCCGGAAGGACGGAATGGCGATGACCACCAGGATCAGCACCGGGATCACCGTCCAGGCAATCTCCAGACCGGTATGGTGGCTGGTCTTCGACGGCACCGGGTTGGCGCGGGCGTTGAACTTCACCACCACCAGCGCCAGCAGGATGAAGACGAACACCGTGATGGCGATGATGATGTAGAGCACCAGGTCATTGAACTCGTGGATGCGCTCCTTGAGCACGCCCCCGGCTTCCTGCAGGCCGATGCCCCAGGGCACCGGCGCACCAATCATCTGTTCGGCCGCCGCAGCGGCATTCATCGCGGAGCCCATAAAGAAGGTCAGTGCCGCCAGGGTGGCCATCGCCGCCCCCGTAAGCCTGAACCAGCGCCCGATCACACGTTGCATCGCGTGTCCCGTCCCCAAGCGGCGTCCGCCGATCGTCCAAAGAAACCGCCGACGCGCAAGGCGCGACCAACGGGCCGCCCCCGGCGAAACCGGAAGCAACATGCGCGGACCATAGTCGCGCCTGCTGTGTGCCACAAGTGAGCGGCCGACTATTCTCCGCCGCCACAGCGCCACCATAGTCGCGCCGGCGCAGCGGGCTGGTACGGCGCCGGGCGAACGACGCAGCCAGCGCCGCACCTTCCCGCTGCGGCAGGCCTGGCTGTGAATGCCAAACTGCTGCAGCCTTGCGACAACACGGCCGGCCCGGCACAACGGCCTTGACAGGCGGGAGCGCCGTGCGCAACTGCAGGGCTCCGCCGCTAAGGCGCTGGAATATCAAGGGAAGCCCTGCAGAATTGAACACCCGCCGATCCCTTGACGCCAGCCGGCCATGCTGACCCGGCCCGACGCCGCTGCGCCACCGGCGGTCAGCCTGCCCGAGATGCATCGCAGCGTGGCCACACCCGCCGGCGCCGGCCGGCTGCGTCGTCTGCTGGCCTTCATCGGGCCCGGCTACCTGGTCGCGGTCGGCTACATGGACCCTGGCAACTGGGCCACCGCGCTCGCCGGTGGTTCGGCGTTCGGCTACACGCTGCTCTGCGTGGCGCTGCTGTCCTCGCTGATGGCGATGCTGCTGCAGGCATTGTGCGCGCGCGTCGGCATCGCCACCGGGCGCGACCTGGCGCAGCTCTGCCGCGAGCGGTTTCCGCGCCCCGTCAACTGGGCGCTGTGGCTGCTGGCGGAGGTGGCGATCTGCGCCACCGACCTGGCCGAGCTGATCGGTACCGCCATTGCGCTCGAATTACTTTTTGGTATCCCGCTGCTGCTCGGCGTGGTGCTGACCGCCGCCGATGCGCTGCTGGTGCTGTGGCTGCAACACAAGGGCGTCCGTTGGCTGGAGGCGCTGGTCGCCGGGCTGATCCTCGGCGTCTTCGCCTGCTTCGCCATCCAGCTGGCCATGGCGCAGCCGATCTGGCGCGAGGTGCTGGCCGGCTACTTCCCCAGCCGCGACATCCTGACCAACGAGGCGATGCTCTACATTGCCATCGGCATCCTCGGCGCCACGGTCATGCCGCACAACCTGTACCTGCACACCGCCGTGGTGCAGTCCCGCATCGTCGCGCCGGAGGCGCGTGGCGAAGCCATCCGCTTCGCCAGCATCGACAGCACGGTGGCGCTGTGCCTGGCACTGCTGGTCAACTCCGCCATCCTGATCACCGCGGCCGCGGTGTTCCATGCCGGCGGCCGCACCGAAGTGGCGGAGATCCAGCAAGCCTACGTGCTGCTGGCGCCGATGGTCGGCAGCACCGTGGCGGCGACGCTGTTCGCGCTGGCGTTGCTGCTGTGCGGGTTGAACGCCACGGTCACCGCCACCCTGGCGGGCCAAGTGGTGATGGAGGGCTTCCTCGGGGTGCGGCTGCCGCCGCCGATACGCCGGCTGATCACCCGCGGCGTCGCCATCGTGCCCGCGGTGGTGGTGACGGCGCTGCAGGGGGAAAGCGGCACGGCGCGGCTGCTGATCCTGTCGCAGGTGGTGCTCAGCCTGCAACTGCCCTTCGCGGTCATTCCGCTCATGCTGGTGGCCGGGGACCGCAAGCGGTTGGGTGCGCTGGTGGCGCCGCGCTGGCAGGTGCTGCTGGGCTGGGCGGCGGCGGCGCTGATCGTGGCGCTGAATGTCAAGTTGCTGACGGGAATGGCCGGGTTTTAGCGCGTCGGCGGCTCAGCCGGGTGGCGTCGCAACCTCAGTTCGGCACCTGCACCAGCGTGAACAGCCCGAACGGCGCGCATTCCTCGATGCTCGCCGCCTCGTCCGCACTCGCCAACAGGTCGGTCAGCGCGAAATCCGGATGCCAGCCGAGGCCGCGCGCCAGCGGCGCCAAGCTGCGCTCGGCCCACCAGCGGATGCCGCGCTCGGCACGGAAATGGTTGACGAACAGCAGTTGCCCGCCCGGCTTCACCACCCGGCGCATCTCGGCCAGCAGGCGGCGCGCGTCCGGCACCACGGTGGCCGTGAACATCGCCACCGCCAGGTCGAAGCTGGCGTCGGCGAAGCTCATCGCCTCGGCGTCCATCTCCAGCAGCGTCTCCACATTGCCCAGGCGCTGGCCGGCCACCCGGCGGCGCGCATGCGCCAGCATCTCGGCGGAAAGGTCGATCCCGACCACCTGCTTCTCGCGCCGGTAGAGCGGCAGCGCCAGGCCGGTTCCGACACCCACCTCCAGCACGCGCGTGCCGGGCAGGCGGTTCACCGCCGCCACGGCGCGGCGGCGGGCCGGGGCCGACACCGCGCCGAACACCGTATCGTAGACACCGGCCCAGCGGCGATACGCCTCGCGCACCGCTTCGGCGTCCAGCGCGGCGCGCCGATGGCTGGGCTGGTCCTGGAGCGGCCTGGCGGCTTGAATGGTGGCAGGTCCTGTCATCGCGTTGTCATCGCTAGGCCAGCCAGCGGCCGGACGCAAGCATGGTTAACGCTGAGCCGTCGCCCGCGCCGCACGTTCCGGCACCGCCACGAGAATGCCGCCGGCGACGATGATCGCCATGCCCAGCAGCGCCATGGGCCGCGGCCAGTCGCCGAACACCACAACGCCGGCCAGCATGGCCCAGATGAGCTGGCTGTATGACAAGGGCGAGAGCAGGCTGGCCGGCGCCCGGGCGAAGGCCAGCACCAGCAGGCCATGGCCGGCGCCGCCCAGCGCCCCGAGCGCCACCAGCAGCGCCCAATCCGGCGCCGAGGGCGCCGCCCAGACCAGCGGCAGCGCCAGTGATGTCGCCAGGCTGGCCGCCAGCCCGGTATGCAGGATGGTGGTGTGCGGGTTGTCGATGGCCGCCAGCTTGCGGGTCAGGATCTGGTAAACGGCGAACAGCGCGGCCGTGCCCAGCGGCAGCAACGCCTGCGGCGGCAGGGGCTCGCCGCCGAACAGGAAGGGCGGCCGCAACGCGATCACCACCCCCACCAGCCCGGTGATCACCCCGGCCCAGCGCCGCGGGCTGACCTTCTCCTGCAGCCAGAACCTGGCCAGCGCCACGGTGAACAGCGGCGAGGCGAAGCCGATGGCGGTGCAGTCGGCCAGCGGCACCACGGCCAGGGCATTGGAGAACATCAGGTTGCAGCCCGCCAGCAACAGGCTGCGGAGCGCCTGCAGCCCAGGCGCCCGGCTGCGCCAGGGCAACTGCCCGGTCGTCAGCCGGATCACGACACTGGCGGCCAGCAGGCTGAACAGGAAGCGCGCCCACATCAGCTGCGGCACGGCGTAATGCGCGGTCAGCGCCTTCACCAGGCTGTCCATGCAGACGAACAGCGCCAGCGCCGAAAGCTGCAGCAGGACGCCGAGAAGGGGAGCAGGCATCAGCCAGGGGAATACCGCCCCCAGCCGCGGGCGCAAGCCGCTTACGCTGTTACCTCGAAGGGCGCGGGCGGCAGGCCGGCGCGCTGGCGCTGCACCATGGCGGTGAAGGCTGCCTCCAGGTGTTGGGCGAAGCGGTCGGTGTCGAACAGCGGCGCCGTCGCGCGGTTGAGCGCCAGGCGCTGGCGCAGCGCCGCCAGCCGCGCCGGGTCGCGCGCCAGCGCCAGGGCCAGCGCCTCGTACTCGGTGGCTGTCTCGACGACCAGCTCGGCCAGCCCGACCGCCCGCAGCAGGCTGGCGGCCACCCGCCCGGCGAAGGCCTCACCCGGCCTTGTCAGCACCGGCAGCCCGGCCCAAAGCGCGTCGCTGGCGGTGGTGTGGGCGTTGTAGGGCAGCGTATCCAGGAACAGGTCGGCCACGGCATGCCGCGCCAGGTGCTGCGGCAGCGGCACCCGCGGGGCAAAGACCAGGCGCGCCGGCGCTATCCCGCGCGCCACTGCCTCCCGCCGCAGATTGGCCTGCAGGGCGGCACCGGAGTCGAGCAACCACAGCACGCTGCCGGGCACCGCATGCAGCAGTCGCATCCAGGCGCCGAACTGCTCGGGCAGCAGCTTCCAGCTGTTGTTGAAGCAGCAGAACACGAAGCCCTCGGGCGGCAGCCCGCAGGCGGCCCGGCCCGGAATCTCGGCACCGATGGCGCGATGGCGATCATTCGGCTGGTAGCTGTGCGGCAGCCGCACCAGGCATTCGCGGTACAGCGGCTGCGCCGCGGCTGGCGTCACGGTGGCATCGCCGATCAGGTAGTCGAGCCACGCCGCCGCCATGGTGCCGGGGTAGCCGAGCCAGTTCACCTGCACCGGCGCGGCGCGGGCGGCGAGGATGCCCGGCCGTGCCCCCAGCGTGTAGCCCTTGAGGTCGACCGCGATATCCAGCGGCACCTGCCGCGCCCGTGCCGCCGCCGCCTGGTCATCCAGCCCGTCCAGATCGACGAAACGGTCGAACGCGGCCCGCAATCTCCGGCGCATCGCGCCATCCCGCGCCGGGCCGAAGTGGAACCCGGTCACCTCGAACCGGCTGCGGTCATGCCGCTCGAGCAGGTCGGCGACCAGATGGGCCGTGGCGTGGTCGTGGAAGTCCGCCGAGAAATAGCCCAGCCTGATCCGCTCCCCCGCTACCGGCGGCGGGGCAGCCCTCACGGGGTCATGCCGGGCGGCGTAGATGGCCGCCGCCTGCCGGTGCAGCCCCGGCGCATCCACCAGGCCGAGCAGCAGGAAAGGATCGGCCGCCGGCTCGCCCCGCGCCACCTGGGCCAGCAGGGCGTCGCGCCGTTCGGCCAGCCGATCCCAATCGCACACCGCCAGCCGGCTCAGCAGCGCGGCCCCGGGCAGCCAGGGCAGGTCCGGTCGCAGCGTCAGGGCCCGGTCGAACGCCACCGCCGCCTCCGGCTCGCGGCCCAGCGCGCTCAGGGCCAGCCCGCTGCCGTAGAGCGCTTCCGCGCTGTCCGCCTCGGTTGCCAGGGCCAGCCGATGGCTCGCCAGCGCCTCGGCCTGCCGGCCTAGTGCCGCCAGCGCATTGCCGCGATTGACCGCCGCCGCCGCCAGGCCCGGCTGCAGCGCCAGCGCGCGGTCGAAGCTGGTCACGGCCGCGGCGTATCGCTGCGCCGCGGCCAGCAGGTTGCCGTGGTGGAACCAGGTGTCCGCACTCTCCAGCCCCAGCGCGAAAGCCTGGTCGTAGCTGGCCAGGGCCTCGGCGGCGCGGCCGAGGTCGCGCAGCGCATTGCCGCGATTGGCCGCGGCTTCGGCAAAACCGGGCTGCGCGGCCAACGCCGCGTCGAAGGCGGCCAGCGCCGCGGCCGGCTGGCCCCGCTCCCGCAGCAGGATGCCGCGGTTGTTCTGTGCCCGCGCATGCGCGGGCGCCAGGGTCAGCGCCGCCTCGTAGCTGCCCAGCGCCTCGGCGCCGCGGCCGAGCCGGCCGAGCACCACGCCGCGATTGTACAGCGCCTCGACATAGCCCGGGTCCAGCGCCAGCGCAGCCTCGTGGCTGGCCAGGGCCTCGGCCAGCTGGCCCTGGCGCTGACGGCAGGTGCCCAGGTTGTTGTGCGCCGCCGCCACCCGCGAGTTCAACG